>JBAXVT010000028.1:0-19099 GCA_037128715.1 Actinomycetes bacterium
GCACCTGCTAAGAAGGCACCTGCTAAAAAGGTTGCGAAGAAGGCACCTGCTAAGAGAGCCGTTGCCAAGAAGGTAGCGAAGAAAGCACCTGCCAAGAAGGTAGCGAAGAAGGCACCTGCGAAGAAGTCAGCTGCCAAGAAGACTGCGACTCGTATCGTCATTCCGGCTGTTCCATCGCGCAGACCTTCCAGCCCGGCAGCATCCGTTGTTTCAGTAGATTCTGCAATTAAAGTTCCAGCACCTGTTGCACCTACAACTCCAACTGCCCCTAAGGGACCAGCCCAGAATCAAAAGTCTTCCTCTCGTGTTGTGCTCGCCGTGATCATTGGCGTTGTCTTGATCGCGATCTTGGTGGTTAACCGCAATCACAAAGCAGCGAATAGTGACTCGAACGCAAATGCAACCCCTGCAGCAACTGCTTCAGCAACTCCAAGTGACACACCGCTTGCCTCGCTTACGCCCGCTGCCGGTTCTAGTTCCAGCGAGACCACCGCAACCGGAACTGTAGTTTCGGCCGATCCAGGTACTGCGACCGCAGCTACCGATTTGGCTCCAGTGGGAATCGTTGCTCACTACACCGCAACAGGCGCAACAATCTTCTGGTTCCCTGCAACTGGCGCAATCGGGTTGACGACATACAACATCGAAGCTTCTTCTAGTGGTGGGGCATTTAAGTTGATCGCAACCGTTCCAGCAACGCAGATCTCCCTTGATGTTACTAAGGGCAGCACTAATGGTTGGACCTCCTTCAAGATCTCCGCTGTTTATTCAGATGGAGCAGTCGTGGCAGGTAAGGTCTTCGGACTTCCTGGCCAATTCGCTTAAATCGTACTTCGCTTAAGTCTCCCGTCAATTAGATCTGCGGGAGACTTAAAGTAATTATTTAAGTGCTTCTAAGATCGCACTTACATATACATCTCCACCCGCATCGCTCAGGTGGACTCCATCTGGTGCAAAGTATTCGGGGTGGCCCTGCGATATCGTCGCCCAATCGATCATGCGCGCCTGCGGGTAATCAGCTAGTACCAAGCGAATGATGCGATTATTGTCATCTCTCCATACCCGCGGCACCGCCGAATCAACGACAATCATCTGGGGTTGATTCTTTAGGAGCTCAAAGAGGGTGCGCACATCACTTTCGGTGAGGTGATTGTTATTTCCTATATCGAAGATCACCTTAGATTGCTCCAAGCCAGGGCGATCGGTAGTTACAACTTGAATCAATTCACCGATCTGCCTGCCCACTCGAGCATTGATCAACTCGATGGGAAAGTGGCTTTGTAACTTATCTCTAATGCCCAAGATGATCGAGTCGCCGGTTACCCATAAGCCCGGCTTCGTAGTTGGAGTTACGGATTGGCTGGAAAGGGTTGGCAAAAGGCTGGTAGTGCTGGGCGCCGCATTAGGTTTATCTTGATTGAGAGCGGCCCAAGCTGCTCCGCCAGTTGATGCAACAAATCCGACGAGTACAAGAGCTACCCAGATCTTTTGATTGCGCTGGGTCACTTTGGTTCTGTACTTCATGCCACGGAACCAGTTGGCAAGAGTGCCGCGTCTAATAGGAATTTCCACCCAGCGCAGTGAGATATCTGCCAAGGCGATAACGATGAGAATGCGCGCGCAGTTGATAGCCCAACTTGCTCCCGCTAAGTCCACGTTAGGACGAGTTACTTGAAATATCACCCAGTGCCATAAATAAATTCCATAGGAACGTTGGCCTATCCACACTATTGGTCGGGCGCTCAATAGTGGAGCGAATCTTGACGCAGGATGTACTAGCGAGGTGATGATTGCGCAGCCGAAAAGTGCAGCGAGCGGAAAGGCTAAGCGGTAAAGCGCAGGATTTGATTCATCGATAAAGAAGAAGGTGCAAAGCAATCCCAACAACCCAAATACGCCAATTCCATCTACAAAGTCTTGGGCTCGCTGCGAGATGTTCTTGTTGAGGTTCTTAGGTATCCAACTCACCGCTAAAGCGGCACCCAGGAATAGCCCCAAGCTATGGGTATCGGTTCCGAAGTAGATGTGGCTGATGTTATTTGTCTGCGTTGAATCAACCTGGATTGAATATATGAAGAGCGCTAGACCGGAGATAAAAGCAATCGCTAACGATATTTGCGCGACGCGCTTCTTTCCAAAGTAGCGCAGAATTGCCAACAAGATTAAAGGCCAGAGCGCGTAAAACTGAATTTCCACGCCAAGAGACCAGATATGTTGCAGGAGCGGTGGGCGCCCAATAGCCTGGAAATAATCTTGATGCACGCCCACTAGGTGCCAATTTTCGCTGCCGGTAAGTACATACGGCAGGTCGCTCAAGAAGCGGTGAATAGCATCGGGTTTCCAGGCGGCGATGACGAAGGTTGTCCCAGCGAGCATGAAGAGAAGTGCAGGAACCAGACGTCGCATTCGAGCCCAATAAAATTCGCGCAGATCTAGCGCTCCTTTGCTCATGATGGAATCGAGCAAGAGGCGTGTTATGACATAACCGCTGATAACAAAGAAGAGATCAACGCCGAGAAATCCTCCGGGAATCCAATTAATTCCTAAGTGATAGAGAATTACCGCTGTTACAGCTATCGCCCGCAACCCATCGATCGGGGCAATATAGCGGGAGGGTTTAACCGCCATTACTTACGCTTTGGTGGTCTTCCCACGCTCTTGCGAGTAGTAGTTTTCTTTGCCGCAGGCTTGGCACTCTTATTCGCCGCAGGCTTAACGGTCGCAGGCTTTGCGGGAGCTACAGGAGTAGAACGTGTAAATTCCTTCTCCTTGGGGTGATGATTCTCGTCCAGTGCATTTTCAATATCTACTCCGAGCGCAGCCAATTTCTCAAAAGCGGTACTCATTCTGGCGCGGGTTTGACGGATACCTTCTTCTGCTGCGGCGAGTGCCTGGTGCTGAATTTTCTGGAGCCGTTCTGATTCGGCCACAGCGCCGCTGAGCCAATTCTTAAAGTTTGCGATATCGGTCGTTGCTTCCAAAATTACATGATCGGCTTCCCGCTTTGCAGCCGATGTAATGGTGGTTGCTTCACGGTGTTTAGAGTCGAGAAGTTCCTGCGCCGCCTTCGTGGCTTTTTCGATCGCTTCCTTAGCTTCTAGTTCCGCCGCTTCGAGATACTTGCGCCCGCGACCTTCTGCAGTTTGTAAGGCGCTACGTGCCTTAGTTTCCGCCGTCTCAGTCAATTGCTTTGCTACTCGTTGCGCCTCAGATAATGCACGCTCGGCCGCTGCTACTGCGCGCGCTTCGCGAGCTTGCGCCGTCTTAATAAGTGAGGTTGCGGTTTCGGTGGCGAGAATTTCAAACTCTTCGCGTGTCAGGCTGGTGATATCGCGGCGCGCACGTAGATCAGCCAGTTCGGCTTCCAATTCGCGAATACGATCAAGTGTGCTGACGTGGGGAGTGGCTACCCCTGGCGTATTAACAGTCCCTGCGGGTGTAGGAGATGCTTCATCCTTAAAACCGAGCCATGAGAGAAACTTCTTCTCAGCCATCTGGGGGTCCTTCCATCGCGACAGGGGCGTCAATCACTCACGGTGACCGACTCTAGAAAGAACATCCTTGCGTAATATCCCTATAACCGTAAAGTGGATATCAATGGTCATATAGATGAATATTGGTTAGTGCTGGTGCGGGAGAAGGGACTTGAACCCTCACGTCCGAAGACACAGGTTCCTAAGACCTGCGTGTCTGCCATTTCACCACTCCCGCTGGAGGGTAGATACGCGGTAAGGGTACGGGTAGGTTAGCCTTAGAGCCAAATGAACGTAAAAGTGCCTCAAAGGAGCGAAAAGAATGTCACTTACCCCAACTCCCGCAGATAAATTCACCTTTGGTCTATGGACCGTGGGTTGGCAGGCCCGCGATCCCTTTGGAGATGCCACTCGCGCTCCGCTAGATCCGGTCCGCTCCGTTAACGAGTTAGCTGCCCGTGGCGCTTATGGCGTGACTTTTCACGATGATGATCTCATCCCTTTCGGCAGCGATGAAGCCGCCCGCAATGGCCATGTTCATCGCTTTAAGAAGGCGCTGGAAGAGACCGGTATGCAGGTTCCTATGGCGACCACAAACCTCTTTAGCCATCCGGTTTTCAAAGATGGCGCACTTACATCTAACGATCGCGATATTCGCCGCTTCGCACTTTCCAAGGCTATGCGCAACATTGATTTAGCTGCCGAACTCGGCGCGCAGATTTATGTCTGTTGGGGCGGCCGTGAAGGCGCAGAATCTGATGGGGCCAAGGATGCCTTTGTGGCGCTAGAGCGCTATCGCGAAGGCTTCAATATTCTCGGCGCTTATGTAAAAGATAAGGGCTACAACATAAAGTTTGCTATTGAACCAAAGCCCAATGAGCCGCGTGGCGATATCTTCTTGCCAACGATCGGACATGCGCTCGCTTTCATTAATACCCTTGATAACCCCGAGATGGTCGGCGTTAATCCAGAGGTTGGCCACGAGCAGATGGCCGGACTGAACTTTGTGCACGGCATTGCGCAGGCGCTCTGGCAGGGCAAGTTATTCCATATCGATCTCAACGGGCAGCATGGTCCAAAGTTCGATCAAGATCTCGTCTTCGGACATGGCGATCTCAAATCAGCCTTCTTCTTGGTTGATCTGCTAGAGCGTTATAACTACCAAGGTCCAAAGCACTTCGATTACAAGCCAGCTCGTACCGAAGATGATGCTGGTGTCTGGGAATCAGCCACGGCAAATATGCGTACCTATTTAGCGCTCAAAGAGCGCGCGTTGGCCTTCCGTAAGGATCCACGCGTTATCGATGCCATGAAGGTGTCGCGTATAGATCAACTCGAAGTACCAACTCTTGCCGCTGGCGAATCATGGCGCGATCTAGGAGATGCATCATTTGATGTAGAGCTAGCGGGCGCTCGGGGTTATGGTTACGAGAAGATCGATCAACTCGCTCTCGAGCACTTGATGGGCGTAAAAGCCTAGTTAGCGATGTTTGCGCCTTTACGAGAGATGGCGTCAACAGAAGCAGAGATCAAGAGAACTCCACCGGTAACGAGGTACTGGGTACCTGAGCTAAAGCCCAGCAGACCCATTCCGTTATTGATGATAGCTACTACAAGACCACCGAGGATGGCATCGCGCAATTTTCCCTTACCTCCAAAGAGCGAGGTTCCACCGATAACTGCAGCGCCTACGGCGTAGAGCAAGGTAGTTCCGCCACCGGTTGTTGGTGAGATTGAGTTCGACATAGATGCAAAGAGCATTCCGGCAATTGCCGCTAGACCAGAGCAGATCATGAAGGCCAAGGTGCGTACGCGACGCACGTTGATGCCCGAACGACGTGCCGCTTCAGCATTGCCACCCACTGCATACAAATGGCGGCCAAAGACGGTGCGGTTAAGTACGAATGTTCCGATCATCAAAATGGCGAGAAGCACAGGTACCACAATCGGCATGCCCTTAATGCTGCTGTTGGGAGGATTGCCGCGTTGCATATTAAGAACATATGTAGCGCCAACTCCAAGAACAACCAAAATTACATTCTTCGTCAACCAAACCTTAAAGAGTTCAGATTTAAGATTCTTGCGGCGTCGGTGCAGGATGCGATTTAAGCCTAAGCCTACGTAGAGAGCGAGACCTACAATAGAGAAGAGCCAACTCACGATTGGGGTCAGGTTGTTATTTTGAACAGCGATGATGAAACGATCCTGCAACAAAATCGTGCCACCATTTCCGGCCATCAAGAGTAGAACCCCTTGGAAAGCCAAGAAGGCTGACAAGGTAACCACGAATGACGGGATGCGCAGCCGAGCAACCAAGGTTCCCATCAGCCATCCCAAGCCAACTCCGATGACAATGCTGATAAAGAGGGCGAGGTACCAGGGGAATTTGCGATCGTTGATGAGTAATACCATCGCCGCACCACAAACGCCTGATGCAAACCCAGCAGAGAGGTCGATCTCGCCAAGAAGCAGAACGAAGACCAGGCCCATTGCGATCACGATTACTGGCGCTGCTTGCGTAAGCAGGTTCGCCATATTGCGGGCGGTGAGGAAATACTGTGATGAGAAGGTGAAGACGAGTCCCAGTGAGACCAATCCTAGGAATGCAGGAAGCGCACCAATGTCTCCGGCTTTGATCTTCGCTACATAGTCGGTAAGAACAGTTTTCAGTGTTACCTCTTGACTAGCGAGGTTCTCGGTATTGACGCTCATGCGTTTGCTCCCACAATTCCCTCGGATTTACCGGTCGTGATTAATTCGACCACCTGATTGGCCTTTACATTCTTGGTTTCGACTTGCGTTGCCATGGTGCCGAGATAGAGCGGCGCGATGTAATCAGCAACAGCAAAGACATCGTTCAAGTTGTGGCTGATCAAAATAACGGCCAAACCATTATCGGCCAGGCGGCGCACCAGCTTCAATACTTGTTCGGTTTGAGCAACGCCGAGAGCGGCGGTTGGTTCATCCAAAATAACAACCTTTGAATTCCAGAGAACGGCGCGCGCGATTGCCACGGTCTGGCGTTGACCACCGGAGAGGGATGAGACGGTCTGGCGAATAGATTTAACAGTTCGCACTGAAAGGCCATCGAGCGTCTTGGCGGCGAGAGATTCCATGTGGGTCTCATTGAGAGTCACACCATTGCGCTCCTCGCGACCTAAGAACATGTTCTGCACGATGTCTAGGTTGTCGCAGAGGGCGAGATCCTGATACACGACTTCAATTCCAAGATCTGTCGAATCGCGCGGGCCATTAATATCGACCTTCTTGCCCTCGAAGAATATGTCACCAGATTCCGCGGTGTAGATACCAGCGATGCACTTAATGAGCGTGCTCTTTCCAGCGCCATTATCTCCAACGAGCGCAGTTACTTTGCCCACATGGGCATCGAAGTCAACGTTCTTGAGAACGTGCACCGGACCGAAAGATTTATTAATTCCACGCAGCGAAAGAATGGGTTCGCTCACTAGATACTCCTGTCAAAGAAATCGGATTCCTATAAGGCTTATGGCTTGACTATAACGAAAAAAACTGGGCCGAAGAGGTTATCTTCGGCCCAGTTTCACGCAATTTGCTTCTTTGAACTAACGGTTAAGGGGTTTTAAACCTTACTTAACTCCGTATTTTGTGCAAAGGGCTGCTCCAGCAATATCGCAAATCTCTTTCGCTGTACGGAACTTATCCTTGACAGTTACTTTGACATTTGCTTTGGTGATTGTTGTTGGGATCAAGAGAACTGACTTAACTACGCGAGTTCCGTCCTTGACTGAGCCGTTTGTCTTTGCAGCTGTTCCCTTTACCAATGAGATTGCAAGTGCTGCAGCTCCATTAGCTTCTTGAGAAATTGGCTTGTAAACGGTGTTAGAAAGGTCACCGGTCAAGATTGCTGCAAGTCCAGCTGGAGATGCATCTTGTCCTGATACGCAAGTCTTACCGTTGAGGTTGTTCTTCTTGAGAACAGCTACAGCTGCAAGGCCAAGGCCTTCGTTAGCTGAAACTACAGCGTCAATCTTTCCGCCAGCCTTTGTGAGCTGTTGTTCGAAGATTGTTCCGCCAAGGGTGTTATCCCAGTTAGCGACTGACTTGTCATCAACAAGTGTTCCACCGGTTGCCTTGAGGTATGGACCAACGATTGAAGCGTAACCCTGCTTGAAGAGGGTTGCGTTGTTATCTGTTGGAGCACCGTTCAAGTAAACAACGCGAGGCTTTGCAACCTTGTGTGCCTTGAGGCAAGCAACGATTCCCTTACCTTGTAGAACTCCAACGCCTACGTTATCGAATGAAACGTAGTAGTTAGCTGAACCACCGAGGGTTAGGCGATCGTAATCGATTGTTGCAACACCCTGCTTCTTAGCAGAAGCTTCAACTGCTGCTGCTGATGGTGAATCAAGGTTAACGAGAACGAGAACCTTGACACCCTCTGTGAGCATTGCTTGAGCAATTGTTGCAAACTTTGTCTTGTCGCCAAGAGCGTTCTGAATGTCATAAGTAACACCAGCAGCCTTGAATGCAGCTGCGAGTAGGGGACGGTCATCTGTCTCCCAACGAGGAGATGATGCTGAGTCAGGAAGGATTACGCCGACCTGAGGTCCTGCTGCGTGTACAGCTGTTGTTGCAACGAAACCAGTGAGAGCTAGTGACACTGCTGCAACTGCTGCCGCTAAACGACGATTTGTCATCTGTTGGTATACCTTTCGAAGGTGTTGAGTACGTGGTCAAACCTGCTTTGACCATGGGTAGTACTCGGTAGGATGAAACTAGTCGAAAAAGGGCAAATTTCCGATAGGGGCAACTGCACAATTCGGACATTTGGCGTAACAGTTTTATAACGCACTAGACCGGTAGTCGAGGGGTTATCACTTAAAGAGCGGCGAAGTTAAGTCAAAGTAATGGCTAACGCTACCCTTGCGCCAAATAGTTATGGAGATAAAAACGTCGATGGCCATGATTTCCACTGAGTCGATTAGCGACCAGGTAAGCGCCGCGATCCTGCGTGCCTTAGCTCTCGCGGTCGCAGCGATGGAGTTGCCGAGCGGCTTAGTTCTCCCAGATCAGATTACGCTCGAACGTCCCAAGAACCGCGATCATGGAGATTACGCAACGTCGATTGCGCTGGCGCTGGCTAAGCCTGCCGAGATGAATCCACACGCTGTCGCCGAATTGATCCGCACATATCTATTAGCAGATTCCGATATCAAGGGATCGGTCGCTGCCGTCGAGATCGCGGGCCCGGGGTTTCTCAACATCACGCTGGCTCGATCTGGTCAAGGCTCCATAATCGCTGCCATTTTGAGCGAGGGCGAGAAGTACGGCCATGGTCATGCGCTCGCTGGCAAGAACATCAATTTGGAATTTATAAGCGCGAATCCAACTGGTCCCCTGCACCTGGGTCATACCCGGTGGGCTGCAGTCGGCGACGCTCTAGGTCGGGTACTTGCGGCCGCCGGAGCCAAGGTCACTCGCGAGTTCTATATCAACGATCGCGGAAATCAGATGGAACTCTTCGGCGCCTCGCTACGCGCCGCAGCCCAAGGGCTAGCAGTTCCCGAAAATGGTTATCACGGCGGTTACATCAATGACATTGCCGATGTAATCAAGAAATCACATCCCGAATTTTTAACTCTGCCAGAAACCGAGAGTCTCGAAGCATTCCGCGATGCCGGGTACGCGCTACAACTGGCGGATCAACAACGCGTGCTGGAAAATTTCCGCACCCACTTCGATGTCTGGTTCTCCGAAAGATCTTTGTATGAAAATGATTTCTTCAAGCACTGCCTAGACCGCCTCAAGGCACAGGGACATGTTTACGAAGAGGGCGGCGCCATCTGGCTTCGCACGACAGATTTTGGTGATGATAAAGATCGCGTGATGATTAAGTCCGATGGGACCTTTGCATACTTCGCTTCGGACTCTGCTTACTACATTAGCAAGCGTGAACGCGGATTTGATATCTGCATTTACATGTTAGGCGCTGACCACCATGGTTATGTCAATCGTCTCAAAGCGATCGCTGCATGTGCCGGCGATGACCCTGATTACAACATCGATGCACTCATCGGCCAAATGGTAAAGATTATGGAGAATGGCGAAGAGCTCAAGTTGAGTAAGCGCGCGGGAACCATTATTACCTTAGAAGAATTGGTGGAAAAAGTAGGCGTAGACGCTGCGCGTTACACCTTGATTCGCTATCCCGTTGATACTCCGATGGTCATGGATGTTGATGTCTTGCGCAGCAGAACCAATGAGAATCCGGTGTATTACGTGCAGTATGCCCATGCGCGCATCTGTGCAGTTCTTCGAAATGCCAGTGACGTGGGCATAGCTTTTGGGTTAGATCAGATCCACCCCGAACTCCTTGAACACGAGCGCGAACGCGAACTTATCGGCGCGCTAGCTGAATTCCCACGCGTCGTAGCTGGTGCCGCAGAACTGCGCGAACCCCATCGAGTGGCACGTTATGCCGAAGAATTAGCCGGCATTTACCACCGCTTTTATGCCGATTGTCGCGTTTTACCCTTGGGGGACGAGGCGCCATCTGCGCTGCACAGCGCACGAGCAACTCTCTGCAGCGCAACTGCGGGAGTCATCGCGAATTCGCTAGCCTTGCTGGGTGTTACCGCGCCCGAGAAGATGTAGCGATGAGCACATTTGATCCTGCCATTTTCTCGCTCAAGTCTCGCTTTGATGTAGATCATCTGGCTATTGGGAGAGTGAGTGCGATCGATCTCGCCGCCGAATTTGGAACCCCACTTTATGTCGTTGATGAAGCAGATTTCCTCGTTCGAGCAACGGCATGGAAGAGCGCGCTAGAAGGAGCATTCGGTACGCAGGCAGGCACCGTGTACTACGCTGCTAAATCATTTATCGCAAAAGAGATCGCGCGCTGGGTTGATCGCGCAGGGATCGGTCTCGATGTTTGCACCGGTGGAGAGTTAGCCGTGGCTGAGTCGGTCGGATTTTCGCCAGATCGTATTGAGTTGCATGGGAATAATAAATCCGAAGCTGAGATTCGCCACGCGATCAGCATTGGCGTGCGTTCTATAGTTATGGATTCTTTCAACGAGATTGAACGTGTGGCGCGCAATGCACGTGACCTCGGCAAAGTGCAGCGCGTATTAATCCGCGTAACACCTGGAGTAGAAGCACACACCCACGAATTCATTGCAACCGCCCACGAAGATGTGAAGTTTGGTTTCTCGTTAGCGAGTGGCGCAGCTTGGGATGCAATGTATGCCATCGAAAATGAACCCTCACTGCAATTAGTCGGTCTGCACTCTCATATCGGTTCCCAAATATTTAAGAGTGAAGGATTTGCTGTAGCTGCCAAGAAGTTGATCGGGTTGTTGTCACGCTTCCGTGATTCGTACGGTCGCGAATTACCAGAGCTGGATCTAGGTGGCGGCTATGGAATCGCCTACCTTCCCGGTGAAACTACCCTCGATCCGTTTCAGGTTATGAATGAACTCGCTACGGTAGTAAAGAGCGAGTGTGAAAGTGTTGGCATTTCCCTTCCAATAATCTCGATCGAGCCAGGCCGCGCCATCGTCGGACCTTCGACAACAACGCTTTATACCGTTGGAACGACTAAAGAGGTTGAACTCGATGACGGGCGCACACGCAGATATGTTGCCGTCGATGGTGGCATGAGCGACAACATCAGGCCAGCGCTCTACGGAGCCGAATATTGGGCGATCATCGCCAATCGTCTTCCGCTCGGTCCACTTTGCAATACCCGAATCGTAGGAAAGCACTGCGAAACCGGCGATATCGTGATTCGCGAAATCGACATTTCGGCGGATACCCAAATTGGTGATTTGCTGGCGATTCCAGCGACCGGCGCCTATGGCCGCAGCATGGCCTCGAACTACAACCACGTGCCGCGCCCCGCAGTTGTCGCTGTTATTGATGGAAAAGCCCGTTTAATCGTGCGGCGCGAGAGCATCGCGGATTTATTGGCGCTCGATCTCTAGTTTTTTGAGATACTTATCCCTTAGGGATGAAAAGCAAATAAGGGATGTGAACTAATGAGCAACGATCGCGTATTACGCGTCGGGTTGCTGGGCGCTGGAATCGTCGGTGCCGAAGTTGCTCGCCTGATGGTGGCAAATCAAGTCGACCTAGCCGCCCGAGCCGGAGTTGGGCTCGTGATCACCAAGATCGCGGTACGTGACCTGAGCACTCCTCGTCCTGGAATTGATCCCGCTCTTTTAACCACCGATGCCGAGTCGATTGTCTCCGATCCCGATATCGATCTGGTGATCGAAGTTATGGGTGGAATTGAACCGGCGCGCACGTTGATTTTAACCGCCATGAAAAATGGCAAGGCAGTTGTTACTGCCAATAAAGCGCTGTTGGCAAAGCATGGCGCCGAACTTTTTCACGCCTCTGATTTAGCTGATGTCGATTTCTATTACGAAGCAGCTGTTGCTGGTGCGATCCCAATCCTTCGTCCGCTCGCTGAGAGTCTCGTTGGTGATCACGTCGAACGCGTGATGGGAATCATTAATGGAACAACCAATTACATTCTTACGAAGATGCATGAAACCGGCGCCTCTTTTGAGAGCGCGCTAGCCGAAGCACAGGCCCTTGGCTATGCCGAAGCCGATCCAACCGCAGATGTCGATGGCTTTGATGCGGCAGCAAAAGCAGCAATTTTGGCTGGCTTGGCATTCCACACTCAAGTCACCGATGAAGATGTGTACCGCGAAGGAATTCGCGCGATTACCGCCGATGATGTTAGCGTCGCAAAGGCGATGGGTTTTGTCATTAAGTTGTTGGCGATCGCTGAAGCGAACGAGTTGCATGGCAGCAAAGAAGAGACGATTTCGGTCCGCGTTCATCCGACAATGATTCCTGTTACACATCCGCTCGCCTCTGTGAGAGAGGCATTTAACGCTGTCTTCGTGAAGTGCGAATCAGCGGGCGAACTTATGTTCTACGGTCGTGGGGCAGGCGGGACTCCAACCGCTTCGGCTATCTTGGGTGATCTCGTAGCAGTCGCTCGTAATCGCAACGAGGGAAGCCTCGGACCCACAGAGACCGATTATGCCGATCTCGATATTGCACCTATTGGCGTAAGTCGCACCCGCTATTTAATTCGCATGGATGTCGCTGACGTGCCTGGTGTACTTGCATCCGTAGCTAGCACAGTTGCAAAAAATGAGGTGTCCATCCTGACCGTGCGCCAAGAGGGTCGTGGAGCGGATGCAGAACTCGTGGTTCTTACCCACATTGCAACCGAAGAGTCGTTGGCAAATACCGTAAGAGATTTGCGCAATCTCGATGTTGTGCAACGAGTAGTGAGTGTCATTCGCGTGGAGGGGTTGGTTTAATGGGGATTTTTACTAAATCAATAAGTGGCGTTCACCAATGGCGCGGGGTTATTGATGAATATCGCTCGCGTCTTCCAGTCTCTGACAAAACTCCGATTATTACCCTCCGTGAAGGTGGAACTCCATTAGTTGCTGCAGCCTTTCTTTCAGAGATGCTCGGCAATGAGATTTGGCTCAAAGTAGATGGTGCAAACCCAACCGGATCCTTTAAAGATCGCGGCATGACAATGGCAATTTCCAAGGCTGCTGAAGAAGGAGCTAAGGCTGTTATCTGCGCTTCAACCGGAAATACCTCTGCTAGCGCTGCCGCCTATGCGACTAAGGCCGGCATGAAGCCCGTTGTTCTCGTTCCACAGGGCAAGATCGCTATGGGCAAGTTGGCGCAGGCCATTGCTCACGGGGCCACGCTGCTACAGGTAGATGGCAATTTTGATGATTGCCTAACCCTGGCGCGCGACTTGGCCACTAACTTTCCCGTTGCCCTCGTAAATTCGGTAAACCCATACCGTATCGAAGGGCAGAAGACCGCGGCATTTGAGATCGTCGATATGTTGGGTGATGCTCCGGATTATCACGTCCTGCCAGTTGGCAACGCTGGAAATATCACGGCGTACTGGAAGGGCTACAACGAATACTTTAGCGATCATGTTTCAACCAAGCTGCCGCATATGTGGGGCTTCCAAGCAGCGGGCGCAGCTCCCATCGTGCGTGGGGAGATCGTGGCAAATCCGGAGACGATCGCAACAGCAATAAGAATCGGCAATCCCGCATCGTGGCAGCAAGCCATTGATGCGCGCGATAGTTCTGGTGGGCTCATTGATTCGGTCACGGATGAAGAAATCTTGACCGCATATCGTTTGGTTGCTGCTAAAGAGGGCGTCTTTGTTGAACCTTCGAGCGCGGCCGGTATCGCGGGTCTCTTCAAAAAGAAGTCGCAAGGTCTGCTTCCCAAGGGCAAGAAGATTGTTATAACAGTGACGGGCAATGGCCTCAAAGATGTGCAGTGGATATTGGATGGTGCAGCAGCGCCAATTATCATTCCTGTTGATATCAAGTTGGCAGCCGCAGCAATGGGTCTTTTGTAATGGCACCCCAGCGCCTTACCTTCAAAGCGCAGTTGGCTCAGGTCAGCGTTCCTGCAACGAGCGCCAATCTCGGCGCGGGTTTTGATTGCTTCGCGCTAGCGCTGGACTTACGTGATCGCTATGCGGCGCAGGTATTAGATGATGCGGTTTTCGATGTTGATGTTTCTGGCGAAGGCGCCGATGAAGTAAAGCGTGACAAGAACCATCTCGTCATTAAATCAATGCTGCGCGGTTTCGAATTTATGGGACAGAAACCACGGGGATTGGCTTTGCGCGCATTGAACGTAACCCCACACGGTCGCGGCTTGGGATCATCGGCCTCGGCAATCGTTGGAGGATTAGCGCTTGCTCGTGAATTAGTTTTGGGTGGCGATCAATACATGTCGCTCGAAGAGATGATGTTGCTAGCTACCGAACTTGAGGGACACCCAGATAATGTCGCTGCGGCGATTCATGGCGGAGCAACTATTGCATGGATGGAAGATATCTATGGAGTGAAGACTGGTCGCGCCGTAAGCATTCCCGTTCATCACGATATAAAGGCGATCCTCTTCATTCCAGAGAATCATCTCTCGACATCTAAAGCACGCAAACTATTGCCAGAAACCGTCCCGCATCGCGACGCCGTCTTAAATTCTTCGCATGCCGCGCTCTTATCTGTTGCACTCTCTTCGCGCCCGGATTTGCTTTTAACTGCAACGGGAGATTTCTTGCATCAGAGTTATCGCACCGAGGCTTATCCAAAGTCGATGCTGCTCGTCGAAAAGCTGCGCGCCGCCGGTGTTGCTGCGACCATCTCGGGTGCCGGACCATCTGTGATGGTGCTCCACACTGCGAGCGCCTCTGAGGTCCTTGAGATTCTCAAACAGGCTCCCGCCGGCTTCACCGCCAAGGAATTGGCGATTTCACGCTCAGGTGTGGAGTAAAAAGAGCTCAAAAACCTCAAAATCCCCTGTGGATCTCCTTTTTGGGTATCTCAGGTGGCTGTGATACTTTTGGGTCATCGCAAGAAGCCCGCGCAAGATCGGCGGCCATCTACCCGATAAGCGAAATCACAAAATAACGCTAAATAATCCTTATCTCAGAGCTTCTCCAAAATATTTGGGGTTGATCAACTAGGACTCCACACGGGAGTGCTTCGCAGAGGTAAGCAAAACAAAAGAAAATGGAACTCAATAACAATAATGAGCGAAACAACAACCGAAGACCGCCCAGCTAAGGCTGCCGGCGAACTTTCCGCAATGCTTCTGCCAGAACTTAAGAAAGTTGCTGGCCAACTCGGCATTGAAGGCGCTACCAAGATGAGCAAGGCCGGTCTGATCCAATCGATCGCGGACCTGCAGGCAGCCAACCGAGAAGCAGCGAAAGCCGAACGCGAAGCCAGACGCCTAGAGCGTCAAGAGGCACGCAATAAAAAGAACAAGACCGCTAAAACTTCCGCACCAAAGAGTGCCGACGATAGCGATGAAGCCGAAGATTCTGATGAGGCAGATGCCCCAGAGCAAGAGTCAAATGCTGGAAGCGAAAGCTCGGAGTCGCAACGTCGCGATTTCAATGAGCGCACCGGCTCCAGTAGCGATCGCGGTGGTCGCAACGACCGCAACAGTCGCAACGATCGCGGCGGTCGCAACGACCGTAACAGTCGCACTCGTGATCGCGGAGAACGCGGGGAGCGCCAAGAGCGCGAAGTCCAACTAAGCGAAGATGATGTATTGGTTCCAGTCGGTGGTCTGCTCGATATCTTGGATTCATATGCCTTCATCCGCACCCAGGGATATCTCGCAGGACCAAACGATGTTTATGTCTCTTTGCAACAGATCCGTCGCTACGGATTGCGCAAGGGCGATGTCATTACCGGGCAGGTCCGCCAAGCACGTGAGGGGGAGCGCAAAGAGAAGTTCAATGCACTCGTTCGCCTCGATACAGTCAATGGCTTAGAGCCAGAGGCTGCGCGCGATCGCGTCGACTTTGCGAAGTTAGTCCCTCTCTATCCGCAGGAACGTCTGCGCCTGGAGACAGAGCCACACATTTTGACCACTCGCGTCATCGACCTGGTTTCACCAATCGGTAAGGGTCAGCGCGGTTTGATCGTGTCACCTCCAAAGGCTGGTAAGACCATGGTCTTGCAGGCGATTGCGAACGCGATTACAACCAACAACCCAGAAGTTCACCTGATGGTTGTACTTGTCGACGAGCGTCCTGAAGAAGTGACCGATATGCAGCGCAGCGTTAAAGGTGAAGTTATTGCTTCGACCTTCGATCGCCCAGCTGATGATCACACCAGCGTCGCTGAACTTGCTATCGAACGCGCAAAGCGTCTGGTTGAAATGGGCCATGACGTTGTAGTACTTCTTGACTCCATCACACGTCTAGGTCGTGCTTACAACATTTCCGCTCCGGCCTCTGGACGCATTTTGTCCGGTGGTGTGGATTCTGCAGCGCTTTATCCACCAAAGAAGTTCTTCGGAGCGGCTCGTAACATCGAAAACGGTGGCTCGCTGACGATCCTTGCAACCGCGCTGGTTGAGACCGGATCGAAGATGGATGAAGTTATTTTCGAAGAGTTCAAGGGAACCGGAAATATGGAGCTCAAACTCGATCGCCGCTTTGCAGATAAGCGCATCTTCCCAGCGGTTGATGTCGATGCATCTGGTACCCGTAAGGAAGAGATCTTGATGGGCAAAGAGGAGCTCAATATCGTCTGGCGCCTGCGTCGGGTATTGCACGCCTTGGAGTCTCAGCAAGCTCTCGAACTCTTGCTCGACAAGATGAAGGGCACCAAGTCGAACGTAGAATTCTTGATTCAGATCCAGAAGACGACGATCAGCGAGAATGAGAACTCTGGTTCTTCTTCTGTGAACGGAAATTAATTAACAACGCATAGGAATAGCCCCTCACGGAATTTAGGGGAGCGCAAAAGTAGTTAGCGGTGAGTATAAAGACCCTGTAGATATTTAATCTACAGGGTCTTTTGCAATTAATTTATCTGTTCTCTTCAACTAAGCAAAGAATCTATTTGCCTTTAATAAGTTCACAAAATGTGAAGATAAAGTGATGATATTGCGAGTGGTAAACCCAACCTATTTTCTCCATAATTTCTACAATTCATTTCTATTAGGGCATACCAGAGAAGAAGCGGACGTAAACAATCGACCAAATGGTGATGAACATCGAGAGAGGAGGAATGTGTATATGAACGTTCCGAAATCTCGGAGGATCAAGAAACTTTTAGTTCCCATCGCAAGTTTAGGTTTACTTATTGGGATTCTCAGTCCAGTTCCCAATGCTTTTGCTGCAAATTTAACAACTCCAACTTTTAGAACTGTCATTGGAACTACCAGCGTAGTTCTGACGATGAGTGGTGGCACTTGCTCTCTGAAGGCAGCTCCACTCGCAAGTAGTGACTTTACTTTTGCCGGATCAAATGCCGCCGCTTTCGGTACGGCGACTTATACGCGTACAAGCAATACGGTTGTAACTATTACTGGCCTGTCGGGAATTGTGGCCACAACGAGTAACTCGATCACCGTTCTAACAGCTACACAGGCTACGGCTTGTACCAGCGCGGCAGCCGCGTCAGTCCCTATCGCTGTCACATCAGCAGCATTCGCAACTCTTGTGGGTGGAACTTCCGTTCGAGTGACTTTGACCTCAGGCACGTATAAGGCTGCTCCGATAGCAGCGACCGATTTCACTTTCACTGGAACAAATGCTGCTGCACTGGCGCTTGGAACGTTTACCCGTACGAGCAGCACCCTCGTCACGATCACTGGCATAACACTTGCGGCTGCGGCCAATAACGTCGTCACAGTTCTGGCGGCGACCCAAGCCACGCAAGCGACAGTGGTGACAGGCTCGGTGGTTGCTTATTCGGCGGTTACTTCGCCCGCCTTTACAACTGTTGCTGGGGGAACCTCGGTAACGATCACTCAGACCGGTGGATCATTTATCACTGGAACAATCACTGCAAGCAATTTTGCCTTTAGCGGTACAAATGCCGCTGCTCTTGCTGCCGGAATCTTTACGCGCACAAGTAGTACCGTCGTTACTATCGATGGCCTTAATGTCGTTGCGGCAGTAAATAACACGGTTCAGGTTCTTGGACCGACGCAGGCCGCTCAAGTTACTTCTGTTGCCGGGGCCGCAGTTCCATATGCAGCAGTAACTTCTCCCACCTTCTCAACGGCGGCTGGCACAACTTCGCTCACCATCACAATTACTGGTGGAACCTTTAAAACCGGAACTATTGCCGCAGCTGATTTCATATTCGCCGGTACAGATGCAGCGCGTTTAGCGCTCGGCACCTTCGCTCGAACCAGTTCTACGCTAGTAACTATTACTGGCCTTAGTTCGATGGCTGGCGGGGTTGATAACACCGTTCAAGTGCGGCCCGCAACGCAATCGACTCAGGTGGCCTCGGTTCTTGGGGCAGCTCCTACTCACACTACTACTTACAATTTAAATGGTGGATCCGGCACGATTCCAACTCAATCTCCGGTATCAGAAGGCTCGGGTTTTTTAACGGCTCTGAGCGGTGGATTCGCTAATACTGGATTCAACTTTACTAATTGGAATACCGCGCTAAATGGTTCTGGCACGTCCTACGCCGCCGGGTCCACTTACATCATGGGACTTTCGAATGTCACTCTGTATGCGCAATGGGCAATTGCAACCTTTGCTATCACGGTTACGCCGGGCGTTAATGGCACCATCGTTCCAGGCAGCGCAGTAGTAAATTACGGAGCCAACACTTCTAACTACATCTTCACTCCATCAGCGGGATATTCGGTTTCGTCTATCATCGTCGATGGTTCTGCGCTAACTGGGTTAACGTTAACGAACGCAATCTCTAGTGGTTATACCTTTAGCAACGTTACGACGACTCATACTCTTGCTGCAACCTTCGCCTTAAATGCCATCACCTGGAATGATCAAGGGGCCACAACACCTTCCAGTGGTGGATCATCGACTTACACCACAGCAACAGCGATCACAGCTATCCCAACGACAGCGCCGCTTAAGAGTGGTTACACATTTACCGGATGGAATAGCGCAGCTAATGGATTAGGCACTGCAGTCACCTCCGGTTCCTACACCCCACCTTCTCCTTATGGAGCAATCTCCATCTACGCACAGTGGAGCGCAGTTACTACCAATGCCATCACCTGGAATGATCAAGGGGCCACAACACCTTCCAGTGGTGGATCAT
>JBAXVT010000029.1:0-18524 GCA_037128715.1 Actinomycetes bacterium
TCATCTTTGGATTCCATCGACGAGTCTGGTGTCCGAAATGGACTCCGCTGTCGAGGAGTTCTCGCATTGTTACAACCGCCATGGCGGCACTCTCCTTTATCGCATGCAGTAGCGCATACGCTCGGTTGTCGAAGCGGCAATATGCCGATTCCCTAGCATCAAGGCACCGACTCACTCTTTTGAAATGAGACCGAAATGGTTTCCCGAATAAACGGGATTGATGCGTGAAGTCAGATCTTGCGATCTGCTGGGGCAATTCTAAGGGGGCGGGCTGGTTAAGTTAAAATCAAGCTCTGGGGTGAGCGGTATCGAAGGCCTTTTGCAGCCGATCGGGCGAGACATGGGTATAAATCTGGGTGGTGGCGAGCGAGGAATGGCCCAAAATCTCCTGCACCGTCCGTAGATCGGCCCCGCCTTCTAGCAGGTGAGTTGCGGCGGTATGGCGCAGACCATGGGGACCCATCTTTGATCCGACCGCGGCCATCGCCTGATAGACGACCTCGCGGACCGTTCGCTGATCAATTCGATTCCCGCGAGATCCCAGAAATACCGCGTTGCCAGACTTCTCGTTTGCCAGCGCGGGCCGAGCAACTTCTAAATAATGACGCAACGCATTAACCGCCGGAATTCCCATGGGCACCACACGTTCCTTGCTTCCCTTGCCCATCACTTGCAAAGTATTTCGCGATTCATCGATGGAGCGAATATCCAAACCACAAATTTCAGAGACGCGCACACCGGTGGCGTAGAGAACTTCGATGAGCGCTAAATCGCGAATCGTAAGTGGGTTGGGATCTTCATCGGCCCGGATCTGGGCGCTGGCTAAAACAATTTCGGTATCGGCAATATCTAAAACTTCCGGCAGAGTGCGATGTGGTTTAGGAATCGCAAGTTCTGCGCCGAGGTCACTCTTGATCCAACCTTGGCTTGCTCCCCAATAGGTGAATGCTCTTATCGAAACAATTCGACGCGCCATGGTGGAACGTGCAACTCCGGCTCCCTGCAATTCTGCTAACCATGACCGAATGTGGGTGAGTTCTAATTGTGAAAACTCTTCGATATGTAATTTCTCCAGGTGTTTGAGAAAGGATTCCAGATCGCTGACATATCCTTTAATTGAGTTCTCGGCGAGATTGCGTACGAGAACAAGATGTTCTTCGTATTGGGCAATTAGCTCAGAACTCATGCCTTACAGGTTACTCGGGTTTGCGCCCCTGGCGGAGTAATCCATATGTAACAGCATCTTCTAGCGCCATTGCGGATGCGGCAATCACGTTCTCATGAACTCCGACGGTCGTCCATGAACCTTCGCTATCGCTGGTCTCAACCAGAACGCGGGTTACGGCGCCGGTGCCGAGACGACCTTCCAGGATACGAACCTTGTAGTCAGTAAGTTCGAGGCGTTCGAGCTCTGGGTAGAACTTCTGCAACCCAGAACGGATGGCGGTATCAATTGCGTTAACCGGGCCATTTCCAGATCCGTTTGTAACGATCGTTTCTCCGTGCGCAGTTAAAGTGACCGTCGCCTTTGAGGTGACTCCCCCACCTGCATCGCCATCAACCGTAGTCTGCCAATCTGCGATGGTGAAGAAGTTAGCGCGTTTGCCGGCAATCTCTTCGCGAAGCAGAAGTTCAAAGGAGGCATCAGCAGCTTCAAAGGTGAAGCCACGAGATTCCATCTCTTTGACGCGCTCAACGACGCGAGCAACAACTTCCTTGTTACCGCCCAGATCGATTCCCAGCTCTTGTGACTTGAGTTCGATGGTGGCGCGCCCGGCCATTTCAGAGACCAGCATTCTCATATCGTTTCCGACGCTGGAAGGATCTTCATGCTGATACATCATGGGATCTACCTTGATCGCACTTGCGTGAAGCCCCGCTTTGTGAGCAAAGGCAGATACTCCAACATAGGGCTGGCGGGCACTTGGTGCCACATTGGTTACTTCTGCGACTGCATGAGCAATTCTAAATGATTCGCGAAGCGCACCTTCTGGAAGTACTGGTTTCTTCATCTTCAACTCTAAGTTGGCGATGATGCTAACGAGGTCGGCATTACCAGTTCGTTCGCCATACCCATTAAGAGTTCCCTGGACATGTGTCACACCCGCTTCAATTGCGGCCAGCGAGTTAGCAATCGCGCATCCAGTGTCGTTGTGGCAGTGAATTCCTAGGCGTGCGGAAGATCCATGTAGAACTTCGTGCACTACATCGGTGAGTTCGGTTGGAAGCATTCCGCCGTTGGTATCACAGAGAGCAATTACATCGGCGCCAGACTCCGCAGCAACACGCACCACTTCTAAGGCATAGGCCTTGTTGGAACGATATCCATCGAAGAAATGTTCGGCATCGAGAAAGACGCGCTGTCCCCCCGCGCGCAAAAATTTAATAGAACTGCGAATCATCTCGAGGTTCTCATCTAGAGTGGTCTTGAGCGCGAGTTCTACATGGCGGTCGTGGCTCTTTGCTACCAGGGTGACCGCTGGAGCACCGGAATCCTGCAGCGCGCGGAGCAGAACATCGTCAGCTGCTTGCACACCTGGTCTGCGAGTAGCACCAAATGCAACAAAGGTGGCGTTCTTAAACTTAATCTCACTCTGTACTAATTTGAAAAACTCGGTGTCCTTCGGATTTGCCCCTGGCCATCCACCTTCGATAAATCCAACGCCTAGATCATCTAAGTGGCGCGCAATCGCCAGCTTGTCATGCACCGAAAGGTTGAGCCCCTCTTGTTGCGCGCCATCGCGCAAGGTGGTGTCGTAGATGTGAAATGCGTCAGATACTGGCATTAGGAAACTCGCTTGTTCCAGCCGTGCTTATCTGCGACGGTACCGTGCTGAATACCGAGCAGGGTTTCGCGGATCTGCATCGTGATTGGACCAGGGTTTCCATCGCCGGTCATCCAACTTCCTTGCGCACTCTTCGCTGCTCCAACAGGGGAGACGACAGCTGCAGTTCCGCAGGCAAAGATTTCACTGATCTCACCTGATGTAACGCCATCACGCCATTCATCTGTCGAGATCATTCCCTCTTCAACTTTGTAACCGAGATCTTTTGCGACGGTCAGAATGGAATCGCGCGTAATTCCAGCGAGCAAAGTTCCAGTTAACTTTGGTGTGAAGATTGTCGCGCCGGCGCCTTTGCCCTTAACGAAGTAAAGGTTCATGCCGCCCATCTCTTCAACCCACTTGCGTTCGATGGCATCAAGCCAGACAACCTGGTCGCAACCCTCTTGAGCGGCTTGCTTCTGTGCCAAGAGCGAGCCCGCATAGTTGCCACCGGTCTTCGCTTCGCCAGTTCCACCTTGAGCGGCGCGGACAAACTCTGTAGATATCCAGACGGTTACCGCCTTATCAGGATTGAAATAGGCCGATGCGGGAGTCGTTATTACTAGGTAGGTAGCGCGATTGGCCGGGCGAACACCAAGACCAACTTCCGTGGCGATCATAAATGGCCGGATGTACAAAGATTCACCGAAGTTTTGTGGAACCCAGGCGCGCTCATTGCGAACGAGCGATTCAACTGTTGCGACAAAATCTGCAATGGGCAACTCTGGAAGTGCCATGCGAATAGCGCTGCGGCGAAAACGTTCTCCATTGGCTTCCGGACGAAAGAGACTGACTCCCCCATCGGGTTGGCTATACGCTTTTAGACCTTCAAATATTTCCTGACCGTAATGAAGAACCGAAGTAGCGGGGTCGAGGGAGAGCGGACCATACGCCTTCAACTCTGCGTCGCCCCAACCAGCAGCCTCACTCCACTCGGCAATCACCATATTGTCGGTGTAATACTTGCCGAAACCGCCTGCTGCAATCTTTGCTGCGCGATCGTCATCGCTTGCCGGATGAGAATTTGGATTGAGGTTGATCTTCATTTAGATAGCTCCCGCCAGTGCGTCGCCAATTTGAACTGTACTTCTCTTTGATTCTCCGCGGGTTAAGAGATCCGCTGCAACTACGCGCTCAACATCGGCGGCTGCATCTGCCTCACCGAGATGAGCGAGCATCATCGCAACTGACATCACCGTTGCAGTTGGATCGGCCAATGATTTGCCCGCAATATCGGGAGCAGAACCGTGGACCGGTTCAAACATGGAAGGGAACTTTCCCGTTGGGTTGATATTTCCAGATGCAGCGAGGCCAATTCCGCCGCAGATCGCTGCAGCAATATCGGTCAAGATATCTCCAAAGAGGTTATCGGTGACAACGACATCAAAGCGCTCTGGGTTTGTAACAAAGAACATAGAAGCGGCATCGACGTGAAGATAATCGGTGGCAACACCTGGGAACTCCTTGGCAACTTCATTAAACGTGCGAGTCCACAGACCGCCGGCATGGGTCAACACATTGTTCTTGTGAACTAGGGTCAATTTCTTGCGGGGGCGAGCTGATGCGCGAGCAAAGGCATCGCGAATAACGCGCTCTGCACCGCGGCGAGTATTTAAAGACTCTTCTGTCGCGATCTCGGCATCGGTGCCGATAGCCAGATTTCCGCCGGCTCCAACGTAAGGGCCTTCGGTGCCTTCGCGAACAACAACAAAATCAATGGGGGCTTGAGTTGCCAGCGGCGACTTAACTCCGGCGTGCAACTTTGCGGGACGCAGATTCACGTACTGATCAAATGCAAAGCGCAATTTGAGAAGCAGACCGCGCTCTAGAACTCCACTCGGAACAGTTGGATCCCCAACCGCACCAAGCAAGATGACATCGCTCTTCGCAATCTCTGCCATGGTCTCATCGCTCAAAACTTCGCCGGTTGCATGCCAGTGGGATGCGCCTAGGTTGTAATGAGTCTTTTCAAAGGTGAGTGCATACTTTGCAGCGACCTTGTCGAGAACTTTGAGGCCCTCGGCAACAACTTCTGGGCCGATACCGTCCCCGGCAATGATCGCAAGATTGAAATTCTTCATTAGGAGACCAAATTAACTGTTCGGATGAAATCCGCGCCGGTCACTTGTAAAACCTTTGCGAGAACTTCTGCGGGTACCGCGGAATCAACATTGAGCGCCATCAGGGCTTGACCGCCGGCTTCGCTTCGGGAAACCTGCATTCCTGCGATGTTGACTCCCGCTCCACCGAGCACACCACCCATTGCCCCAACAACACCTGGACGATCTGCATATTGCAGGAGCAGGAGATGCTCGGTCGGAGGTAGATCTAAATCAAAGTTGTTAATCGCAATGATCTTTTCCACGCGGCGAATTCCCATCAGGGTTCCATCTACAACGATAGAGCGGCCACCAGGAAGCGCGGCGCGAAGTGAGATCATGCTGCGATATTCCGGACTCTCGGGATTTGTCGTAACCGAAGAGGTCATTCCGCGCTCGGCTGCGAGACCAGGTGCGTTGACATAGGTGACAGATTCGGCGCCAACCGCAACGAGCGCACCCTTAAGAACGCTGGTGGCAAGAATTGATGAATCATGTGCGGCGATATCTCCACGGACCTCTACATCAAGGGAAGTGGGAAGTTCACCGGCAAAGACAGTCGCTAGCTGCGCCATCTTTTCGACAAGTGGGAGCGATGGCCGAATATCTTCATGGATCGCGCCACCTTTAACGTTCAGCGCATCTGGAACGAGTTCGCCCGAGAGCGCTTTGCGGACAGATACTGCAACAGCGATACCAGCGCGTTCTTGGGCTTCGTCGGTAGATGCTCCCAGGTGAGGAGTCGCAACAACTTGATCCAAGTTGAAGAGTGGTGAATCGGTACACGGCTCTGTGGCAAATACATCAAGCCCCGCACCCGCAACGCGTCCTTCGACGAGAGCGGTGTATAAAGCAGCCTCATCCAAGACTCCACCACGCGCCGCATTAATGATGCGAACCGTTGGCTTCACTTTTTTAAGGGCCTCTTCACCAATGAGATTTGCCGTCTCTTTGGTCTTGGGAAGATGAATCGTGATGAAATCACTGATGCGCAGCAATTCATCGAGTTCGACAAGGCGAACGCCTAATTGCGCTGCGCGAGCAGGTACTAGGTAAGGATCATAAGCAACAACGTTCATACCGAAAGCCTGCATGCGCGCTGTAACCAGTTGACCGATCTTTCCAAAGCCAACAACTCCGAGCGTCTTCTCGAAGAGTTCTGCGCCGGTGTATTTAGATCGAGCCCACTTGCCATTGCGTAACGCAGCGTGAGCCGGAGAGATAAAACGAGCAGATGCCATCAAAAGCGCGATCGCTAATTCAGCTGCGCTAACGATATTTGAAGTCGGTGCATTAACGACCATGATTCCAGCAGCGGTCGCCGCGGGAATATCAACGTTATCAACACCGACACCAGCACGAGCAATTACCTTCAGCCCCTTGGAGGCAGCAATCGCTTCCGCATCCATCTTGGTAGCGGAACGAATTAAGACCGCATCGGCACCAGCTGCCAGAGCAGCTAATAACTCGGCGCGATTGGCACCATCGCAATTCTTAACTTCGAAGTCGGGCCCAAGAGCTTCTAACGTCGCGGGGCTTAACTCTTCAGCAATCAGGACGATCGGTTTAGCCACGGGATGCAGAACCTTCCTTGTAATCATCATTTGTTGCGCTCTTGACCCATGACATCATCTTGCGAAGATCACGGCCAACTGCCTCGATTGGATGGGTCTCGCCCTTAGCGCGCAGCGCCTTAAATTCTGGTGCACCGGCCTCTTGATCATTGATGAAGCGCTCTGCAAACTTTCCATTTTGAATATCTGCAAGAACTGCTTTCATATTCTCTTTAACGCTCGGATCGATCACGCGTGGACCGGAGACGTAGTCACCATATTCAGCGGTATCTGAAACTGACCAACGCTGCTTTGCGATTCCACCTTCGTACATGAGATCGACGATCAACTTCAATTCATGCAAGCACTCGAAGTAAGCAACTTCTGGTTGGTATCCCGCTTCAACGAGGGTTTCAAATCCGTACTGGACGAGCTGTGATGCTCCGCCGCAAAGTACTGACTGCTCTCCGAAGAGATCGGTCTCGCACTCTTCGGTGAAGGTGGTCAAGATTCCGCCGGCGCGCAGTCCGCCGATTGCCTTAGCGTAAGACAGAGTCAGCGGCCATGCGGTACCTGTCGCATCCTGTTCAACTGCAACAAGGACTGGAACTCCACGACCGGCTGAATATTCGCGACGCACTAAGTGGCCAGGGCCCTTAGGTGCAACCATGGCAACATCGATATTGGCCTCTGGCTTGATGTAGCCAAAGCGGATATTGAATCCGTGGCCGAAGAATAGAGCGGAACCGGCTTTAAGGTTCGGCTTGATTGAATCATTGTAGATATGGCGTTGTACGTGATCTGGAGCGAGAAGCATGACTACGTCGGCTTCTTTGACTGCATCTGCAACCGAAAGGACGCGCAGACCTTCTGCTTCTGCCTTGGCACGAGATGCTGAACCTTCGGCTAAGCCGATGCGAACATCTACTCCGCTATCGCGCAGCGAGAGCGCATGCGCATGACCCTGTGAGCCATAACCAATGACGGCAACTTTCTTTGATTGAATAATCGATAGATCTGCATCTTCGTCGTGATATTGGGTAGCCACTTTAGGGTCTGCCTTTCTTAGTCGTGATCCGGTTGTTGTGATATTCCTGGTTTCAATCCGCGCTCCATTGCAACGAGACCGGATTGGACCAATTCTTTGATGCCGTAAGGCTCGAGTACGCGCAAGAGCGCTTGAATCTTCTCGCTATTGCCCGTCGCTTCGATGGTGACGGCATCTTGTGCAACGTCAACAACCTTGGCGCGGAAGAGTTGAACCGTCTCGAGTACTTGAGAACGGGTCTCTGGAGTGGTGCTCACTTTAACGAGGAGAAGTTCACGCTGAACTGAGGCGATAGGGTCGAGTTCGATAATGCTTAAAACGTTGATCAACTTATCGGTCTGTTGTATCACCTGAGCAAGTGCATGACCCTCGACATTGACGACAATAGTCATCCGCGAAACATTGGGATCTTCTGTCGGACCAACTGCCAGCGAATCGATGTTGTAACCACGGCGCGAGAAGAGTGAGGCAATGCGCGCCAAGACTCCAGGGCTGTTCTCGACGAGGACTGAAAGTGTATGTGTGCTCATTTATAACTCCTGTGAATCCCAGATAGGAGCCATCGACTTCGCAACCACGATGTCATCATTTGATGTGCCAGCAGCAACCATTGGCCACACCATCGCATCGCGATGAACGCTGAAATCGACAACTACTGGGCGATCGTTAATTGCCATCGCTTCATTAATAACGCGATCTACATCTTCCTTGCTCTCGCAGCGCAAGCCCACGCAACCCATTGCATCTGCCAGTTTTGCAAAGTCTGGAATGCGCTTGGAATGGAGATCGGTATTGGAATAGCGCTGGTTATAGAACAAGGTCTGCCACTGGCGAACCATGCCAAGTGATTCATTATTAATAATTGCAACCTTGATCGGAATATTATTTAAGGCACAGGTTACCAATTCTTGATTCGTCATCTGGAAACAGCCGTCGCCATCAATGGCCCAAACGACGGTATCTGGAGCCCCGACCTTGGCACCCATGGCGGCAGGAACCGCGAATCCCATGGTTCCCAGCCCACCCGAGTTGATCCAGGTGCGCGGCTTCTCATACTGCACGAATTGGGATGCCCACATCTGGTGTTGGCCCACTCCGGCCACATAAATAGCATCTGGTCCAACGATCTGACTCAACCTTTGAATGACATATTGCGGAGAAACTGAACCATCGGTTGGCTCATCAAAACCCAGAGGATATTTATTGCGCCAGCTATTGCACTGAGCCCACCAAGCGGTGAGATCGGGCTTGGAATTTCCAAACTTTGCTTGCAACGCTGGCAGGAGTGCGTTGATGGTCGCCTTGAGATCGCCAACAAGTGCAACATCTACGATGCGATTCTTCCCGATTTCAGCAGGATCAATGTCAGCGTGAATGATCTTGGCGTTAGGTGCGAAGGAAGATAGTTTGCCGGTCACGCGATCATCAAAGCGCGCACCTAATGTAATAAGCAGATCTGCCTTTTGCAGTGAGGTAACGGCCGCGACGGTACCGTGCATGCCTGGCATACCGAGATGTTGTGGATGACTATCCGGAAAAGCTCCCCGCGCCATCAATGTAGTAACAACAGGTGCACCGGTAAGTTCGGCGAGTTTCATAAGTTCGGCTGAAGCGTTGGACTTGATCATTCCGCCGCCAACATAGAGAACTGGGCTCTTGGACTCGGCAATAAGTGCAACTGCGTCGCGAACTGACTCGGCGGTGGGTTCCATGATCGGGTTGTAACCTGGAAGTGAAACCGATGTTGGCCATTCGTAATCCACCATATTTATAAGCGCATCCTTGGCAATGTCGACCAGAACCGCTCCAGGGCGCCCGGTGCCAGCGATGTGAAATGCCTCTGCAATTGCGCGTGGGATATCGCGGGCGTCGGTAATCAAGAAATTATGTTTTGTAACGGGCATCGTGATGCCGCGAATGTCTGCCTCTTGGAATGCATCGGTACCGATTGCCGCCGAGGCAACCTGTCCCGTGATTGCAACAACAGGCACGGAATCCATTTGCGCATCTGCCAGTGGAGTAACAAGGTTTGTCGCACCAGGACCAGAGGTAGCGATACAAACGCCAACGCGACCGGTTGCTTGGGCGTACCCAGTAGCTGCGTGACCAGCGCCTTGCTCATGGCGAACCAAGATGTGGCGGATGGAGCTATCAAAAATGGGGTCATAGGCGGGAAGGATGGCGCCGCCAGGAATTCCGAACATGACATCGACTCCGGCGTTCTCGAGGGATTTCACGAGTGACTGCGCTCCGGTGATCTTCGCTGACATATTCATCTCCTTCCTGGTTGTATTAATGGCTCCGTGAAATACGAAACCCCCCAGTTTTCACTGAGGGGTAGCGCACCATCTAGTCAGACTAGATCGCGCGCTCTCGAATCACCACTGATGATGTCATGGCGCAATTCTCGCGGTTGCCGTGTGCCAAGTCAATCCCTGTGACGCGTATCTCAAAATATGAGAAACGCATCTCACTTAAATTAACCGCAGACCGCGCCCCGAGAGGCAGAGCCGACGACCTTCGAATACTTCGCAAGGACGCCACGACGATATTTATGAGGAACAGGGGCGAAGTGCTTGCGCCTTTCAGCGAGGACTTCTTCAGCTACCAAGAGATCCAAGGTGCGCTTTGCAATATCGACACGAATCAGATCGCCATCATTAATGAATGCAATCGGGCCAGCATCAACTGCTTCAGGTGCGACGTGCCCCACACAAAGACCAGTGCTACCCCCTGAGAAGCGACCATCAGTCAAGAGCAGAGTCGATTTTCCAAGACCAGCACCCTTGATAGCGCCCGTGATCATCAACATCTCGCGCATTCCGGGTCCGCCTTTGGGGCCTTCATAACGAATTACAACAACATCTCCTGCTTTGATGGTGCCATTTTCTAGCGCAACCATCGCGGCTTGCTCGCGTTCAAAGACCCGAGCGGGGCCTTCAAAGAAATCAACCCCAACTCCAGCAGTCTTACAAACTGCGCCATCGGTAGCGAGGGTTCCGTGCAAGATCGTGATTCCGCCGCCAGCTGATAGCGGGTTCTGGATTGAGTGCAGAACTTCGCCGTCAGGATCCAGTGGTGTTATGTCAGCGAGATTTTCGGCCATCGTTTTTCCGGTGACTGTTAAGCAATCTCCGTGCAAGAAACCAGCATCGAGCAAGGCGCGAAGTACAACTGGGATACCACCTACGCGATCAACATCTGTCATAACAAATTTACCAAATGGCTTGAGATCACCGAGCAGGGGCGTGCGTTCACTAATTCTTTGGAAGTCTGCGAGATCAAGATCTACTTCAGCCTCATTAGCAATTGCCAATAAATGCAAGACCGCATTGGTGGAACCACCTAGCGCCATAACGATCGTGATCGCATTTTCAAATGCCTTCTTCGTCAAAATGTCACGAGTGGTAATTCCCAAGCGGATAAGTTCTACAACTGCGGCTCCTGCCTTGACTGCATAATCATCACGACGACGATCCACAGATGGTGGCGAGGCAGATCCGGGAAGTGAGAGGCCAAGCGCTTCGCCAACTGCTGCCATGGTATTTGCGGTGTACATACCGCCGCAGGCACCTTCACCGGGGCAGATGGCGCGTTCAATCTCATCAACTTTTTCCTGAGTTATGAGTCCGCGCGCACAAGCACCGACTGCTTCAAAGGCATCAATAATCGTCACATCTTTACCATCGACCTGACCCGCAAGGGTTGAGCCGGCATAGACAAATACGCTCGCCACGTCGATACGCGCTGCAGCCATCATCATTCCAGGCAGCGATTTATCGCAACCGGCGAAGGTGACCATGCCATCAAGGCGTTCTGCCTGCATTACGGTTTCTACGGAGTCGGCGATAACTTCACGGGAGACGAGCGAGAAGTGCATGCCCTCGTGACCCATGGAGATTCCATCGGATACCGAGATAGTTCCAAATTGCATTGGAAAACCACCCGCATCAATGACTCCTTTTTTGGAGGCCTTTGCCAGGCGATCGAGCGAGAGATTGCAGGGAGTAATTTCATTCCAGGATGAGGCGATACCAATTTGTGGTTTAACCCAATCCGTATCGGTCATTCCGACGGCGCGCAACATTCCGCGAGCCGGTGCACGTTCTAAGCCATCAGTAACCAGACCCGAACGAGGTTTCATAGGGTTCTTTGGTTCACTCATGCTCTTACTCCCATTCTCTTAACCTACCTGTCCTAAGTGTTTGAGAAGAAGTTCACGTACCTTTGCCGCATCGGCCTGTCCGCCGGTGGCCTTCATGACCGCACCAATGAGTGCGCCGGCTGCTGGAATATTTCCGCCGCGAATTCGCTCTGCGGTTTCGGGCTGGGAGGCAATCGCAGCTTCAATTGCTGTCATAAGTGCTCCATCATCTGAAACCACTTTGAGTCCGCGCTGCGCGATGACCGCACTTGGGCTTCCTTCGCCAGCAATAACTCCCTCAACAACTTGACGGGCGAGTTTGTCGGTGAGTTCACCAGATTCAATGAGAGCAATTACTTCTGCAACTTGAACCGCAGTAATGAGTGATGTTGGATCAACTTCTCTCTCATTGGCCAGGCGCGAAATTTCTCCGAGCCACCATGAGCGGGCGCGAGTCGGTTCTGCTCCCAGTGCGATCGTCTCTTCGACGACATCCAGAAGACCGGCATTAACGAGTGAAGTCATCTCTTTATCCGGAACGGCCCAGTCTGCCTGCAAGCGAGCGCGACGGGTTGAAGGCTTCTCGGGAAGGGTGGCGCGCAACTCTTCGATCCACGCGCTGTCGGGGACAACGGGAACGAGATCTGGCTCTGGGAAGTAACGATAATCCTCGGCCTGCTCTTTAGAACGTCCCGGACGGGTCTGACCTGTCTCTTCTAGGAAGTGACGAGTCTCTTGCACAATACGTTCGCCAGCGTCGAGGCGGTTGGATTGACGGATAACTTCGCCAATAACGGCGCGTTCGACCGAGCGGAGTGAGTTAACGTTCTTGGTTTCGCTGCGAGTTCCTAGAGTGCCGGAACCGATGGGGGCGAGGGACAAGTTAACGTCGCAACGCATTGAGCCTTGCTCCATCTTTACATCTGATACTCCGAGTGAGCGCAGGATGTCGCGAAGTTCGGTGACGTATGCGCGGGCAACCTGTGGCGCATATTTACCGGTACCGCCAACGATCTTGGTAACAATCTCGACGAGCGGAATGCCGGCACGGTTGTAGTCGAGCAATGAATAATCAGCGCCATGGATGCGGCCAGTAGCACCACCTACGTGCAATGACTTGCCAGTGTCTTCTTCCATGTGGACACGCTCGATCTCAACGCGGAACTGCTTGAGTCCTTCATCGGTTTCAATTTCGACATCCAAATAACCATTGACGCAGATTGGCTCGTCATACTGCGAAGTTTGAAAATTCTTCGGCATATCGGGATAGAAATAATTCTTGCGAGCAAAACGCGAGAAAGGAGCCACAGAACAATTGAGCGCTAGCCCAATCAGAATTGAACTTTCAATGGCGCGAGCGTTGACGACGGGAAGCGCACCGGGCATGCCAAGGCAGACTGGGCAGGTCTGGCTATTGGGAGTTCCACCGAATTCGGTGGAACAGGAGCAGAACATCTTGGATTTGGTATTGAGTTCTACGTGAACTTCCAGGCCGAGCGTTGGCTCGTACTTTGCGACTGCTTGATCGTAATTAAGAGCCATTAGTTAGCCACCAATACTGGAGCTTTATCGAGGATGGGGGCGCCCCATTTGGCTAGCAGCGCCGCTTCGAGCGTGCCACCAACTTGGTACATCAGGTCATCGCGCATGGCTGGAGACATGATCTGGAATCCCACTGGAAGTCCGTCTTCTGCCGCTAAACCACAGGGAACCGACATGCCACCGATACCAGCCATATTTACCGGAATGGTCGCAATGTCATTGAGGTACATAGCTAGCGGGTCATCCACTTGTTCGCCAATTTTGAAGGCAGTCGTTGGAGCGGTTGGCGAAACGAGCACATCCACCTTTGCAAATGCGGCGTTGAAATCTCGCATGATCAAGGTGCGCACCTTTTGCGCCGAACCGTAATATGCATCGTAATAGCCTGATGAAAGTGCGTATGTGCCCAAGATAATGCGGCGCTTTACTTCAGGACCAAAACCTTCGTGGCGCGTTAATTTCATGACCTCTTCTGCGCCGCGATCTCCATTGTCGCCAACTCGGATTCCATATCGCATGGAATCGAAGCGGGCCAAGTTTGACGAGCACTCGCTTGGTGCGATCAGGTAGTAAGCCGCCAGCGCGTAATCAAAGTTTGGACAAGAGACTTCAACCAACTCGGCTCCGGCGCTGACGAGTGCATCCAATGATTCGTGGAAACGAGAGAGAACTCCGGCTTGGAAACCTTCGCCTTGCAACTCTTTAACGACGCCGATCTTCATGCCTTTAACATCGAGTTTCTTCGCAGCCTTAACAACCTGTGGTACTGGTGCGTTGATGGATGTGGAATCTCTTTCATCATGCCCGGCAATAACTTCATGTAGTAGCGCAGCATCGAGGACGGTACGTGCACAAGGACCCGCCTGATCCAGACTGGAAGAGAATGCAATCAGTCCGTAACGCGAGACTCCGCCGTAAGTTGGCTTCACTCCGACCGTTCCAGTAACTGCCGCTGGTTGACGAATCGATCCACCAGTATCAGATCCAATAGCGAGCGGTGCTTCGAATGCGGCAAGCGATGCAGCAGAGCCGCCCCCAGAGCCACCAGGAATACGTGTTAAGTCCCAAGGATTGTGCGTTGTTCCGTAAGCCGAATTCTCTGTTGATGAGCCCATAGCAAACTCATCCATATTGGTCTTGCCCAGAATAACTATTCCCGCTGCCTTCAACTTTGAAACAACGGTGGAGTCGTACGGTGGGCGCCAGCCTTCAAGCATCTTGGAACCACAAGTAGTGGGAACTCCCTTTTGTGTAAGGAGATCTTTAAGAGCTAGCGGTACGCCGGCCAGAGGTGAAAGTTCGGCGCCACTTTTGCGTTTTGCATCTACGGCTTCTGCCTGAGCGAGCGCACCCTCTTTATCGAGATACAAGAAGGCATGAACTGCGCCGTCAACCTTTTCGATCTGCTCGTAGTGAGCGTTGGTAAGAGCTACAGATGTTGTTGTTCCAGCGGCGAGCGCTGCAGCCATCTCGGCGGCGGTTGATCTAATAGTGGTCATTCTTCACCGAGTATCTGTGGGACTTTGAAGCGACCTTCGCTCTGCGCTGGAGCGCCGGAGAGCGCTTCTTCTGGGGTCAAACTGGGGCGAACGACATCTTCACGAACAATGTTATTTACTGGGATGGGATGAGAAGTGGGTGGCACATCGCTAGCAGCGACCTCTTGTACGCGAGCGACGGCGCCGAGAATGACATCCATCTCTTTTGCCAGGTGATCGAGTTCAGCATCGCTCATTTCGATACGAGCTAATTTGGCTAGATGTGCAACATCATCGCGAGATATACCGGCCATGCGCCAACCTTATCTGATTCAGAGAAGCACGAGATCGTCACGATGGACGAGCTCTCGCTCATACTCTGGCCCCAACTCTGCGGCCAGTTGCTTGGTGGTCTTACCTAACATCGCAGGTATTTCTGCAGAGTCGAACGCCACTAGACCGCGGGCTACCACTTCGCGGGTGGGCGAAAGTAATTCCACGGTATCCCCTGCAATGAAATCCCCCTCAATGCCATTAACGCCAGCAGCGAGCAGTGAAGTTCCCCGCTCTTTAATCGCAGTGGTTGCACCCTTATCGAGCAGCAACTTTCCATGCGGAGTGGATGCGTGAGCGAGCCATAAGAGTCTGGAAGGTTTGCGATCGGTGCGCGCCTTGAAGATGGTGCCTAGATCGGCACCGATAAGTGCCTGTGGCAAATCTGCGAGGGTCGTCAATAACATATTGACGCCGGCGCCCGTAGCAATTCGAGCAGCCTCTATCTTCGTCACCATTCCGCCGCTGCCGACTCCAGATGATCCGACTCCGCCGATCTCGATATCCCCCATGCGGCTTACATCGGGAACAATGGAGATTCGTTGTGCGCCCTCATGCGATGGTGGCGCATCGTAAAGACCATCAACATCGGTCACCAGGACCAGTAAATCAGCTCCGATCAGATGCGAGACGAGTGCGGCCAACCGATCATTGTCGCCAAACCGAATCTCAGAGACGCCTACTGAATCATTCTCATTGATGATTGGAACGACGCCCATTTGAATTAAGCGAAAGAGAGTGCGCTGTGCATTTTGATAATGAGAGCGGCGAACAACATCATCGATTGTAAGCAAGACTTGAGATGCGATAATGTCGTGGCTATCGAAAGCCTTGTTGTAGCTTGCGATCAATCGGCCCTGTCCGACTGAAGCCACTGCTTGCTGCGTAGCCAAATCCTTGGGCCGAACCTTTAAACCAAGCGGGGAGAGTCCCGCGGCAATTGCACCAGAAGATACGAGAACCACTTCCGCTCCGCGATCACGCAGTTGCGCCACAATTTTTACAAGAGCTGCAACGGCGCTCTCATCTAATTCATGTCCAGCACTGCCCGTGAGCGTAGAAGATCCAACTTTAATTACGATCCGCTTAGCGTTGGTAATTACCTGGCGTGCCACGAGTCAGCCTTGAATCCTTGGTGACTTTGGATCAGCAGCGCTGTACTCCCATTGCATAGCAATTTCATCCTCTGAAAGTTCATCAACATCGTCTTCGATGTAACGACCGGCCCAAGGTGATTCCAGACGAAGGTCAGTTCCACGGGGACTCGCCAAAAGTTCTGCGCCCGCTTCAATCGAAGGTTCCCAATCGAAGATAACCGCTTTCTCTCCGGTACCAATTCGAACCTCTGACTTTGGCCGCGCTCCCTTTTTAAAGAGATCCTTTTCAACACCGAGCGCCGCAAGGCGATCGGCTAAGTAACCAACAGCTTCGGCATTACCGAAATCGGTTTGGCGAACAAAACGCTCTGGCTTATCACCAGTAACGGTGAATGAACCATCTTCATTCTTAACAACTTTAAACCCATTGTCATTGATCGCTAGCGGACGCAAGACGATACGCGCTTTAACTTCTTTCGCCTTATTGCGGCGCTCTTCTTGGATGATGCGTGCCATTCCGTAATTAAGTTCTGTTAAACCTAGGTGAGCCGCGGCCGAGACTTGAAAGACCTCATATCCGCGCGCTTCAAAGAGAGGTTGGACCATATCGGCCATAGCTTTGCCATCGGGAAGATCTACTTTATTGAGCGCGATGATGCGAGGGCGCTCTGATAATCCACCGTAATGCGAAAGCTCTTCTTCGATAATATCGAAGTCACGAACAGGGTCGCGATCTGTTTCGAGCGTGCCACAGTCGAGAACATGAACGAGCGCTGCACAGCGTTCAACGTGGCGCAAAAATTCCAAACCTAAACCTTTACCTTGCGAAGCGCCAGGAATGAGACCTGGAACATCGGCAACGGTGAAGCGCGTATCTCCTGCTTGAACCACACCAAGGTTTGGTACCAACGTTGTGAAAGGATAATCCGCGATCTTGGGACGAGCCGCGGAAATTGAAGCAATAAGTGATGACTTACCGGCGCTGGGATAACCAATTAATCCAATATCTGCAACGCTCTTGAGTTCAAGAAGCAGTGTGCGCTCTTCGCCCTCTTCGCCTTTGAGTGCGAATCCGGGGGCGCGCCGCTTACGTGAAGCGAGGCCAGCATTACCCAGTCCGCCCTTTCCGCCTTGCGCAGCGATAAAGCGAGTTCCGGCGCCAACGAGATCTGCCAGCGTTGTTCCAAGGGCATCTTTAACCACTGTTCCATTGGGAACAGACATGATTAAATCGCCGCCCTCGCCGCCATTGCAGTAATCGCCATAACCTGGACGACCGTTACCAGCTCTGCGATGTGGTGAATGATGAAAATCAAGAAGTGTTGTGACATTGTCATCGACAACTAGAACGATGTCACCACCGCGGCCGCCGTTGCCGCCATCAGGACCGCCGAGTGGGACAAATTTTTCACGGTGAATAGAGACGCAGCCGTCTCCCCCGCTACCAGCAGAGGCGTGCAGCGTTACGCGATCAACGAATGTAGCCATCAGCACTCCTCCTTTTTTACTAAAACTTGCTAAAAAAATAAAAGCGGGCCCGCAGTCGCGGACCCGCCAAAGTAATTTTGTGCGAGTTACGCGACAGGAACTACCGGGACGATATTTACAACCTTGCGTCCGCGAGCCTTGCCGAATTCAACTGCGCCTGCTGCCAGAGCGAAAAGTGTGTCATCTTTACCGATGCCAACATTCTTACCCGGGTGGAAAACTGTTCCGCGTTGGCGGACCAAGATCTCGCCACTCTTTACTACCTGACCACCAAAACGCTTGATGCCGAGGTACTGAGCATTTGAATCGCGACCGTTTCGAGTCGAGGAGACTCCCTTTTTACTTGCCATCTCTTACTCGCCTCCTTAGTTGTTAATCGCGGTGATTTTTACCCGCGTGAGTTGGGAACGGAAACCTGAACGACGGCGATAACCCGTCTTATTCTTGTAACGAAGGATGTCGATCTTTGGACCCTTCGTCTCTTCAATAATCTCGCCTGTGACCTTGGTGTTAGCCAAGACCTTCGGGTCAGATGTGATCTTTGCGCCATCAACAATAAGAAGTGTTGGGAAATTGACCGATGCGCCTACTTTGGCATCGATGCGATCCACGGTAATCGTGTCGCCAACAGCAACCTTCTCCTGACGGCCGCCAGCTTTAACAATCGCGTACACGGTGATCTCCCTTTAGCTTGTCTTGCATGATGAAACTAGAGCCTCTGATAGGCAGGGGTCTAGGGTACGGATTCGAGGGGGCTGGGGTCAAACTGGCGTAATTACGCCGGTACTGACTGCCCTGCGGCGCTTGCGTGGAGCATGCCCGCCACTCCGGGGTTCGGTCGGTGCTTCTACCTCTATTACCGCTTCAACAGGGGCTTGCTCAGCAGGCTCCGCTTGCGCCTCATCTTCATCCTCACG
>JBAXVT010000003.1:0-56537 GCA_037128715.1 Actinomycetes bacterium
CCGCAATAACATTCCCAGTCACGAGTAGGTCCGAAGATCTTCTCATCGAAGAGTCCGTCTTTCTCAGGTTTGAGTGTGCGGTAGTTAATGGTTTCAGGCTTCTTTACCTCACCAAAAGACCACTCACGAATATTGTCCGTTGATGCCAGACCAATACGCAGTTCATCGAAGAAATTAACATCTAACATAGTTGTTTATCCTCACACTTCTTCTACGCTGCTTGGCTCAACTCGTGACAAGTTGATACCTAGCTCTTCGGCGGCACGGAATACTTCTTCATCGGTATCGCGCATTTCGATTGCGATACCTTGATTGTTGAGAACTTCAACATTGAGGCAGAGAGATTGCATTTCCTTAACAAGCACCTTGAATGATTCAGGGATACCAGGCTCCGGAATGTTCTCGCCCTTAACGATTGCTTCGTAAACCTTTACGCGACCGAGCACATCATCAGACTTGATGGTGAGCAATTCTTGCAAGGTGTAAGCGGCGCCATAAGCTTCAAGTGCCCAAACTTCCATCTCACCAAAGCGCTGTCCACCGAACTGAGCTTTTCCGCCCAATGGTTGCTGAGTGATCATTGAGTAAGGACCCGTTGAACGGGCGTGAATCTTGTCATCGACCAAGTGGTGGAGCTTCAAGATATACATGTAACCAACGGTGATTGGCTGCTTGTAAGGCTCTCCGGTACGACCATCGAACAAGATGGCCTTTCCATTTGCACCAATGAGGCGCATGCCATCCTTGTTAGGAAGCGTTGAACCAAGAAGACCAATGAGCTCTTCTTCCTTTGTGCCATCGAATACTGGAGTTGCCACCTTGGAACCGGGAGCGACATCGGCATATCCATGGCCGCGAAGATCCTTCTGCCAATCTTCGTTGCCTTCTAATTTCCAACCAGACTTGGCGACCCAACCGAGGTGGGTTTCTAGAACCTGACCGACGTTCATACGACCTGGAACACCAAGTGGGTTCAGGACGATGTCGACAGGGGTTCCATCTTCAAGGAATGGCATATCTTCTTGAGGCAAGATCTTGGAGATAACACCCTTGTTACCGTGGCGACCTGCGAGCTTGTCACCATCTTGAATCTTGCGCTTCTGGGCAACATAAACGCGAACAACTTGGTTCACGCCTGCTGGAAGCTCGTAATCTTCGGAGTCAGAGATTGATACTCCGATGACCTTGCCGGATTCACCGTGAGGAACCTTGAGTGAGGTATCGCGAACTTCGCGAGCCTTCTCACCGAAGATGGCACGGAGCAGACGCTCTTCGGGGGTGAGTTCGGTTTCTCCCTTAGGAGTTACCTTTCCAACCAAGATATCGCCTGGAACTACATCGGCACCAACACGAATGATTCCGCGATCATCAAGATCGGCAAGAACTTCTTCGCTGACGTTAGGAATATCGCGAGTGATCTCCTCGGGTCCAAGCTTGGTGTCACGCGCATCGACTTCGTACTCTTCGATGTGAATCGAGGTAAGTACATCATCTTGCACAAGACGCTGAGAGAGGATGATCGCATCTTCGTAGTTGTGACCTTCCCATGACATAAATGCCACGAGTAGGTTCTTACCAAGAGCCATCTCACCCTTATCGGTGCTTGGGCCATCTGCAACAACTTGACCAACTTCAACGCGATCGCCTTGGGCAACAACGACCTTCTGGTTGCGGCTAGTGCCTTGGTTCGAGCGAATAAACTTTTCTAAGAAGTAGTGCTCAGTTGTGCCATCGTCGTTCATGACGGTGACTTCATCTGACTGCACTGCGGTGACGACGCCAGGCTTGCGGCCCAGAGTTACATCGCCGGCATCAACAGCTGCACGGAACTCCATGCCGGTACCAACGAAGGGTGCCTCGGCGCGCAGAAGTGGAACTGCCTGACGCATCATGTTCGATCCCATAAGCGCACGGTTTGCATCATCGTGCTCGAGGAATGGAATCATTGCGGTAGCAACAGAAACCATCTGGCGTGGAGAAACGTCCATGTAATCAACTTCGTCGGCGAGAATATATTCAACTTCTCCACCACGACGACGTACAAGTACGCGCTCTTCTGCGAAATGTGAATCGGTAGTCAAAGGAGCATTTGCCTGCGCGATGATGTGTTCGTCTTCTTCATCGGCGGTGAGGTAATCGATCTGATCGGTGACCTTGCCCTTTGTAACCTTGCGATACGGAGTCTCGATAAATCCAAATGGAGTTACGCGAGCATATGTTGCGAGCGAACCGATAAGTCCAATGTTTGGACCTTCAGGAGTTTCGATCGGACACATACGGCCGTAGTGCGATGGGTGAACGTCACGAACTTCGAAGCCAGCACGCTCACGCGATAGACCTCCGGGTCCGAGCGCTGAAAGACGACGCTTGTGGGTCATTCCCGATAGCGGGTTGGTCTGATCCATGAACTGTGACAATTGAGAAGTTCCGAAGAACTCCTTGATTGAGGCAACTACTGGACGAATGTTGATCAAGGTCTGAGGTGTAATTGCTTCAACATCTTGTGTGGTCATGCGCTCACGAACAACGCGCTCCATACGAGAAAGTCCGGTACGGACTTGGTTCTGAATCAATTCACCAACTGTGCGGAGACGGCGGTTACCGAAGTGATCGATATCGTCGGTCTCAACGCGAACTTCCTTGCCGTATTCCATAAGAGCATCGCCCTTATGAAGTGAGACCAGGTACTTAATGGTTGCAACGATATCTTCAATGTTAAGAAGACCCTTGGAAAGTTGTAGATCAAGGCCCAACTTCTTATTGACCTTAAAGCGACCGACCTTTGCCAGGTCATAACGCTTTGGATTGAAGTAAAGGTTCTCAATGAGATTCTGTGCGGCTTCCTTCGTTGGTGGCTCACCTGGACGAAGTTTGCGATAGATATCAAGAAGAGCTTCATCTTGCGTCTTGACGTTATCTTTTTCAAGTGTCAGACGGATAGATTCAAACTCACCAAATTGCTCGAGGATCTGCTCTTCAGTCCAGCCCAAAGCTTTCAGGAAGATTGTGACAGATTGCTTGCGCTTGCGATCGATACGAACACCGACCATATCCTTCTTATCAACTTCAAATTCCAACCAAGCACCACGGCTAGGAATGATCTTTGCAGTCAAGATATCTTTGTCAGATGCCTTCTCGATGGTGCGCTCAAAATAAACACCAGGAGAACGAACGATCTGTGAAACAACTACGCGCTCGGTTCCGTTTATAACGAATGTCCCGCGCGGTGTCATCAATGGGAAGTCGCCCATAAATACGGTCTGCGACTTAATTTCGCCGGTCTCGTTATTTGTAAATTCAGCGGTCACGAAGAGTGGAGCGCTATAAGTAATGTCACGGTCTTTGCACTCTGCGATGGTGTACTTCGCTGGTTCAAAGCGGTGATCGTGGAAAGAGAGACTCATCTTTCCTTGGAAATCTTCAATAGGTGAGATCTCTTCGAAAATTTCTTCGAGACCGGATTGGGTTGGGACTTCGCCTCGACCGCTCTTAGCTGCCTCTTGTAAACGACCGCGCCACAAATCGTTACCAAGCAACCAGTCAACGCTGTCTAACTGAAGCGAGAGAAGGTTTGGTACTTCAAGGGGTTCGCGGATCTTTGCGAAAGAGACTCGTGCGGGGGCAAATGATTTCGACTTCGCGGCCAATGTTCCTCCAGATGCGTGGGAATGCGTGCAGGTCTATCGAAAGGTTACGGCCGCTATATGCCTAACCCTAAGATTGTGAAGATTTGCGAAGGGTCAGGGTACCCAACCCCTCCCACTGTTGTCCAATCCATGCTATAAGCGGATCTCCGGGGTGAAGACCCCCGCACAACGAAAAACGCCCCCATTCGGCCGCTAATATCGACAAGCGCCGCAGGGTAAAGAAAACGGCCTCCAATTTGGGGAAAGCCGGGGGCTAAAAAATCTTTTGGGGCCCGATAGGGCCCGACCCCGGCGACCAAAATGGAGGCAGTTTTCTTGAATCTAAAGCAGGCTTACTTGATTGTGACAGTCGCTCCAGCGGCCTCGAGGGCTGCCTTTGCCTTGTCTACTGCTTCCTTGGTGCCCTTTTCGATGAGGACGGTAGGAGTTGCATCTACAAGATCCTTCGCTTCCTTCAAGCCGAGGCTTGAATTGATTCCGCGAACTTCCTTGATGACAGCAATCTTCTGTGATCCGGCGCTCTCAAGAACGAGGGTGAACTCATCTTGAACCTCGGCTGCGGCTGCAACTGCTCCGCCGCCTGCTGCTGCTACTGGAGCTGCTGCAGTTACATCGAATTCTAATTCAAATGCCTTGACGAAATCTGAGAGCTCGACGAGGGACATTTCCTTGAACTGTGACATTAAATCTTCTTGTGACAACTTAGCCATGATTATTCCTTTTCTTATTCAGCTGGAGTTTCGGTTGCATCAGCAACTGGGGTTTCTGTTGCTTCGGCAATCACATTTGTCTCGGCGGTTACTGCCTCAACAATTGGAGCTTCAGCTTCAATGACGGGGGTTTCAACTGCTTCAACAACAGTTTCAACGATGGCTTCAACAGCAGGGGCTGCTTCAGCAACTGGAGCGGCGACTGGTGCGCCCTCTTCCAGCTTCATGCGAAGTGCATCGAAGGTACGAGCGGCCTTGGCCATTGTGCCCTTCATTGCACCAGCAAGCTTGGACAAGAGAACCTCACGGGACTCGAGATCTGCAAGCTTCATGATCTCTGCAGTAGAGACTGCCTTTCCTTCGAAGACGCCACCCTTGATAACAAGAAGTGGGTGCTCCTTCTGGAAATTCTTCAGACTCTTTGCTGCATCGATTGGATCACCCTTGATAAAGGCGACTGCAGATGGGCCAACGAGAAGATCATCAGAGAGATCTACTCCAGCAGCCTTTGCAGCAATCTTGGTCAAGGTGTTCTTCACAACTGAATACTTAGTATCGGTACCAAGTGATCGGCGAAGTTCCTTCATTGAGGCCACGGTTAGACCGCGGTACTCAGTGAGGACAGTTGCGCTTGACGTACGGAAATCTTCCGTAAGTTCAGCGACAGCTGTTTCTTTATCAGAACGAGCCATTAGCTCCCTTTCTACTCTTCACCACGCCAGGTTTTTCATTCAAAAGTTTCCTTTTATAAATAAAAAAATCCCCGGCGCATAAGTGCGCACGAGGTCTCGTGTGTACCTATGCGGGCTCTCTTTCGAGAATTATTTCCAGTCAGTCCTTTGCGGGACTAACCAGAGACCTGCAGTCTTTGGTGATAGCGAAAGGGTAGGCCATCGATCCTTTGCGGGTCAAACCCGCTCGATCAACGCCTACCCTTTAGGTAAATATTGGCTTAAAAGCCTTTATTGGATTGCAGGTCCGCCTTCACGAGACACTGAGGTATCTACTGGAATTCCAGGTCCCATCGTGGTCGAAATGACTGACTTCTTGATGAAACGTCCCTTAGATGAGCTTGGCTTGGAACGAACAACCTCTTCGATCGCTGCTGCATAGTTCTCAGCGAGTTGGTCGGCGGTAAATGAAACCTTGCCGATCAGGAAGTGGAGGTTTGAGTTCTTATCAACGCGGAATTCGATCTTTCCGCCTTTGATATCTGTAACAGCCTTTGCCACATCTGTGGTTACGGTTCCGGTCTTTGGGTTAGGCATCAAACCGCGAGGTCCAAGAACCTTTCCAAGGCGACCGACCTTACCCATCAATTCTGGTGTGGAAACAACAGCGTCGTAATCAAGACGACCCTTTGCAACTTCTTCGATCAATTCGTCAGCACCAACGATGTCGGCACCAGCAGCGCGTGCCTCTTCGGCGCGCTCTCCACCAGCGAATACCAAGACGCGAGCCGTCTTACCGGTTCCGTGTGGCAGGTTTACTGTGGAACGAATTGCTTGATCAGCCTTCTTTGGATCGACGCCGAGAACAAGTGCTACCTCAACTGATGCGTCGTACTTGGTAACCGAAGTTTCCTTCGCAAGTTTGACTGCAGCCAATGGTGAATAGACGTTCTTCAGATCGACCTTAGCGGCCGCTTCCGTATATTTCTTACTGCGCTTCATATCTTCTCCCTAGTTGTTTTGGAGTTGTGGTTTAGCGGAGCAGCGAGCTCCTCCCACTTCCCAGTTTTGTTAAATTAGTTGGAAACCGTAATTCCCATAGAACGTGCGGTGCCTTCGATGATCAGTGTGGCAGCGTCAATGTCATTGGCATTGAGGTCTGACATCTTGATCTTTGCGATCTCTGCTGCTTGTGCCTTGGTGATGTTCGCAACCTTGGTCTTGTGAGGGATAGCAGAACCCTTTTCGACGCCAGCAGCCTTCAAGATTAAACGTGAAGCTGGAGGTGTCTTTGTGATGAATGTGAAAGAACGATCCTCGTAGACAGTGATTTCTACTGGGATGATCTGACCCTTTTGTGACTCAGTTTCAGCGTTATATTGCTTAACGAAGTCCATGATGTTTACACCGTGCTGACCAAGGGCAGGGCCCACTGGTGGAGCTGGTGTGGCAGCGCCTGCCTGAATCTGCAACTTGATAAGTGCAGTTACCTTCTTCTTTGGTGCCATTTTTTTGGTTTCCTTTTTGTATTAGCTGGGACTAACGTTTTTTCTATATTTTCTGTACTTGATGGAATGAAAGCTCTACAGGTGTCTCGCGTCCGAAGATCGAAACAAGTACCTTGAGTTTTGCTTGCTCCGGCATGATCTCTGAGATCGATGCAGGCAAGGTCGCAAATGGGCCATCCATAACGGTGACCGACTCGCCAACTTCAAAGTCAACAACCTTGATCTCAGCTTTGTCGCCCTTCTTCGCTGGACGCGGTGCAAGGATATTTTCAACCTCTTGCAGGCTCAGTGGTGAAGGGTGGTGAGCGTTGCCTACGAATCCGGTAACACCAGGGGTGTTTCGGATACATGACCAAGACTCATCGGTGAGATCCATACGAACGAGAACATAACCAGGGAAGACATTGCGCTTAACCTGCTTGCGTTGCCCGTTCTTAATTTCAGTGACTTCTTCTTCAGGAACTTCCACCTGAAAGATGAAATCTTCCATGTTAAGAGCCTGGATGCGGTTTGCTAGGTTTCCCTTAACCTTCTTCTCGTAACCGGCATACGAGTGAACGACATACCAATCACCAGCAGCGGTACTAAGGGCACGACGAAATTCAGCGTTTGGATCGTTTTCATCTTCGGCTTCTAGAGCAACTTCTTCGTCGATTGCCTCTAGCGCTTCCGGGGTTCCGATCTCTTCATCGGCAACTACGGCTTCAACTACAGGTTCGATAACAGAAGTCGCGCTCAGCGCAGCCTCGAAAGCATCGACGGGAGCCGGGGCAGTCTCAGGTGCAACTGACGCTTCAAAAAATGGATTCTCTATTGTCATTGTGCGCCTTTACCCAAAGATCCAGAAAACGATTTTTGTGAGTGCGACGTCAAGAATAGATACAACAGCGATGATGAATCCTACGAATACGAATACAACAGCCGTGTAGGTAGTGAGTTGCTTCTGGGTAGGCCACACAACCTTGCGAAGTTCGGCAACAACCTGACGATAGAACAGGTTGATGCGACCAAAGAGGCCTCTTGCACCATTGCCTTCTTCAGTATCTAGCTTCTCGTCGACCACGTGTCTTACCTCTCTTATTACATAGACCTGTCTTGCAGGGCAGGAGGGACTTGAACCCCCAACCGCCGGTGTTGGAGACCGGAACTCTGGCCAGTTGAGCTACTGCCCTTCGAGCGTTGTTTAGACACGACTAATCGTGACCTAATGCAAGCGCCAGAACGAGGAGTCTAGAGCCCAACGCGGTGGGAGTAAAACCGAGCGGCAGCCGCGGAGCCAGACCCGAGCCAGGTTTGGCATACTTCCCCTTATGAGCGCTGAAAAGATGGAAAAGCCAAGAATCTCAACCCGTATCGCAGCGATCGCTGAATCGGCCACCCTCGCAGTGGATGCCAAGGCGAAGGCGCTAAAAGCGGCCGGAAAGCCAGTGATTGGTTTTGGCGCGGGCGAGCCTGACTTCCCAACTCCCGATTACATCGTTCAAGCGGCCATCGATGCTGCTGCCCAGCCGGCAAATCACCGCTACACCCCAACCCCGGGCCTTCCGGAGTTGCGCGATGCGATCGTCGCGAAGACGCTGCGCGATTCCAAGTATGTAATTTCTGCGGATCAAGTTTTGGTAACCAATGGAGGTAAGCAGGCTGTCTATCAAGCCTTCGCCACAATTATTAATCCGGGCGATGAAGTAATTCTGCCAGCGCCCTATTGGACGACCTATCCCGAATGCATCAAATTGGCGGGCGGCAAGGCGGTCGAAGTATTTGCCGACGAGAGTCAAAATTATTTAGTTTCGGTGGAACAGCTAGAAGCTGCACGAACCGATAAGACCAAAGCGATTTTATTCTGCTCTCCTTCTAATCCCACGGGTTCGGTTTATTCCTATGACCAAGTTAAGGCAATCGGTGAGTGGGCTTTAGAACATGGCATCTGGATAATCTCTGACGAGATCTACGAACACCTCCTCTATGACGGTGCCACCGCACCGAGCATGCCCGTAGTTGTTCCCGAGCTGGCAAATCACACCATCATCCTTAACGGCGTTGCCAAGACCTATGCAATGACGGGGTGGCGCGTCGGTTGGATGGTTGGACCAAAGGATGTCATTAAAGCCGCAACCAACCTGCAGTCTCACCTTTCTTCTAACGTCTCCAACGTTTCACAACGTGCCGCCATTGCGGCAGTGACCGGAGACTTAACAGCTGTGCATGAAATGGGAGTTGCCTTCGATCGTCGCCGCAAGTTGATAGTCGGACTGCTCAACGAGATTCCTGGAGTTCTTTGCCCAACACCAACGGGTGCTTTTTATGTTTATCCATCGGTTAAAGGCGTGCTCGGGAAAGAGATCCGCGGAAAGCGTCCGCAGACTTCTGCAGAGCTCGCAACCCTTATTCTGGATGAGGTAGAGGTCGCCGCTGTTCCGGGTGAGGCTTTTGGTCCATCTGGATACCTACGCTTTTCGTATGCTTTGAGCGATGCAGATATCGTTGAAGGAATCGCTCGGGTTAAAAAGTTATTGTCTGAAGCGATTTAAAGTTCGACTCCAACAAAACGAACTTCTGGCTTTAAAGTGATACCAAACTTCTCTTGAACTCTGGCGCGGGCGCTCCGAGCAAGTGCGAGAATGTCAGCAGTCGTTGCATCTCCCCCATTGGTCAGTGCTAATACATGAGCATCTGAGATCTTGGCGCCGTTGAGAGATTCTCCCTTATTTACTCCCGCGTGTTCCATTAACCAAGCGGCCGAAAGTTTTACCAAGCCGTCTTCTTGTGGCCAGCGCGGTGCGTTTGCAGGAAGTGTTCGTGCTTGCGCTGTTGGAACAATCGGATTTACGAAGAAAGACCCCGCCGACCAGTTGTGGGATTCGGAGTCATACAACATTCCTTTTTTGGCGCGTAAAGTAAGTACGGCGGTGCGGAGATCGACTGTCGGAACGCGAGATTCAAGTGCAACTCCCAATTGATCAGCGAGTTCTTGGTATTTAATAGGGAGCGAATGTTCGCCGCGACGGAGTTGAAAGGTGACATCGAGAATTACATATCTTTCAGGGTCACGCTTGAAGAGCGAATCTCGATATCCGAACTCACATTGATCGGCGGTAAAAGTCTTCACCGATTTGGTAGTTCTGTCATAGGTGCGCAATCGCGCGATTACTTCAGAGACTTCGTGGCCATAGGCGCCAATATTTTGAATAGGCGCGGCTCCCACGGTGCCAGGAATTCCACTCAGTGATTCCAAGTTGGCCAAATTCTTTGCAATCGTGAATGCAACAAATTCATCCCAATCAACGCCAGCAGCCACTTGTAACATGCCGCCACTGCAGGCATCGATTTCATAAGAGTTACCTTCTGTCTCCACGACAATGACGGTGCCATTAAAGCCCGCATCGCCGACCAAGAGATTTGAACCGCGACCAATAATTAGTAGAGGTGTACCGCTCTCATCTGCCTTGTTGATGGCCTGGATCAATTGATCCTCAGTTTTTGCCCGGACCACCTGTTGTGCTGGACCACCCACGTGAAGAGTGGTGAGCTCGGATAGGTTGGTCATGGGTTAAGGCTAGCGGCGCTCTACCAAGATCTCATTCTTACCGCGGAATCGCTCCAAAATTCGATCGTAATTCTTCTTGGATTGCTCATCTCTATAAGCGGGATCTGTGTCGTAATAGCCGTGATGGCGCGCCTGCTCGAGTGGAAGATTGATCTGGAGCAGATTCCCGCGGGATTGGCGTAAGCGAAGCGAGAACTCGATATCGGCATTGCGGTAATAAATGGCTCGGTTGTTGAATCCACCGCTTTCGATCGCGCTCTCGCGATTGAGTCCAAGGAAATAACTAAAGAGCACATCAACTGGCCCGTCGCCCTTATCTTCAACGCTGCGCCACTCATCTTCGATGTTGATCAAACCGCCACGCCAACCAACTGCAGCCCAATCTCCTGTTGCAAGTTGTGCGACGGTAGGGGTAACCGCATCTCCCAAGAGTCGAGTGGAAGGATCCATAATGATTACATAGGGTGCAGGTGCAAACTTCAATAAGGCATTTGCCGCTTCTCCCCAGCCGACTCCCTCTTGAATCTGAGTGATAAAGGTTCGCGAATCTAATGCAGCAGCGATAGATCCCAGTTCGGGTTTTCCGGAAATTAAAACCAAGATCGCACAGTTCGCCGGCGCAAATTCTTTAATGGTTTCGACAGCAGCGCCTAGGTCATCGATGTATCCATCGGCAATTATTGCAATCGCACTTTCAAAGGTTTTATCGGTGAATTTCCGTAGATCGCCCACCCGAGAAACAATGGGAAAAGGAGATTTGAGCTTGAACTCGAAACCATCTGCCACATCAAGGACTTCGAAGCCCAACTCGGCTATCTTATTTCGCAGCTGATCGGCTAACGCCCAGTCCTTAGCGGCGCGAGCGGCTAACCGAGCTCGCGCTAACTCAACGACAACTTCTGGGGCGCTCATAGCAAAATAACGGCTTTAGCCATTCCCAAAACTTTTACCTCGTTGCACGTCGCTGTAATTTCCAAGCGAGCCACTTCATCGGTCAGTTCCACGACTGTCGCACTAACGACGAGTTCGACATTAACTCCGGCGGGCACGACAACAGGCTTCGTGAAGCGAGCCGAGAATTCTCTTACCTTGGAGGTGCTGCCTGCCATGCTGCTGACATACTGCCCAACAAGCCCCATCGTGTACATGCCGTGTGCAATGACATTTTCCAGTCCAACTGATTTGGCAAATGTCTCGTCCTGGTGGATGGGGTTTTGATCCCCACTCGCATTGGCATATGTCACCAGTGATGCCCGATTAATAATGTAGGTCTTACTTGGCAAGAATTCGCCAACTTTGAAGATGCTCATGCGCGAAATACCAAGGTTGACCAGCTTGAAACAGCAGTTTCGCCAGACTCAATCAGGTCGGAGCGAACGGTGATAATTTCATTTCCTGCCATGACGCGAGCGCTCTCGATCGTTGAATCGCACTGAATCTGCATCCCGGCTACCAGCTGCTTATAAATGCTAAATCTTTGATCGCCATGAACCACTCGGCTCCAATCCAGACCAGATTCAACTAACACAGATTGAGACTGCTCCAGTGAGATCGTGATGGCAAAGGTAGGAGGCGCTAAATGGGTTTCGGTCTCACCTAGAGCGAGCGCGAATGCGGCTATCGATTCTGCGGTGATGGTCGTGCTAGTGGCACCGGCAAAGGTGCGCCCGACGAGGTCGGGGTTAAGCATTAATTAACGAGTTTCGCGGTGAACCGTTGAAAGTTTGCAACGTGGGCAGAACTTCTTGAGCTCAAGGCGGTCTGGGTCGTTACGACGGTTCTTCTTTGTAATGTAATTACGCTCTTTGCACTCGACACAGGCCATAGTGATCTTAGGGCGGACATCCGCGCTCTTACTTGCCATGGTCGTGCTCCTTTTTCGTGGAAAACGTAAGAGGTGAAGGTTACTTCATCCCTTTAGATTCGTCTAAATCGCGCTCAATCTGATACTGGATGGAGCGAGAACTGGGTAGCGGAGGCCGGACTTGAACCGGCGACACTGCGATTATGAGCCGCATGCTCTACCAAGCTGAGCTACCCCGCCAAGGGTAATTTTCGAGCCCCCTATCGGAATCGAACCGATGACCTCTTCCTTACCATGGAAGCACTCTACCGACTGAGCTAAGGGGGCGGACCTACGCCCGCAAGGTTACAGGTATTGCCTACCGCCGCGAAATTCGAGGGTTGTACCTGCCTGCTCCTATTGAAAGGATGCCCTTATGAGTCTGCCTGAGTTCCATCTTCCCAACCTCCCACACTGGCATCGCCCACACCGCGGCGAACCGCGCTGGCCAGTCTCCTTTGTGGTGGCGGTCGTGATTCTCCTTCAATACTTATTGCCAACATCGCTCTCGCTTAAGAGCCAGCATGCGATCATCATCGTAGAAATCATTTTGACGATTGCGCTCTTTGCCATTAGCCCCGGGCGAATTTCCAAACACCGTAAATCGACCTGGTGGACTGGGGTGGCCCTGACCGGAGTCATGACTGCAAGCAATATCGCTTCGGCAGTGCACCTCTTGGAAAAGCTGATTGATGGGACCATTAGAAGCCCCGCGAATTTACTCGCTTTTGGCGGTTCTATCTGGCTCACCAACATGGTGGTCTTCAGCCTCTGGTACTGGGAGTTTGATCGCGGAGGCCCCGGAGCGCGCGCCGAGGCCATTGATCCATATCCAGATTTTCTCTTCCCGCAAATGACAGATCCCAGTTATGCGCCGCTGGAGTGGAAGCCAACTTACTTCGACTACCTCTTCACGTCGTATACAAATGCCAGTGCTTTTAGCCCGACCGATGTCATGCCATTAACAAGATGGGCGAAGATGCTGATGATGATTCAGAGCGCGACTTCACTCGTAACCGTTGGACTAGTTATTGCCCGTGCGGTAAATATCCTGCCCTAGTTGACCGTTACCGTGAACACAATCACCGTTCCAGCGTGATTGAGGCTCACGATCGTGACGCCCTTTTTAAGGGGCTTCAAACCAGGATTGGTCGTATAAGTTCCCTGATTTCCACCTGGCGTGAAAGAAACAATTGTCGGATCGACGACAGTCCCACTCCAATTTTCGGGATCGGAGACGGTAAATACAAGAACATTAGTCAATGCAACTGTTGCATTCGTTACAGTTGTTGGATCAACCAATACAGGCGCAACTACCTTGCTCCCAGAAGCGGTGTACTTTGGAACTAAATGTGAAAAGAGCTGTTTGATCTGAGCCCTAGGAATTCCCACGCTAATAATCACGACCTGAGTTCCCACCAGACTGCCTGCCCCTGCCTTGTTCGCCACCGTACGAGTTGCGCCGCGAATCAGCATCATGTTCATGGGACAAATATTCTTAATAGAACTTTCAGTAAGTGTGAAGAACTTCTTGCCGCTGCCATATTGAACAGCGACGGATTCGTCTCTGCCGATTCCACACGTCGTCATGCCAAAGTTCTTTAAGGCCAACCCGGCGGTGTAACTAGGTTGGTAAACAACATAGTTGAGACCCGTCTGGGCATCCTGATAAGGATTGCCGCTTCCCATGGCTTGGGCTGGGATAACGCTAAGCGCAAGAATTCCTGCGGCTAGGGCTGCGACGAGGGTTCTCTTATTCTTCATGCGGAAATGCTACAAGGCGCTTCTGGGCTTTTGCTGTCGGACACCTGAGACTTCCCTATAAGTTTCCGATACTGCAATTGGATAGTAGCATTTTCGTCATGAGCGATGAGAGCCTTCCAGAATTTCCCGTAGCGCTTGATGAAGCGGCGCTCCGTGAGCGGATCGACCCGCTCTCTTATGATGTTTTGCGTAATGCAGCCACGGAGCGCCCATTCACCGGCGAGTACAACGATACGGAAGTCGAAGGCAGCTATCGCTGCAAGGCCTGCGGCAATGAATTATTTAGAAGCGAGAATAAGTTCCATTCAGGTTGCGGTTGGCCCTCTTTTTATGCCCCCACAAAAGATGATGCCGTTGTGCTGATTGAGGATACATCCTTGTCACCGAGAATTCGCACTGAAGTCCGCTGCGCTAATTGTGGTTCCCATTTGGGTCACGTTTTTGAAGGCGAAGGGTATGACGTTCCTACCGATCAACGGTGGTGTATCAACTCCGTGGCCTTAGTGCTTGAGAAGAAGTAAGTTGTAATCAACTTTTAAACAACGGTTTTGCACAACTTTCAGTCCATTTTTAACAGCGCGGTTTGCAGAAATATCATCGCGCAGCCCTAGTTGCAGCCACATCGATTTAGCTTTAACAGCGATTGCCTCATCTAATACGGTTGGTACATCGGCAACATTGCGAAATACATCGACAATATCCACCCACTCCGGGATATCAGCGATGGATGGATAAACATCATGTCCGAATAGTTTTTCCAAACGGGGATTTACAAAGAAGATCTGAAAATGCGAATTATCCAAGAGCCACTCACTGACGCCATAAACTGGACGTTCCGGGTTATCAGAAGCGCCTACTATCGCCACAGTCTTTGAACTTCTAAGTAGCTCGGCTACCTCTTCATCACTGGGAGGAACCCACATGATGGTCATCGCATTGCCGCCATCTCTGTCGCTATAAATCCTTCGTAAGCCAAAACTTCGCGATGAATATCGGTGGCTGTCCAATTCAAAATTGGTGCAATCATTTCGGCGATTTCACGTGAGACCCCTAAACCGTGGCTGGAGTGTTCCATAGCAAAACGTAGTCTGCGCGCCATTACATCTACCAAGGTACGAGCACCTTCGTGAGTAACTGCGTATAAAACCTCAGCTTTGAGATAACCCGCTCCCGGAACTATTTCTGTAGCAAGATCGGAATCCTTGGCTATCATTTGAAATATATCGCTGATGAGTGATCCATAACGATTGAGCATGCGCTCCACCGAGGCAGTTGAAACCGAATAACTCTGCGCCAGTGCGGGAATCTGCTTGACCAAGTTTCTATATCCGGCTGCGCCTAGCAACGGAATCGACTTTGTCGATGACTTAGGAATTTTGCCATCCAAGTCTTTAACTGCGGCATCTACTGCATCAGCGGCCATCACTCTATATGTCGTGTATTTTCCGCCAGCGATGCTTACGAAACCCTTCAATGGGTGATCCACAGTGTGCTCACGTGAAATCTTCGTGGTCGATGAATCTTTAGCAGGAGAAACCAATGGCCTTAAGCCAGCATAAACGCTGAGTATTTGCTCTCGCCGGATTTTAGGCAGCAGCACCTTGTTTGCTTCATTGATGATGTAATCAACATCGCTGCTTTCAGCCACTGGATACTCGCGATCACCGGTGTAATCCGTATCTGTAGTTCCAAGTAACCACTCATTTCCCCAGGGAATTATGAAGAGCACCGAGAGTGAAGTTTTAATAATTATTCCGGTCTTGGCATCGATGGCATCCTTGGGGAGGATGATGTGAACGCCTTTACTCATCTTTATTTTATAACCCGGCTTGATTCCAAATTGTTCGTAAAGTTCTTCATTCCAAATACCGGCGGCGGCAACAACTACTTTCGATTTCACACTAATGTTTTCGCCGTCAACCTCGACGACCGCACCAGTGATCGTCTCAGAGCTGCGAGTAATCTGTCGGACCGTTGCCCCGGTCACGATACAGGCGCCATGATCCTTTGCGGTTCGAGCCACAGTGACCGTATGCCTAGCGTCATCCACTTGCGCGTCGTAATAAACCAGTCCCCCAGTTACCAACTCTGGATTAAGAGATCTGGCTTCATTGCGCATTTCGCCAAAGGTAATGTGTCTGTGCCACGGTACTGCACGCAATTTTCCACGAAGTAAGTCGTAGAGCATCAAGCCTGCACCGACATAAATACGGTCGAGGTACTTTTTATGCAATGGGTAAACAAAGGAGAGTGGTTTAACTAAGTGGGGGGCTTGATCGGTAATCATCATCTCGCGCTCGTGGAGCGCTTCGCGCACTAACTTGAAATCAAATTGTTCAAGGTAACGCAATCCACCATGAATTAATTTACTAGACCGTGAGGAGGTTCCGGCAGCAAAGTCATCACTCTCGACGAGCGCGACTTTTAGCCCGCGCGCCGCTGCATCAAGAGCGATTCCGCTACCAACTACTCCCCCGCCAATGATCAAAAGGTCGAACTCTTGAGTTCTTAAATCGGCAATATCTTCGCTGCGTTGTTCAGGATTAAGCACTGACTTATTAGAGGCCACGTGCTTAGAATACGGGTATGTCATACATCGGGGCGATCGACCAAGGGACAACAAGTACCCGCTTCATGATATTTGACCAGGTGGGGTCGGTTATTGCCGTGGCCCAGAAGGAACACACTCAGATCCTGCCCCAGGCCGGATGGGTCGAGCACGACCCCCTAGAAATTTTGCGAGCAACTGATGCTGTTATAAAGGAGGCGCTATCGACTGCTGGTCTAATCGGGAGCGACCTCTCTGCCATCGGAATTACCAACCAACGCGAGACGACGGTCGCATGGAATGCGATGACGGGAGTTCCCCTGGGAAATGCCATCGTCTGGCAAGACACTAGAAGTCAATCGATATTAGATGAGATCACTCCAGAATCAGGCGCCGCGATTACATACAAAACTGGTCTTCCACTGGCTCCCTATTTTTCGGCGAGCAAGATGAGTTGGATGTTGCGCAATTCCGCAACCGTCGCGAGCGCGAAAGAGCAGCAGGAGCTGCGCTTTGGAACGATCGACTCTTGGCTGGTTTGGAACCTAAGTCAGGACAATATCCACGTCACCGATGTTTCGAATGCATCGCGCACTCTGCTCATGAACTTGCAAACCCTGGAGTGGGATGAGGAATTACTTGGGATTTTTGGTATTCCCCGCTACTCCCTCGCTAGCATCAAGAGCTCTTCGGAAATTTATGGCTACACCGCTCCCGATGGGATCTTTGGCGCTCGGATTCCCATCGCCGGAATCGTCGGAGACCAGCACGCAGCACTCTTAGGTCAGCTCTGCTTTGAAAAGGGCGAATCGAAGACCACTTATGGAACTGGCAATTTCGCACTTATTAATACTGGCACCGAGATCGTCCGCTCCAAGAAGGGGCTACTCACTACCCTCGCCTTTAAATTGGGTGACGAGCCCGCCAAATATGCCCTTGAGGGCTCCGTAGCGGTGACCGGCTCTGCAGTGCAGTGGTTGCGCGATCAATTAGGAATAATAGAAAAGTCCTCCGATATCGAAGCCCTCGCTCAAAGCGTTCCTGATAATGGCGGGGTTTATTTTGTTCCAGCTTTCTCTGGGCTCTTTGCTCCATATTGGCGTGGGGATGCCCGTGGGGTGATTGTTGGCCTCACCAGAGCGGCAACCAAAGCGCATATTGCTCGGGCTACCCTTGAAGCTATTTGCTATCAAACCCTCGACGTGATCCGCGCTATGGAGGAAGAGACCGGGAGCAAGATTAAAGTGCTGCGCGTTGATGGAGGAATCACGCAGAATCAACTCTGCATGCAGATGCAGGCAGACATTCTGCAGACCGAAGTTTCTAAGCCAATCGTTGCCGAGACCACAGCGCTTGGTGCTGCATATGCGGCAGGTCTAGCTGTGGGTATTTGGCGAGACAAATCAGAATTGATGACCCAATGGCGCGAGAGCAATCGTTGGAAACCAGAGATAAGCGTTGGCGCTGCTGAGGTTGGATTGAAAAACTGGAAAAAGGCGATTGAACGTACCCTCAACTGGATATAACGCGGGCTCCATCGCTCGGCAATGAGGTAAAGAAGCGTGGATTCTTAAATCTGGCTGCTGAAAATGCTCTTTGAATCGCCCCTTCACAGCGCTTCACATACTCGGTTTTAATGAGTGCGATTGCGCTTCCGCCAAAACCGCCACCCACCATCCGTGCGCCGATAGCTCCTTGATCCAGCGCGGTATCAACCGCCAGGTTTAACTCAGGACAAGAAACGGTGTAGTCATCACGAAGTGAGCGATGCGACTGATTGAGCAACTCACCGAGACGAGTGAAGTTGTTGCCCTTTAACGCTTCCACGGCATCCAAGACTCTCTTCATCTCTGTGACGGCATGGAAACCTCGGATGTAACTGATGGGGTCGAGTTCTGATTGTCGCGCTGCATAATCGGCCACCGATATATCGCGCAGTGAGGTGATGCCCAAACCCGCAACTGCCTTTTCGCAGGAAGCGCGGCGTTCGGCATAACCCCCATCCACCAATTTGTGATGCGCCTGCGTATCAATAATCAGTAATTCGAGCCCTTGGGGAGCGATGAGAAATGGAATGTTCTCCGAGCTGAGGTCACGGCAATCGAGAAGCAACGCCGAACCAGATTTAGCCATCAGGGAGACAGATTGATCCATGATCCCGCAGGGGACCCCGACGTATTCATTCTCTGCTCTCTGCGTCGCTCTGGCTAACTCTTCTAATGATAAGCCTTTACTAAATAAGTGGTTGATCGCTGTTGCAATAGAACACTCGAGAGCGGCGCTGGAGGAGAGCCCTGCCCCCAACGGAACGCGCCCATCGATCAATAAATCAACTCCAGTATCAACGCCCAGAACCCAAAACACTCCGAGTGCATACCTAGCCCAACTCTCGCCGGTGAGAGGAGCGAGTTCATCGAGCGAAAACTCGAAGATATCTGCGCTCTTTTGTACCGAAGCGAGACGGATCTGCCGATCGTTTCTGCGCGCCAGCGCCACCGTTGTTTTATCGGATATAGCGAAGGGCAGCACGAACCCGTCGCTGTAGTCGATATGTTCGCCGATTAGATTAACCCGACCTGGAGCAGCTGCTACTACCTCCGGAGCACGGCCAAATAAATCATTAAAGCGCTGCGATATCTCTTGCACGATTCCCCTATTTGTAGGTCAATGTGTAGGCCAAGGTGTATTTACCTGGTTTGATGAGATATTTAGCGAGCGTGTCAGGACCACACGATGCGGTACCAACCCCACGATGAATTGTGTCTATAGCAACGACCGTCACCGAAGGTTTGAGTTCAACGTCGTGGGTAGCTGATGCCAGCTCGCTGGCGCGATGTGGAGTAACCGAGACTTGACCCGGCTTCTCTAGTTCAATGCGGATTGTTTCATGATGATTATTGGAAATCTCGAGCCAGCGCACATCAGTATGGCCGCCATTTTCCTGTGGTCGCACGTAAGGAACATATTGCTCGGCAACTTCCGATTCATATCGGCCCACTGGACTCAATCGCCGATCTGGATAGGTCTCGTTAGGTCCAGTGCCAAAGTAGCGTAGATGAGCAAAATTGCGATCAAGTTCAAATGTTGTACCAACTCGAGCAACATCGTGAAGCACCTTGGGAAGAGTGGTCTCTTCTACAATGCGGAACCCATCCACGATCTGGCTGATAATTTGCGTTTGCTTGATTTCGATTCCGCTACTGGTTAGGTAAATCGACGAGACCTTATAGCTATTTCCCGCCTTCGTAATCTTGATCTTTGTACGCTCTAAATTATCAATTCCCCACTCGTGCCAACGGCGTGAGATATTTCCAATTCGGTCATTGTCAGTCGGTGCACGATAAAGATTGAGGTGCGGATTGAATGAACCAAAGCCCATATAAATAGAGCCATCATCATTGAGCGTATTCATGAGCAACTTAGGTGGCAGTACCTTAGCGGTGGCCAACTTCTTCGACGGCAGCTTGAATTGAGCCCAGCCAACTTCTGAATACGCCGGGGCCCACGCGGTTTCGGACTTCTTAACTACGTTGAAGCTAATGAATCTCTCGCCCAATTCGGGTGCTTTCTTAAGAAACTTGGATGAAACTTTTACAGCAACGGTCGCCTGCGGGGCAATCACCGGAAGTTTTACCCGACCATAATCCAGAACTTCACCATCTACCGAAATGTTCCAAGCGATCTCATAATCCTTGGAATCTACGAAGAAGTTTTTGTTCTTGACTTTAAATGTCCCGGCCACTGCGCTGGTTGATGTAATCAAGAGCGGAGCGGCAATCGTCTTGAATTCGAGCATCGCCGGCTTTGGGCTGCGGTCAGGAAAGACCATGCCATCGCAGCAGAAGTTGCCATCATGGCGCTCTTCACCAAAGTCTCCGCCATATGCCGAACGCTTTGTTCCGTCATGAAGTGTCTGCTCAATTCCGTGATCCCAGAATTCCCAGATAAAACCGCCTTGCAAACCTGGCAGGCTATGAATCGCTTGCCAGTACTCAGCGAGCGTTCCATTGGAATTACCCATGGCATGCGAGTACTCGCACATAATCAGAGGACGGGTGCCAAGGTTTGACTTGGCATAAGAGATGATCGCATCGATCGATGGATACATAGGACAGACTACGTCGGTCAGGGCATGATTTGCAGTCCAGTAAGGGCGAATAGCCCCTTCATAATGCAGCGGCCGCGAAGAATCGAATTTGCGAACATATGCTGCAGCAGCTTCATGGTTTGAGCCAGCACCAGATTCATTTCCAAGCGACCACATAACTACAGAGGGATGATGAATATCTCGCTGCACCATGCGGGCGACTCGATCTACCCAAGGTGTCAAATATCGTTGATCATCGCAGAGTGAATCTAGAAATGCATGCGATTCAATGTTGGCTTCCCCGATAACGTAGAAGCCGAGCTCATCTGCCAAATCTAAGAAGGCTGGGTCATTTGGATAATGCGAAGTTCGCACGGCGTTAAAATTAAATTTCTTCATTTCGAGCAGATCTGCCCGCATATCGGCAACACTTACTACGCGACCGGTCTTACGGTTAAAGTCGTGGCGATTCACACCATAAAAAATCACACGCTTGCCATTCACTAGGAAATTTCGTCCTTTGATCGTGACATCGCGGAAACCAATTCGTTGCGTAAAGCGCTCTATCACTACGCCGCTGGGGTCTTTGAGTTCGATGTGAAGGTCGTATAAATTGGGAGACTCAGCAGACCAGGCTTTGATATTTGGGAACTCGGCAGTTAAACGAATCATTCCTGGGCTAGGCGGTTCAATCTGCTCAACGACAGACATGATTTCTGCGGGAACTTTTCCATCCCAAAAAGTTCCATGGAAAAATTCTTTGCTGATGGATTGAATTTCCGCCGGCATCTCGGTCCATTCAATTCGAGATTTACCTTGCAAGGTTGCGCTTAAAACCTTTGTGCGTCCAACGCCCTCAACCTTCGCGGCAAGTGAGAATCCGACGAAGCTAGCATCTTGAGCCGCCGCAATAAATGCGCGGATATCTAGAGTGCCGGTCTTGCCATCGGCCTTAAGCCCTATAGTTGGGTAGAAACGTGAAACGTGAACGCGAGGAGTTATAAATACCTTGATGCTTCTAGTAATTCCACCATGCCACCATTGATCTTGATCTTCAATGTAGGTTGCATCTGACCACTTAACTACTTTGATCTGAATTCGATTAGTTCCGGGGTTCACAAAGGCAGAGATATCAAAATCTGCAGCTAAGCGTGAATCCTTCGCCATACCAACTTCAACGCCATTGATATAAAGGATCGCGACTGATTCGAATCCGCCGATCTGTAGGACGATTCTCTCGCCAATCCAGCCATCGAGAACGGTGAAATCACGCTCAAAAATTCCAGTCGGATTAAGACTCGGAACAAAAGGTGGCAAATCATCAAAGGGCATTTGCACATTTGTGTAAATCGGGCGGTCCCAAAAATGATGTGACTCGGCTTGGGCGGTCCATAAACCTGGAACTGGGATAGTGGTCCAATTCTTTCCGGGGTGATCATCGGGTGAACGAAGAAGTTGAAAATCCCATTGGCCATCAAGTGAGACAGAATCTTCGTGAACGATATTTAACATCGGTTCACGGTTGATGGATGTTGTTTCAGGACTATTCCAATATTTCATTCATTTACTCCAAAAATATTTAATAGTAGTATCTAGGAATTAGCGCTGTAGGCACTGAACCACTGTAATCCCATACCTATGCAAGTAAAAGAAGCACCAAGAGTGCGAATCTCACCAGGAGGATGCGTTGTCTAAATCAGAAATAATTTCCCTCTCCTCCTCCACCTCTTCTATAATTTTTGATACCTCAGATAACAATTTAGTTATCAAACACTGGGGCGCTCCGGTCGCCAACCAGGGCGCGGGCTTGCAAGCCGCTACGACGAAATCGGTAGCCAATAGTGGTTTTGATCAGGCCCTTGAAACTGGCGTCCTACGCGAACATTCTCGCGGCTTCTTAGGCCATCCCACGGTCTCGGGTCATCGCAACGGCAAGAGCTGGTCGACCTTCTTCTCCCTCACAAAAGTGGATCACACCGCAAACTCCGTAACGGCGCATTTTGCCGATGCCAGCGCGCATCTGAAGTTAGAACTAGTTTATAACCTCAACGAATTTGGGATCTTAAAAGTGCGCGCTGCGCTCACTAATACTGGAAGTGATTCATACAACCTCGAACAATTCGTGTATTGGTTACCCCTCCCTGACCGCGCCAATGAGGTCATGGACTTCACTGGTCGCTGGTCGCACGAGCGCCACCCACAACGCAACGCCATCCGTTACGGGTTGACCACTCGCGAAATTCGCGAAGGTCGCAGTGGCCACGATTACACGATTGCTCAACTAGCTCTAGCTGGAGGAACTGAGTTTGGCCACGGCGAAGTCTGGGGGCTCTCTGTTGCCTGGAGCGGTAACTCAGTGCATCACGTTGAACGGCTAGCCACAGGAGATATCTCCATCGGTGCTGGAGAACTCTTAGAACCAGGCGAGATCATTCTTGCCGCAGGGGTTACCCATGAGATTCCACCTGTGATTGCAAACTATTCAGATACTGGATTCGATGGGTTAAGCCATAACTACTACCGGTGGCTACGCGCTCGTCCTACCCATCCAACCAATATTCGTCCACGACCTCTCACTCTCAATGTCTGGGAGGCGATCGAATTCGATCATGATGTAGAAAAGATTAAGGCAATAGCTGATGCCGCCGCCGAAGTTGGCGTAGAACGCTTCGTCCTCGACGATGGTTGGTTTAATCTACGTCGACATGATCGCGCCGGCCTCGGCGATTGGGTTGTCGATAAAAGTATCTGGCCGCAAGGGCTCGCGCCGATCATTCAATACATCAACGACAAGGGAATGGAATTCGGCCTCTGGTTTGAGGGCGAGATGATCAATCCAGATTCTGATCTCTTCCGAGCCCACCCCGAGTGGATATTGCATGAAGCAGGACGCACACCACCGCTCTGGCGCAACCAGCAGGTTCTAGATATCACCCACCCTGGTGCCTACGAGCATGTTCTCAATCAAGTTGACGCAGTTTTAAGCGAGTACAACATTGCCTACATCAAGTGGGATCACAATCGCGTGCTCGTTGACGCGGGACACCTGGGTCAAGCTGCAGTCCATAACCAGACCGCAGCGATCTACCGCCTCTTCGCCGAATTAAAGAAGCGTCACCCCGAGTTAGAAATCGAGAGCTGCGCCTCTGGCGGTGCCCGCATTGACTTAGGCGTGATCGATTATGTCGATCGATTCTGGACCAGCGACAACAACGACGCCTTGGAGCGCCAGATGATCCAGCGGTGGACTGGTCTCGCCATCCCTCCAGAGCTATGCGGAACACATATTGGTCCCCGCCCAGGCAATCAGACCAAGCGCGTGACCGATGTTTCCTTCCGCGCGATCACCGCCCTCTTTGGCCACGCCGGAATCGAGTGGGATATCACGGGTGCAAATCCCGAGGAATTAGTCGTTATTAAAAGTTGGATCACTCTGTATAAGCGCAAGCGCCAACTGCTCCACAGTGGCAAGGCAATCCGCGTGGATCATCCCGATTCAAATTCCTTGGTATATGGAGTCGTTGCGCAAGATAAATCCGAAGCGCTCTTTGCCGTGGCAGCACGAGATATGTCGGACTCAACCTTCCCGGCTACTGCACTTATCCCAGGACTAGATCCACAACGGATTTATCGGGTGCAGGTAAATAAAGAAGCCGGCACCGGTAAGCGGATGCAGGTAAAAGAACCGGCCTGGATGCAGAGCGCGGAGGGAATCACTCTAAGTGGCGCAGAACTTGCAACGATTGGGCTGCGCCCACCAATTCTGCCGCCCGAGAACGCGATCTTGATCGAGATCTCAAGCGAACAGTAATTGAGGTGAGGGTTTTAACCCTTGGTAGAACCGAGGGTTAAACCTGCTACGAAATGCTTACGCATTGCAAAGAAGACCAGCAAGGTTGGGATAAAGGCCATACACGCACCGGCAGCCAACAAGTTGTAGTCGGTATTGAACTCACCTTGCAGGTTAGAGAGTGCAGCTGTGATAGGTCGCTTATTACCCGTCTTCAGCAGTACAACCGCCCAGAAGAAGTCGTTATAAATCCACGTGGTCATCAAGACGCCTAGAGATGCAAGTGCAGGTCGAAGCAGCGGCAAGATGATGCGGAAGAAGTGATTCCACACATTTGCCCCATCGACCAAAGCAGACTCGGAGATCTCTTTCGGAATTGTTCTTAAATAGTTTGTAAGAACGAAGGTCGCAAAGCCCACTTGAATTGCCACATGTACGAGAATCAACCCCAACTGCGTGTCATAGAGCACGCCGTTGCTGTTGATGAAATGAGGGACATGAATTTTAAGGAAGATTCTATAGAGTGGGATAAAGAGCAATTGCGGTGGGAGCAAATTTCCCGCTGTAAAGAGCATCAACAGCGGAACGCTAAATTTTGATTCATAGCGGCTCAGCACAAATGCAATCATCGAAGCCAAGAAGAGTGTGATAACCACTGCGGGAACTGCAACCTCGCAAGAGTTTAGGAAGAAAAGCCACATTCTCGATTGGACAAAGGCGTGTGTGTAATTTTCAAAGGTGAGGTGGTTTGGCCACGACATGACGCCTTTGGAAACTACATCCGCAAAGGGGCGGAAGGATTGCAGAATCGTAAAGAGGATAGGTGCAACCCAGATGAGTGAAAATACTGATAGCACTCCAACAGCTATGCGTGCTCCAGTTTTGCTCTTCTCGCCGGTAACCATTTAGTCATTTCCTTTGCTGAAGTTCTGATAGAGGTAGACCATGATTGGACCTAGACAGATTAGGAAGAGCAACGTTGCGTAAGCAGCGCCCCAACCGATACGGGCAGATTCTCCTTGAATATTTTGGTAGACCAGGACTCCCAAAGTCTGCAATCCGTTGGTACCGCGATTAAGAATAAAGACCAGGTCGAAAGCACGAAGTGATTCGATAACTGTGATAACAACAATAATGACGTTAACCGGGCGCAACGAAGGAATGATCACTCGGCGGAAGGTATACCACTCTGAGGCACCATCAATCGCGGAAGCTTCACGCAGCGATGCATCAACCGATTTCATGCCAGCTAAATAGAGCAACATGACGTAACCGATATGTCGCCACGATGCAATAACTAGGACAACCCAGATATTTTTATGCGGGTCCCCCATCCAAGAGATGGCCGTATCCGCATTTGTGTTTCCCAATAACGAATTGAGTACGCCATCGGTGCGAACGATGTTGTCCCAGATGATTCCAGTTACTGCGAGGGAGATAACTAATGGGAGGTAAAAGGAAGTTTGATATACCTGTGTTCCTTTTAGATTCTTGTCGATGTAATAAGCGAGAATAATTCCGAGGGGGCTTGCGATTAAAGCGAAGACTGCGAGCCAAAGGATGTTGTTGCGAATAGCGACTGGTAAATTATCGTCAAGAGTAAAAATCTGACGGTAGTTAGTAAAACCCACCCACTTAATACTTTTAAGCCCACCAATGCCATCCCAGAAAGTGAAAGAGAGCAGAATCGTTCCGATTGCAGGTATCCACACAAAGAGAACGTGCAAGAGAGTTGGGAATCCAACGAATGCACCTAAGGTAACGCGATCGCTACCACTGAAATTGTGGGAACTGTTCTTCTTCTTTTTCTTGGCAGGCGCGACTTCGGCCGCTGGATGATCTAGAACGCTGGTCAATTATTTAATCCTTCTCCTGGTTCATTACTAGATGTCATTAAAAGGGAATATCCGCTGGCGAGTTAACTCGCCAGCGGAACTCCTTATTAGTACTGAACTTTTCCTGATTATGCAGGAGGCAACGCAGCCCATTGTGCCGCGAGGTTTGTAGCGATTGCCTTTGAATCTCCGCCAGTGAGGAACTTCTGTAGAGCTGGGCCGAAGATTGGTCCTGCGAAATCGGGACGTGAGTCACGATCGAAGAACTGAGCAACGTGCTTTGTGCTGTTGACCAACTTAACCTGAGACTGAATGAATGGATCAGCAGGCACCGAGGAGTTCTTGTTAGCGAAGAGTCCTGGAGAGATTGCCTGGATGATTCCGGAGAACTTGGTTGAACCAATGAACTCCATCAGAGCCTCAGAAGCCACCAAGTTGGAAGCAGCTGAAGTTGAAGCCAAGACGCCATCGATAGGAGCATCGATCGAGTCTGTTCCATTAGCCGAATCAATGATTGGGAATGGGAACAGTGCTAGATCTGGATAGTCAGCCTTTGGATAAAGTCCGCTTGTGAAGGAGCCCATGATGATCATGGCAGCCTTCTTCTGAATAACAAGCTTTCCAGCATCCTGATCGCCAAGATCAAGTGGATGGGCGCTCATGTAAGGAAGCAGCGCCTTCCAGTTTGTGAAGACTTTCTGAACGCGTGGATCGGTCCATGAAGCACGACCAGCAGTCAAGTCCATGTGGAACTTGAAACCATTGGTACGCATGTTGATGATGTCGAAGACACCCTGTGCTTCCCAGCCGCCCTTATCTGCTTGTGCAATTGGGGTGTAACCCTTTGCCTTGAAAACCTTACAAGCATTGATCAAATCAGCAATTGTCTTGATCGAAGCTGGGTTAACTCCAGCTTTCTTCCAGACAGACTTGCGATAGTGAACAGCCCATGGATACCAATCGGTTGGCACGAGGTACTTCTTGCCATCAAGACCGGTTGATGCTCCGGCGAAACCAGCTGAGTAGTTTGAACCAATCTTCTTCCAAAGATCATCAATTGGTGTCAAGAGACCCTTTTTAGCAAAGAACTGCATGCGGTATCCAGAGAACCAGTCGAACACGTTATCTGGAGTACCTTGCAAATATGAGTTGATGTTATTTTGGAAGTTGTTGTGATCCACAACGTTAAGTGCAACGTCAAGAGCAGGGTCATTAAACTTTGCTGCAGCTGTCCAAGCAGCATCTTGCTGTGGTCCAGGTCCATTCGAATTGTTTGAACCGAAGCTGACCTTGAGGGCATCTGCAGCGCTTGCTACTGAAGTCCCCAGAGTTGACGCACCAACACCACCGACAGTTAATGCGGCAGCACCGGCAGCGGCACTCTTTAATACGGAACGACGTGAAACCTCGTTCTCAGTAATGATCTCTTTCATGTTTTTCCTATTCTCTTCTACAGAAGTTATTGAAAAACGACCCCACCTGCACAGGGGAGACATGTGAAGGCTATGACCGGTCAAGGGCATTTACAAGGCAATTTTGATAACAAAGAGATAACTAAAAAGGACAAAATTAATAAAACGGGCGCGAGTAAGGTGGTACCACAGCGGTACTGAAAAAATAGATTACTGTCCTATAACAATTAATAGGCGAGGGCTTTAAATACCCCAGAAACTGCCAACCCACCACTAGGGTCCCGCAGTTCGGCTAGCACCATTGAGGTCCCCGCGGGGATATCTTGCGAACAGATACCTATATAACGAGCAACCTCATGAGGTTGCAGCGTAATTTTTACCTTAGGTCGGCAATAATTCTCACCATTTCCCATACGGGCTGGATCAGCCGGTCCAAACTTCTCCCCCGCCGCTGTTACTAAATCGGGCGTGGAGTCCAGTTCTTGAACCAGATTTGTCTTGTTTCTTACATCGATCAAGATATGGCAGATCGCACCCTTGCAAGTCATGGGATTGGCTGCGGTTAAAACCGTCATCTTAAATATCTGACTGGAACCATTATCCTTGTTGGTCTGCAAGAAATTTAGCCCTAGGTTGGCCAATGCAATTAAGAATCCAATGAGGAAAACTGCAATCAGAGTATTTTTAATGAGGTGACGTTGAATCGCATATTTCAATTTGCTGGAAAAACGGCGGTCTTCTCGCTTTAAACCTGGCGCAACAGCGTCATCAATAACTTCGCCACACTTTTTGCAATAGTACGCATCGCGGGCGACTTGCGAACCACATTTTACGCACAACATATGTGGCAACTTTGATTTGAACATGATCACATTATCGCAGAGCAACGAAAGAAAGTCAGATTTTCAAGTCGATGAGCGGGGAAGGGTTATCTCTACTTTCAAGCCCCCAAGTTCGCTCTGCGAAAAATCCAGATTGCCTTGATAGCGCTCGACCACTCCATTGATGATGCTTAGCCCCAGTCCAGTTCCACCGCCATCTTTTGATCGCTCGGCCGAGAATCTTTTGAAGGCCTTTGAATTCTCTGGATAATGACTTAGCCCAGGCCCACCATCTTCTACGGTGATAGTTATGTACTTTTCATCATGAGAGAGGGAGGCCGAGACTGGAGCGGTCGCAGGGGTATGTCGTCTGATGTTCGAGAAGAGGTTGCCGAGCATTCGGTTAATCAGCTTGGGATCGGCCTGGATGGAGACTTCAGAATCCAGAAAGGAGGTGATTTTACGCTCCGGTTGTAACGCTTCGAGAACCTCAATGTGATCTCTCAGAATCGTCACTAGATCAACTTCCTCGGATTCTACACTTTCAGATTCCCCGACCTCGGCTAGAAAGAGTAGATCTTGAATGATCGATTCCATTCGGAAAATCTCGGTCGCGCTCTTATTGAGGTAATTCTTCTGCTTTTTTTGATCAGTAGTAGCTCGGGCAAGATCGACGTAACCTTTGATAACCGTGAGTGGAGTGCGCAGCTCGTGAGATGCATCCCCCAAAAATTTCTGCATGCTGGCATTTTGTTGAGCGATCAGGTGACTCAATTCATTGATCTTTCCATCTCTGCGGAAGACCAAGAAAGCAACTAAAACCGCTAACAAATCCACAATGAGAATGAACACAATAAGTTCACGAGTCAGGGTTGATACATCAGAATTAATGGTGGCCAGGGAAGCGGCCAAGATTAATCTGTTGTTTCCTGGCATTTCGAAGACCCGTACTCGTAAATCAGCTCCCAGATTAATATCCGTATGTCGAGCACGTGCTTGGGCGGCCGTCGAGGGGAGTGTGGGGATCGCAGGTCCTGCCACAGTTAACACCGTCACGGTTCCACTGTCGGTTACATATTCCACGGTTACCGGAATGGATGATGTCTGCGCCAAATATTGCGCAACCGTCAAAGGGTCCTCTTGAGTGGCGACGAGAGCTCTTATCTTTGAATTTAGCGATTCGTCCACCAAATTAATCTGACTCGATTGATACTTGGTTATTGCGAAGTATCCGATGGCAGTCGATGAAATAGTTAGAAAGAGAAAGATGGCGATCGTAACTCGAAAGACGAGTTTCATGATCTCTCTACTATCTGAAACCCAACTCCACGAATAGTTTTGATCCCCTCAAATCCATCGCGGTGTAACTTTTTACGGAGGTAAGAAATATATGTTTCTACCACTGTTGAATTATTTTCGAAATCAATCCCCCAGATGGCATTGAGCAGTGCATCTTTGCGAACCACCTTGTTTTTACGTTCAACTAAAAAGTGCAAGAGGTTGTACTCAGTAGGCGATAGCTCAATAGCATCATCATTAATTTTTACCAGGTGCTGATCTAAGTCCAGCGATATAGGTCCACAGCGCAAAATGTTGCTCGCTTCGGTATTTTGCGTTCGTCGCAATATTGCTTCCACTCTTAGCGCCAACTCTTCAATGCTAAAGGGCTTTGTAACATAATCATCGGCGCCTACCCGAAAACCTTGGTGGATATCATCCTTCTCGCGGCGAGCGCTCAAGAGGAGGGCGGGGGTTTGATCTCCAGATCCTCTTACCTTTTCGAGTAGAACTAGGCCATCGATCTTGGGCATATTGATATCCAGGACATAGAGGTCAAATTTCTGCTTCCGGATGTGAGAAAGGGCATCTAGGCCGTCCACCGCGATGGTGACCTGGTAGCCCTCTAAGCCAAGCACGTCGCCCACGAGCTCGCGCACGCCAGACTCGTCGTCGACCACCAAAATCTGCGCCTTTTTCATATGTGGTAAGCCTAACTTGCTCGATTTGACCCGCAAGTGGCTGACAAGGTTTTCACATACTTCTCACAAAGAGGGAGTTCATGATTTAGCCATGGGAACAGAAGCTCCCAGTGTCCACACCGGATACGAAACCTCTCGTAAAGGATGAATCATGAAGAAGAACCTTAAGCACCGCATCATCGCCGGAACCATTGGCGCCGCTCTTCTCTTGGCTCCAACTGCAGCGTTCGCTGACACCACCCCTGCCCCAACAACCACAAAGATCTCAGCAGCGGATAAGGCAGCCCACAAGGCAGCCCTAGCTGCAAACAAGGCAGCTCAGGATGCCTATCGTGTCGCACTCAAGGCTTGGCAAGATGCTCGTAATGCCAACCAAGCCGCGTATAAGGCAGCGATCGCTACCTACCGCGCCGGCCTCGCTTCACATAAGACAGCAGTCAAGGCAATCGATGCCGCCTTCAATACCGCTGTTAGCGCAGCAAAAGCCGCTTTCACTGCAGCAACCTCTGGAACAGTTACAGCCGCTGCACGCCAAGTTGCTTTTAATGCTCGCGTAGCCGCAGTAGCAGCTGCCACAGCAACCCGCGCTGCAGCAATCGCAGCATTACCAATGCTTCCACCAAAGGCAGTTTTACCTACAATCGCTCCTAAGCCAGTCGCACCTGTAAAGCCTTAATCAGCTAGAAACCTGCGGGCCCGCCCATCTAACGAGAGTTAGGTGGGCGGGCTTTTTCTATTATGCGCTCTTAACCTGGGTTCGCTACGCTTAACAACGTACTGGTCTGCTGGTCTACTACCCCAAATATCCAGCTTTTGTCCCAGTGATTTCCAGAGGAGAAGCCATGAATAACGAGAGCAAATGTCCTTACACCGGTAGCAAGTTAGCGAGTGAAGGTACTTTTAATCAGGATTGGTGGCCAAACCAACTCAACCTCAAAGTATTGCAACACAACTCTCCCCAGGCCGATCCCATGGGCGAAGGCTTTGATTATGCAGAGGCATTCAAGAAGTTGGATCTCACCGCACTTCAAAATGATTTACGGGCTCTGATGACTGATTCGCAGGAGTGGTGGCCAGCTGATTACGGACACTACGGTCCTTTCTTTATTCGAATGGCTTGGCACAGTGCTGGTACATATCGCACCTCTGATGGCCGCGGCGGGGCAGGTGCTGGAATGCAACGCTTCGCACCGCTTAATAGCTGGCCCGATAACGTCAACCTCGACAAGGCGCGCCGACTCTTATGGCCAATCAAACAAAAATATGGCAAGCAAATTTCCTGGGCTGATTTAATGATCTTGACCGGAAATGTCGCGCTCGAATCTATGGGATTCAAGACCTTTGGCTTCGGTGGCGGTCGCGCCGATGTGTGGGAACCCGATGAAACCTATTGGGGTAAAGAGGCAGAGTGGTTAGCTGACAATCGTTATAGCGGCGAGCGCGATCTGGAAAATCCCTTGGCTGCAGTACAAATGGGCCTCATCTATGTAAATCCAGAAGGTCCCAACGGAAATCCTGATCCGCTACTTTCTGCCCGCGATATCCGCGAAACTTTCGCCCGTATGGCGATGAACGATGAAGAGACCGTTGCGCTGATTGCTGGCGGTCATACCTTCGGTAAAACCCACGGAGCAGCTGATCCAAGTAAATATGTTGGGCCTGAACCTGAAGCCGCACCGATTGAGAATATGGGCTTGGGCTGGAAAAACTCTTTCGGAACCGGAAATGCGGGCGACACCATCTCCAGCGGACTAGAGGGCGCATGGACCGCAACGCCTATCGAGTGGGATAACTCTTACTTCGAACTTCTCTTCGCGCACGAGTGGGTACAGACCAAGAGCCCTGCCGGTGCCACGCAATGGATTCCACAAGATGGCGCTGCATCAGATGCTGTCCCCGACGCTCACGATGCAACATTGCGACATGCACCAGTAATGCTCACAAGTGATTTAGCGCTGCGTTTTGATCCAGCCTACGAAGCAATATCCCGTCGATTCTTGGCACATCCAGATCAGCTGGCCGATGCCTTTGCCCGCGCCTGGTACAAGTTAACTCACCGTGACATGGGGCCGAAGGCAAGATACTTGGGTAACCTCGTTCCGGCCGAAAATCTCATTTGGCAAGATCCACTTCCGGATGTTGATGGCGAAGTGATCGGCGATAAGAAGATTGCTGCGCTTAAAGAATTGATCTTGAACTCCGGTCTTTCTATTAGCCAACTTGTCTCTACGGCGTGGGCGAGCGCATCCACCTTCCGTGGAACCGACAAACGTGGTGGGGCTAATGGAGCCCGTATTCGTTTAGAACCACAGCGTCATTGGCTGGCGAACAATCCCGCAGAACTCGCCATCGTTCTGCGCGCACTCGAGGCAATTCAATCGGAATTTAATGCCACTTCTAATAAGAAGGTATCGCTTGCCGATCTGATTGTCTTGGGCGGATCCGTTGGAATCGAAGCAGCGGCAAAGGCAGCCGGGATCAAGGTTGAGGTTCCATTCACTCCTGGGCGTACCGATGCAACGCAAGAGCAGACCGATGTTGAATCCTTTGCTGTTTTGGAGCCACACGCTGATGGATTCCGGAACTTCATTGCGGGCGAAAACCATCACCCCGCCGAGTTTCATCTCGTGGATAAAGCCGCCCTTCTCACGCTCACCGCCCCAGAGATGACCGTTCTCGTTGGAGGTTTACGTGTTCTGGGAGCAAATGCGAACGGATCACAGGATGGAGTTTTCACCAAGACCCCAGGTTCATTGACCAATGACTTCTTCATCAACGTCCTAGATATTGGCACTGGTTGGAACGCAAAATCTGATGCCGCAGAGTCCTTTGAGGGTCGCGACACCAAGACCGGCGAGATCAAGTGGACAGCCACTCGTGCAGATCTGATCTTTGGATCAAACTCGATACTGCGTGCGCTCTCTGAGGTTTATGCCAGTAACGATGCAAAGTCGAAATTCGTCAATGACTTTGTGGCTGCCTGGGTAAAAGTGATGGAGCTCGATCGCTTCTAATCGTTGAATAAGGGATGATTGCTTCATGAGCACAGTGCACTTAAGGTTCTTCGCCGCGGCGCGCGCCGCGGCAGGGAGCGAGAGTGTGGATTTGCCTGCTGGAACTCTTGATGAAATTCTGGCTACTTTGATGGTCAATCCAGAATTGGCACGAGTCGTCCCTCAATGTTCGTTCCTCGTTAATGCGGTTATCTGCCATGACTTCGAAGCGCCGATCGCAGCGGGCAGTCAGATTGACGTGCTACCTAAATTTGCAGGCGGTTAATTATCCACCGATAGCTGACATCGGTCGACGTGGTTGAATAAAGGTAACGTCGTTGATTCCATGGCCCGGAAGTTTTCCTGCCACCGCTTTATAAAATCGAGTTGATATCTCTTGCGCAACTTGAGCGGGTGAAAGTTCTGGATTTCTAACGACGCTGCGCAGGTCCATCTCCTCTAATGAAAAAAGACATGAGCGCAGTTGGCCATCGGAGGTTAGGCGCAAGCGATCACAAGCTCCACAAAAAGGTTGAGTAACGCTGGCGATAATTCCCACCGTCTCTTGCGTTCCGTTGATATAAAACTCTTCCGCTGGAGAAGATCCGCGATCTGGCACCGCTTCCAAGTCAAAATTCTCCGCAAGAGACGCTAGGACTGCACCAGCAGTTACCATCGTTTCACGATTCCAAATTCCGCCGGCATCCAGAGGCATCTGTTCGATGAAACGCAGTGAGAATCCCTCTGCGAGTGCCCACTTCAGCAAGGCCGGCGCTTCATCATCGTTGACGCCTTGCAGCAGGACTGCATTGATCTTGATAGGGGCAAGTCCAGCTGCGCGCGCTGCACTTAATCCGGCAAAGACATCGTCAATGCGGTCGCGATATGTCAAAGTTTTGAAACGCGCCCTATCCAAAGTGTCGAGGCTGACGTTAATGCGTTCTAAGCCAGCATCGGCCAAGGGCTGCGCTAATTCTTTCAGGCGTAATCCATTGGTGGTCAATGAGAGTTTGGGAGCATGGGGAAGCGATGAAATTCTGGAGACAATTTCTACGATATCTGAACGCAATAGCGGTTCCCCGCCGGTGAGACGAACCTCTTCGATCCCTATCGCGACTGCATTCTCAATAATTACCATCAGTTCGTCGGTATTGAGAAGGTGCTCGGACTTTAGCCAATCAGAAAAATCGTGGGGCATGCAATACGAACAGCGCAGCGAACAGCGATCAGTAAGAGAAACCCGCAGATCACGGTGCTTACGCCCATAGTTATCGATCAGTTGATTCATGCTGAATTCACCCATTCGTCAGTTCCATCAACGAAGAGCTGATGCTTCCAAATAGGCAGTCTGGCCTTCACTTCTTCGACTAAAAGAGAGCAAGTAGCGAGCGCGGGACCCCGGTGGGCTGCTGATACCGCGACAACAAAAGCGCTCTCGCCGATAGGGATCTCACCGTAGCGGTGGGCTACTGCAACGCTTCCCAGTTCTGGGTTGTCGGCTACCTCGGTAACAATTTCACGCAGTACCTGCTCTGCAGATGGATGAATTTCATAGGTAAGAGTTCGCACTACCTTGCCGCTGTCGTTGTTCCGAACATTTCCAGAGAAAGTGACTACCGCTCCAAAGTCAGGTGATTGAACCATCTGCGCAAAGGTGGCAACATCTATCGGATCGGAGGTAAGGAGAGTTGTGATCATTTAATGATCAACTCCATGAGTCTGATCCAGCACATGCGCTGCCAAGCGCTCAATGATGACCAAACCATCACGAACTCCCCCGGTCGATCCTGGAAGATTAATGATCAGTGACTTTCCATGGACTCCTGCTAATCCGCGTGTGAGATCGGCGGTCGGAACGAGAGCGCGCGAATGAGCGCGCAGCGCTTCTCCAAAACCAGGTAACTCTTTCTCGATGAATGGAGCGGTTGCTTCCGGCGTAATGTCTGTTGGAGAGACGCCAGTTCCCCCTGTTGTAACAACAAGATCCACTCCAGCGCTGAGGGCGCGGGATATTTCAAGGGTGATTAGGGCGGGTTCGTCTGCAACAAGTGCAATGTCGCCGACCGAATACCCGAGCTCGGTTAGCCCTTGCGCCAAAATCTTTCCACTGCGGTCTTCGTAAACCCCGAGTGAAGCTCGGGTACTAACGGTGATGACCTGCGCGGTGTAACTATTCAATCTCTTACCCAGTCACCGTTTCGGCCACCCGATTTCTTCTCCACTTGAACATCACAGATGGTGGCACCAGGATCAAGGGCTTTGACCATATCGATGATGGTCAATCCGGCTATAGCTACCGCGGTGAGAGCTTCCATCTCAACACCGGTGCGATCAGCGGTCCTTACTTCAATCTGAATGAAGACTCCCGGCTCTTTAACTTCTAAATCGACCTCAACGCCGTGCAGGGCAATGGGATGACAAAGTGGGATCAGATCAGGAGTTCGTTTAGCTCCCATGATGGCTGCGATACGCGCTGTTGCTAGCACATCACCTTTAGGCACTCCACCCTCGCGTAGGAGCCCAACGACCTCTGGGGAAAGTTTCACCCAGCCCGATGCCGTGGCGGCACGGACCGTAATATCGCGACTAGCAACATCGACCATGTGAGCCTGGCCTTTGTCGTTAATATGAGTAAGAGAATTCTCGGGTGTCATAGTCTTCAATCCTAAATTACGGGAGCGGTAACCATAACACGGTGCTTCCGGCTTTGTTGATCCCCGGAGCGGCCACCGCAATTCCAGTTGAATGAGCCAGCCCACGGAGCATGGCGGAGCCCAAATATTGGCTCTCTTCAAATTCCGAGCCGTGCATATTGCCCAGAACCAACTTGGTAAAACCAGGAGCTGTTGTAATCTCACTTTGGGTCGTAACGCTTTTAAGTTCTTTGATAGGTCTTCCCAATAGCGAGTCAAAGAGTGGCTCACCCAAAGTAATGAGTGAAAGTATTGCTGACTGCGGGTTGCCAGGAAGGCCGAGAATTGAAACGCTCCCTAGGGTGGCCAACAACATGTGATAGCCAGGTCTGGCTTTTACGCCATCAATGAGTAGCGAACCAGCAAGCGCAGAAATCGCACCGTGCACATGATCTCGTGGACCAGCTGCAGTTCCACCCGTCGTGATCACAATATCGGCACGAGAACACGCATTTGCAATTGCTGCGATGACTAATGAGATTTCATCGGCTACATAATTAGTGGCGATGACTTCTAATCCCATTCGATCCAGCCATGCTGGTAACTGTGGACCCAGTGCATCGCGAACCAATCCATCAGATGGAATACCTGCTAATTGCAGTTCATCGCCTAAGAGAATTATTTCAACCCGAGGTTTGCGCGTTACCTCGATGGAATCAAAGCCGGCGGAGGCGAGCAGACCGATCCATGCCGGTGATAAAACCGTGCCCGCAATCGCGATAACCTCACCGCTGCGACACTCCAGCCCAGCGGGTCTGATCTCCGCATCTTCCTTAACGCTGCCCGTCACTGTCTCGCCTACAACTTTCGCGTTTTCCCATCGCAGAACCGCGAACGTGCCTGCTGGAATTACAGCACCGGTTGCTATTCCCACCGCAGTACCTGCAGCGAGCTCTTCCTTCATTGGTGCTCCTGCTTTTACCTCTCCAACAATCTTCCAAGGTCCATCTCCTGCAACGGCGTAACCATCCATGGCAGAAGTTTTATAAGTAGGTAGATCTACTGGGGAGATCAGATCGTGTGCCAAAGTCCGACCAATACAGCTTCCAATTGGGAGCAATTCATAAGGCAGGACTGCAACGCTTTTAGCCGCGATCAACCGCGCTTCGCTCCAGCTTGCCTCATTTAAAACAATTATTGGTTGGTCGACCACTGCTTCGCCAACTTCTCAATCGCTGCCGCTGCAACGTGAGCATCGGCTCCTCGTGCGACGGCATACCCAATCAAGTAAGTGGTTATAGGTGCGGCTGGTCGTTCAATGGCATGTGCGGCGTCACGGGCGATATTCAGAATTAAATCTTTGTCGATAGCGGCATCAAGTCCGAGCTCCTGCTTAACTGCTTCAATCCATTTCTCCATTATCAGCCTTCCTTACTAGTTAACGGTGGAAACATTCCTTTGTAGGAGGAATCTGCCGCTATGAGATCTGCCTTGGTATCGATATCCATTAACAAATGAGCGCTCGAGTTTTCTATGGGAATTCTAGTCACCTGTAAGGCCGCAACGAGGTTGCGCATGGATTCGCCGTTCACGCTCTGGAAGGTCGATAAGGCTTCGCGGAGCGAATTGACTCGATAGAGAGCGCTCAAAGGTTGATCAAATCCTGCAGAATCAATCGGAAGAACTGCACCAAACTCAGGCTGCAGGGCGACCAATAGTTGTGGAATCAATAGGGGTCCAAATGGCATATCAGTAGCGAAGATCGCCACGAGTTCGGTCTGCAGCAGAGCAACTCCAGCGGCAATTGCGGCTACCGGGCCGCCGAGTGCCGGGCTCTCCTGAACCACTTGAATATCAACGCTATAGGTATCTCGTGGTGGTCCAACGACGATGATGGGAAGTTCTGTGGGAATTTCGCTGATCAGGTGATCGATTAAAGGGCGGCCGCCGAGCTTCGCCTCTGATTTATCAGAACCAAAACGCTTACTTGTTCCGCCCGTGAGAATTATGACGCTTAACGAGTTACCCATTTAACGCGAGCTCATCCCATGAAACGATGCCGCCGCGCAAATGCGCGGCACCGACATAACCGGAATCCTCGAGCGCAGCGAGCGCTCGTGCCGAACGAATTCCTAAGTGACAGTAGAGAATTACCGGTCTCTCGTTCGTGATTTTTTCGAAAGCCCTGCCGTCAAAGAATTCTGCAAGTGGAATCAAGGTTGCGCCCGGGATATGGGAGTCTTCCCACTCGTGAGGTTCGCGCACATCAACAATCTGCAGAACTTCCCCGGCGCGCATCCGAGTAAGTAATTCTTCAGCTGAAATCTCATCTCGGGTGGATTGCACCCCACAGAATGTGTCGTAGCTTTCCAGCATCTTTGCCTGTGCAGCATCCGCACAGAAAGAGCAGTTTGGGTCCTTAGCTATCGTTACCTTGTCAAAGTTAGATTCCAGAGCATCATAGAAAATTATTGAACCGACCAGTGGCGAGCCCATACCCACTATTAGCTTGAGGGTTTCAGTAGCCTGAATTGCGCCTATCGAAGCGCAGAGCGCACCAAGTACTCCACCCTCGGCACAATTGAGAACCAACTCTTTAGGAGGTGGGCTGGGATAAACACACCTGTAACACGGTCCGTGGGCTGCCCAAAAAACGCTGGCCTGCCCATCGAAGCGGAAGATAGATCCCATCACTGCTGGTTTATTAAGAATGACGCAGGCATCATTAATGAGATACCGCGTGGAGAAATTATCGGTTCCATCAACAATAATGTCATAGCGTGAAAAGAGGTCTAAAACATTACTTTCATCGAGCCGGAGGTGATGCGTCTCTACGATCACCGATGGATTGATCTCTTCGATCTTCGCCTTGGCGCTCTCGACTTTCTTCTCACCGATACTCGATTGACTATGAATTATTTGCCGTTGCAAATTCGACTCATCAACTCGATCGAAATCGACGATTCCCAGCGTGCCTACACCGGCGGCCGCCAGATAGAGAAGTACTGGGGAGCCTAATCCGCCGGCACCCACCACGAGGACCTTCGCATTCACAATTCGTCGCTGCCCCAAAATACCTACCTCCGCCATCACTAAATGCCTGGCGTAGCGACTTATCTCGGCAGGAGAGAGCTCACGTCCTACTTGGACTACTGGTGGCAAGGTAATCGAAGTACTCCTTTACTTATGATGCGAAAGCTTGAGTGATCGGCTTACGTAAGAAGAATATTAGTGAGACGGAGATGAGGACCATTAATAAACTGAGGGCGTAGGCGGTATCTTGACTGATGTCGAGCTCCCGATATATCTGCATCGTCCAAGTTTGAGTGGTGCCTGGGAGTGATCCGGCGAACATCATGGTCGCCCCAAACTCCCCCAGAATTCTTGCCCATGCTAATACCAATCCGGTCACTATCCCGCTCTTGGATTGTGGGATAGCAATCAATCGAAAGACCTGTCCTGGGGTGGCGCGATCGATCTCGGCCGCATCTTGAACTTCGCGCGGTAGTTGCCTGAAGGTTGATTCTGAAACCAGAACTAAGAAGGGCAGACCAACAAAGACACCGGCAAAGATCACCGCAGTAGTGGTGAAGGGCATCTGCCAATTGAATATTTTATAAATCGGCCGCCCCAACAACCCAGTGCGGCTAAGCAAGCCCAACATTGCTAAACCAGCAACGGTTGGAGGAAGCGCTATCGGTGCTAAAACAATAGGGCGGAGAATGGTCGTTACACGATTTCCACCTTTGGCCAACCACCAGGCGAGGGGTACTCCCAAGATAAGGCAGATCAACCCGGCAAGGAGAGAGGTCCACATTGAAAGTTTGACGGCAGTGAGAGAGCCGTCGCCGCGCAGGCTGGTAAAGAAGGTCGACCAGGGGACTTTTACAAAGATGGCAATAATCGGCAATGCAATAACGGTGATGGCTAGCCAGGCGAGCAGGCGAGTTACAGGATCAGTTCTACGCCGCTTCATTGAGAAAGGGTAAACCCACTGGAGGCTAATAACTTCTTGGCGCTATGACCTTTGAGGTAGAGGAGGAAGGTCTGAGCCCAGTGGCTCTTCGCGCTGGCGCTCTGGGCCAATATGCCGAGTTGATATTGGGTTGAGGCGGCGGCGGTATTCGCAAAGGGGATTGCCGTCAGTTTGCTCGGGTTGGCAATCACATCAGTCTTATAGACAATTGCTGCATCGACTGACCCAGCCAGTAATTTGGCGAGTGCACTGGCATCAGAACCTTCGAGCGATACCGGGTTGCTCATAACCGTACCCTCGCTCTTGAGCGCGGAATCAGCCGCGAGGCCGCAGGGAACGCTATGAGCGCACTGCAACCACTTAGCACCACCATTAAGGTCGGAGATCCTCTTTATTTTTGCGCCTTTAGGAACCGCAACAACTACCTGATTGAGAAGATAATCGATCGGATATGGAACTTCTGCAGCGACCGAACTCATTGAAGCAATATCAGCTGAAACAAAAATATCTGCTGGAGCACCGGCGCTAATCTGCGTAGCTAAAGTAGTGGATGAGGCAAAAGAAAATCGCACCGTGATGCCGGGATGTGCCGCTTGGAATTTAGATCCCAGAGATGTGAAAACCTTCGTCAAACTTGAGGCAGCAAAGACCGTGACAGTGCGGGAGTCGTTCTGGGCCATGGATGCAGGTGCCGGAATGAGAAGAGTTGCAGCGAGAACGAAACTGACGACTGCGTATGCGGATTTCACTCTGCGACAATTACTTCAATGAAGTGTTTGGCAGAACCATTTCGCGCAAAAGCCAGGAGCGTCAATCCAAATTCATCTGCAAGTTCCACGGCGAGAGAGGTCGGTGCGCTCACCCCCACCAAGGCCGATATCCCAGCACATATGGCTTTCTGTACAATTTCATACCCCACTCGTCCAGAGACAACCAAGGTCCAATCTGCGAGCGGAAGTTTTTGTGCCATGAGAGCAGCGCCAATTACCTTGTCCACCGCATTATGACGTCCCACATCTTCGCGAAGATAAAGGGATTCCCCAGCGGGATTTACAAGGAGTGCGGCGTGCAAGCCGCCCGTCTTAGAGAAAACCTGTTGCTTTCCTACTAATAGCTCGGGCAAGATCGCTAAATCGACGAGTGCTTTGCTCGTCCTTTCAACCGTGGAAATACCGCGCTGGTGCAGATCAGAGATACTCGTGGATCCACAAACACCGCACGCCGAGGTGATTGTGAAACGTCGATCCAAATTGCGGTGAGACTCTGGTGCATCCAACGAAACTTCGGCGATAACGACATTTGCTCGCTGCCTTGGAGTTAGAGAGCGGTCTCCACAAACCTTCACAGTTAGTAGTTGGTCGGGCGATGTAAGGAAACCCTCACCCCAGAGAAATCCAGCAGCGAGTTCCAGGTCCGCGCCTGGGGTGCGCATAGTTATGCCCAATTGTTCCTCAACGTCCCCACGCTTGAGGCGAATTTCTAGGGGTTCCTCAACAACGACGGTATCTGAAGTCACGTCTACTGAATCCGACTTTTGGACTTTTACCTTTGCCGTAGCAGATGGGGCCTTTGGATTATCCTGCATGTCGATAGAACTCTGTGTTTTCCGCTGGTAATGGTTTATTACCCAGGATTAAATCTGCCGCCTTTTCTGCCACCATCATCACCGGGGCATAGATATTTCCATTGGTTACATAAGGAAAGACCGAGGCATCGCAGACCCGCAAGCCTTCAACTCCATGAACCTTCATCGTCGCAGGGTCCACGACAGACATCGCATCGGTTCCCATCTTTGCGGTACAAGAGGGATGTAGTGCTGTCTCGCCATCCTTGCGAACCCAATTCAAGATCTCGTCATTAGTCGAAACAGATGGTCCGGGAGAGGTCTCGCCGGCGTTGTATGGATCCATCGCCTTTTGCGTCAAAATATTGCGAGCAACTCGGACTGCCTCTACCCATTCGCGACGATCTTCATCGGTCGAGAGGTAATTGAATCGCAGCGCCGGCTTTACCAATGGATCAGTGCTCTTTATCTTGATCGAGCCGCGCGCATTGGAATACATCGGTCCAACGTGGACTTGATAGCCATGTCCGCCGGAAGGTGCGGTGCCGTCATACCTTATAGCCAATGGCAGAAAGTGGAACATTAAATTGGGATACTTAACATCGGCGTTACTGCGAGTAAATCCACCCGCTTCAAAGTGATTGGTGGCACCAGGTCCACTCCGCAAAAATAACCAGCGCGCGCCAATAAATGGTCTGCGCCAGAGTTTAAGCATAGGTTGCATTGAGACCGGCTCTTTGCATGCGTATTGAACGTAAACTTCTAGATGATCCTGCAGGTTTTCGCCGACACCAGGCAGATCGTGTACGACATCGATTCCCATTGCCTTTAGATCTTTAGCATTTCCGATTCCTGACAGCTGCAATATTTGCGGGGTATTAATGGCACCACCACAAAGAATTATCTCGCGCCCTTTAATGATCTGCTTCTTACCCCTAATCACAACTTCAACTCCAACGGCATGTTTGCCTTCAAATATGACTTTATTAACCATGGCGCGCGTCTTTACCGTCAAATTCTTTCGCTTCATCACTGGGTGCAGATACGCACGCGCAGAACTCAAACGTCGGCCGCGTCGCACATTGCGATCGAAGGCTGCAAATCCTTCCTGGCGAAAGCCGTTGACATCATCGGTGCGCGGATACCCAGCTTCCTCGGTGGCTTTAAAGAATGCAGCGAAGAGCGGGCTCTTGATTGGGCCACGCTCTAACTCCAAGGGTCCGCTATCTCCGCGGAAGGGGTTCTTGGGGTCGGCTAAACAATTCTCCATCTTTTTAAAGTAAGGCAAACAATGGGCATAGTCCCAATTCTTCATCCCGGGATCTCTGCTCCAACGCTCATAATCCAAGGGATTTCCGCGCTGAAAGATCATGCCGTTTATGCTCCCCGATCCGCCGAGTACCTTTCCGCGCGCGTGATAAATCTTGCGATTGTTCATAAAGGGTTCAGGTTCGGATTCATATTTCCAGTCGTAGTGCTTATTTCCAATCGGAAAGGCGAGGGCGGCTGGCATATGGATAAATACATCCCACTTGTAATCAGGGCGGCCCGCTTCTAAAACTAAGACCTCATTCTCGGGATCAGCGCTCAACCGATTTGCTAGGGAACTACCCGCAGAGCCACCTCCGACAATTATGTAATCGTAAAGTGGTTTCATTTAACTATGTTACTCAAGAAATAGATCGGCGCGCTAGTCAAATGAGTTTCCATTGAACTAGCGCGCCGAACTTCTTAACTATTGATTACTACTTACCTAACCACGCCTTCACGACTGCTGGGTGAGCATCGACCCAGATCTTCGCTGCAGCGTCATCCTTCAGCTTGCCTACAGCAAGCGACTTAGCGACCGAGTTCTGGTCTGCATTTGTCCACTTGAAGTTCTTGATAACGGTAACCGCAGGGGAACCGGAATTCATGAACTTAGTGCTCGCCACTTTGTTCAGTGGATATGGAGGGTAATCGCAGGCAACCGTCTTTGGATTTGCATCGCAACCGGTGGTCCACTTCGGAAGTGTGACGTGTACCAAAGGAACTTCAGCTAAGAACCACTGTGGTTCGTAGAAGTAGCCGATCATGGGCTTCTTCTGCGCTTGTGCAGCACGGAAAGAAGTGATGAGTGCGGCTTCGCTACCTGTGAAAATCACCTTGTAGTTCAACTTAAGGTTCTTAATAATTGCAGCATCGTTAGTTACATAGGAAGGGTCGCCATCGAGGAATGCGCCCATGCTTCCTGACTCAGAAGTCTTAAACAGGCTTGCATACTTGTTCAAGTTCTTGTAATTAGTGATTCCAGGATATTTTGCAACCATCCAAGGGACCACGTACCAACCGATGATGCCGTTATTTCCGGTGCTTCCAAGATCAACTGCAACCTTCTGCTTTGTAATGTACTTGGCAGCTAAATCTTCATGGCCCCAGTTTTCTAGAATCACGTCAACTTGGCCAGTTGGGAATCCCTGCCAAGAAACTTGTTCAGAAATATTCTTGACAACGACCTTGCAACCCAAACTGTTTTTCAAGACATAAGCAACAACTGCAAGGTCGGCTTCATAACCTACCCATGCATTGTCAGCTAAGTTAACAGTTCCGCAAGCTGCTGCTGCTTGCGCAGGTACTGCAGCCGGTAGAGCAAAAGTCATAACGCTCACGGCAAGCATGAGTGTGGCTCCACGTCGGAACCTCAGAGACTTAAACATAAATAACTCCTCCTGATCTATTGATTGCAATCAATATGGCCGCCAACCGATGCAATTAGCGGATTCTCTTTACTTGCCTTGGAGCGTACTCCTGACCGCTGCCGCTTGGGTGATTCTGTCCAATAAAATTCCTAAAAGGACGATAGCTAACCCCGCCGCTAACCCCTTCCCTGTGAGATGTAACTGCGCGAAGCCAGCTACAACGAGGTATCCCAGACCTCCTGCACCCACCAGGCCACCGACCACGACCATTGCCAAAACATAAATAATTCCTTGGTTTGTAGATAGGGCCACGGCGCGACGAGCGCTAGGCAATTGCACTTTGACGATCATCTGCCACTTGCTTGATCCTGCGGCAATTCCCGCCTCTGTAATCGATGCAGGAATCCCGGATATGCCATCAGCCATCAATTTAATTGAGGCGGGGGCGGCGTAAACAATGGCTGCCATGATTGCGGTAAATCGCGTTGCACCAAATAGACCTAAGAATGGGACCAAGTAAACGAATGCCGGTAAGACCTGCCCCGCATCGAGTATCGGGCGAATAATTTGATCAGCTCTCCTACTTCTGCCAATCCAAACACCAACCACAATTCCAATTGTCACGGTAGCGATCGATGCGACCAAAACCGAAGCGAGCGTTGCCATGGTGTCAGACCATAAGCCAGTGCCCACGATTCCGAGTACGCAGAATGTTGCAACAAGCGCCAGTTTTCTGCCGCCAAGAATTGCTGCTAGCAAAACAAAAGCAATTCCAGTGACAAACCAAGGACTATTTGTTAAGAGAGTTTGCAGAGGGTTGAGCAAGCCATAGGAAATTGCATTAGTGAATCCATTTGTAACGTTAACAAAATGTGCCTGGAACCAATTCGTTGCATTGTCTGTATATGTTGCAATGTCGTTGCCGAGAACTCCAGTACCTGGAAAATTTCCCGCCCAGATGTAAATACGTGAAATAATTATCGCAGCAACGCTAACAACCGCGCCGATCTTTAAGATTTGTCTATGGTGTCTATGATCGACTAAATGTGAATTTTCAGCATCAACTTTTGATGCCGCTGCTGTTGTTGTTCTATCCAAAACTACAGCCAAAATTACAATTCCCAATCCGGCTTGAAATGAACTGCCAATGTCCAATGACTCCAGGGCCCTAATTACGACTTTTCCTAAACCAGGTGCATCAATCAATGCCGCGATAGTCACCATGGAGAGCGCTGCCATGATCGTTTGGTTGATGCCTACAACAATCGTGCGCTTAGCTTGAGGTAGCTGCACCTTGCGGAGCGCTTGCATTCGAGTTGAGCCCATAGAGACCGCGGCTTCGACGCTCGACCAGGGCACCTCATGAAGAGCCACGGCCGTAATGCGCAGCGCTGGCGGTATTGCGTAGACCATGGTCACAATGGTTGCCGAGGCTGGTCCAATTAGAAAGAAGAGGGTGACGGGAGTCAGGTAAACGAAGGTAGGCATGACCTGCGCAAAGTCCAGAGCAGGCGTAATTATCCTCTCAAAGCGAGGGAATAACCCCGCACAAATGCCGAGCGGGATCCCAATAATCAACGCTAGAACAACGGCGGCCAAAGTAAGAGCCAGGGTATCCATCGACTCTTGCCAGTAACCCAAGAGACCAAGAGAGATGAGCCCGCCACAGACGAGAAGGGCAATTCGCAGATTAGCAACTGCATAGGCCAGGTAGCTGAGCAGGACGACGATTCCAAACCAACCAAGCAGCGGCGAGGCATTGTTGCCAACGGATTGACTAATGAGATCCTGGATACCGGTTACGAAGGTGTCGATGAAGTCGCGGATAACATTAATAAAGAAGGTAAAGACCGGATTTGAGGTCCGGTTGTTACCGATCCAGTCGCTGACGCTATTGAGCCAATTTTGGAACGAGGTGAGGCTGGAGGTATCCAATGGGAGGGTGGCGATCCCGCGTAATAAAAGTGCGAAAAATAGGAAACCAGCCGACAGCAGTGAGAGTTGAAAACTGAGTTTAGATTTCTTTGCGGCAACTGGCTTTGGCTCACCAGCAGGCTTGGAGAGCAATGCGGTCGCCATCAGCTATTCCTGACCTGCGATGAGATGTAAAACCTCTACCGCCGTTACCACGCCAAGTAAATTGCCATTTTCCATCACTCTAATTGGAAGCGATGATTCGATAATCTGACGAGTTGCATTCCTCACGGTGATGGAAGGCGAGAGAATCGGTCCGCTTAAGTCTTCACCAGTTTCGGGTTTACGAGCAATCCAACGGAGAGTAAGGATGTGTGACTTGGGAAAGTCGCGCACAAAATTTGCGACGTAATCATCAGCAGGCTGCGCTACTAATTCTTCAGGGGTGCCTATCTGGACAATCGCACCGTCACGCATAATCGCAATTCGATCGCCAAGTTTTACTGCTTCCGCCAGATCATGAGTAATAAAGACCATGGTCTTTCCCAGTTGATGATGCAATCTAATTACTTCAGTCTGCATATCCCGACGAATAAGCGGATCGAGAGCGCTAAAGGGTTCATCGAGGAAAAGTACCTGTGGATCTACCGCGAGAGCGCGTGCAAGTCCGACACGTTGTTGCATTCCTCCAGATAACTGTTCCGGATATGCCTGGGCGTAGCCCTGTAACCCGACGAGTTCAATAACTTCATTTGCCCGGGAATGGCGTTCGGCTTTTCCGACCCCATTTATTTCTAAGCTATATGCCACGTTATCGATAACCTTGCGATGCGGCAGCAGGCCAAAGTGTTGGAAGACCATGGAGAAGCGAGTCTTTCTCAATTCACGTAATCTTTTATCATCAACCTGAAGAATGTCCTCGTCTTCAAATCGTAATTCGCCTTGTGTAGGTTCAATCAATCGCGTCATGCAGCGGACCAGGGTCGATTTACCGGAGCCCGAGAGGCCCATAACTACGAATACTTCGCCCGGGGCAACATCGAAGGAGACATCACGCACGGCAATGGTGTTACCTGTTTTGGCGCGCAACTCTTGTCGAGAGAGAGATGCATCGGCAGTTCCAATGATTGCTTCCGGATTAGAGCCAAATACCTTCCATAAATTTCGAACCGAAATCATCGGAGCTTGGTTATCCAACATCGCCCCCTTTAGATTCCATCAGAAAACCATTCTGATTTCCTTGGTGAATTGTTGGTCCAAATGTGTTTTATTTCAAGGTATTCCTGCAACCCATGTTCACCTAATTCGCGGCCATTTCCCGAGGCTTTAAAGCCTCCCCATTCAGCGGCAGGCTTATATGGGCCATAGTCATTGATCCAAATAGTGCCGTGGCGTAGCGCTTTCGATACACGCTCAGTTCTGGCGATATCGCTGCTCCATACCGCACCGGAGAGCCCATAAATGGTGTCATTTCCAATTCGGATTGCTTCCTCTTCGGTATCGAAAACCTCAACGGTGAGAATTGGGCCAAATGACTCTTCTTGCACGCAGTACATACTTGTATTGCAATTATCTAAAACTGTGGGTGGGAAGTACCAACCCTGAGCCAACTCTAAATCGGTGCATCTTGCTCCACCGACCAACAAGGTCGCGCCTTCTTCTACCCCTTTAGCTAAATACTCTTCAACCTTCTTTAAATGTCCTTCGCTGATGAGCGGACCGGTTTCTGCGGTCAGATCTGAAGGACCGCCAAGTCGAATCAACTTGGCTCTTCTGACAATCTCATTTACGACGCGATCATGGATGGGGCGTTCTACGATCAAACGAGTTCCGGCGGAGCAAACCTGACCCGAGTGTAGAAAGGCTGCTGTTACCGCGAAATCAATCGCCGCATCCAAATTTGCATCGGCAAAGATAATATTTGGGTTCTTGCCGCCCAATTCAAGAGCAACGCGCTTAACAGTTTCCGAGGCCTTCACCATAATTCGCTTACCGGTTGGCAAGCCTCCCGTAAATGAAACGAGGTCAACGCGCGGATCCGAAGTAAGAGTATCCCCGACCACCGATCCCGATCCAGTTACTAAATTTGCAACGCCAGCAGGCAGACCGACTTCCTCAAGCAATTTCATTAAGTGGATTGCGGTAGAAGGAGTCAACTCGCTGGGTTTTAAAACGAATGTGCAGCCCGCCGCTAGCGCTGGTGCAACCTTCCAAGCGATCTGGAGTAAAGGGTAATTCCAAGGTCCAATGAGCGAACAGACTCCAATAGCTTCGTGGGTGATTCGGCTTGAAACATGCGGTATCCCACTGTCGATCGCACGATCGGCTTGCTCGGCTGCCAGGTGGGCAAAGTGGCGGAAGGTGGCAGCGACATCAGCTACATCGTATTTAGATTCAACAATACGCTTACCCGTGTCTCCGCTTTCCAAGGCAGCGATGATTTCTACATCGCGCTCTAATAGTTCGGCAACTTTAGCGAGAAGTGCGCTTCTCTCCTGCCAACTCCACGAGGTGTAAATTCCACTATCAAATGCGGCACGAGCGGCGGTAATGGCGGCAAGTGCATCGACGACCTTCGCATCTGAAACTACTGCAACCAAAGTGCCATCGGCGGGGCTATGAATTTCGCGAACCGCGCCATCGAGCGCTGGGCGCCATTGCCCATCAATATAGATTGAACTCGACATGGCTAAGGTCTTCTCTTAGTCAAGTTCGCTTTTGCGCTTGGCTACAAAATCTTGCAATCCCGTGAGAACTGAAGAATCAATCTCTGGCAGTTGATAATCCGCCAGCTTCTTCTTCCAGATCTCCTCCGCGCGCATCCGAGTATCTTTCGCGCCTAAGCGCGTCCAACGCTCGTAATTATCGCTATTTGTTAAGAATGGACGGTAGAAACAATCACGGAATCGCTCCATGGTGTGCGCTGCACCCAGGAAGTGACCGCCATGGCCAACCTCTAAGTGGGCATCGAAGGCCAGCGAGGATTCATTGAACTCTAATGGCGTGAACTCAGCGATCAGACTCTGCAAGATTTCTACGTCGACAATGAATTTATCGTACGAGGAGACGAGTCCACCTTCTAGCCACCCAGCGGTGTGCATCACCCAGTTAGTTCCGGATAAGAAGGTCGGCATCATGGTCATCATGGTCTGATATGCGGACTGCGCATCTACTGACTGTGATGAGTTCAAACCGCCACCGCCACGGAAAGGTAGATTGAAGCTACGAGCAATCTGACCGGTGCATAACAAGCCGATACCAGATTCTGGTGTACCAAATTGTGGAGATCCCGATTGCATATCAATATTTGATAAGAAAGAACCAAAAACGATGGGGCATCCAGGCCGAATCAACTGCGCTAAGGCAATCGCAGAGAGCGCTTCCGCAATTTGCTGCGCCAGCGTCGCTGGAATTGTTACTGGGCTCATTGCGCCCATAAGCAAGAAAGGGGTTGTAACCACCGGTTGGCCCGCAAGAACGTACTCTCGCATTGAATCCAACATGCGATCATCCCAACGAAGAGGTGAGTTGCAATTCACTAGTGAGATAAGCGCTGGTGTCTCTTCAATTGCTTTTCTGCCCCCGTGAATGATCTCCGCCATGGCAATTACATCGCGCGCATTTTCCGCGGTCACTACATTTCCCATAAAGAATTTATCGGTCAGGGTTGCTGCGGCATAGGCCATATCTAAGTGGCGGCTATCAAGCGATAGATCATTGGGTTCGCAGACCACGCCGCCAACGCTATCTATGGCATCAAAGCTCTGCGCTAATTTACAAAAGTTCTCGTAATCCGTGAATGTGGCATCGCGACGTGTGGTTCCTTCCAGAACAAAGGGAGGACCATATACGCCACCGAAGACCATGGAGTCTCCACCTATATGAACACTGTTCTTCGGATTGCGCGCGCGCAGATTGAAGTCCTTCGGCGCTTTTGCAACCTGTTTCAAAATCCAATCGGGATCAAATTTGACGTTCTCTCCCTCTACCGTCTGGCCGGCCTCGCGCAACATATCGACGGCCCAGGGACTGGCAAACTCGATGCCGATCTCAGAAACAATCCGCCGCCAACCCAAGGTGAGGGTGGCCATCGACTCTTCACTTAAAATTTCGTAACGCGGCATCTTGTTCTGAAACACGCTTGCTTCCCCCTTTGGGACCCAGAAAAATTCACTCAGTGTGAGCCGATATTAACTTCTAAATAAGTTGTCGATCCAAGGTATTGCTTGTGAACACCGAAGAGAATACGCTGGTTTATGGAACAATCGTTCCATATTGTGGAACACTCTAGGAATGGAAATTGGCATGGGTCAGGCAACGGTTTCAGGCACTCAAGCCGTTGACCGTGCCACCGCGCTTTTAACTCACATAATTACCGCTAGCACACCACCGCAATTGGGAGTGCTCGCACGCGAGTTTAATATTCCGAAGAGCACCACCTCACGATTGATTAGCGCGCTAGAGCGCCAAGGATTTGTAAAACGCGATCGCAACGGCGCATTTCTACCAGGTGATGTCTTAACCCGATTTGCTCGCGAACAGAATCAAGATTCAGTTCTGGTAGCTCGGATGCGCCCAGTTTTGGAAGAGCTCGCTTCGCTCACTGGCGAGACCGCAAATTTAGCAATCGCAGGTAATGGATCTCTGAAAATTATCGATCAAGTCGATAGCAACTTTATGCTCGGTGTGACAAATTGGATTGAGAAAGAAGTTCCATACCATTGCTCTGCTTTAGGTAAAGTGCTCTTGGCATACGGAGCGATTTCAATCCAGTCAGGACCTCTACCAAAGCTAACCCCTAAATCCATTACAAATCGTGCCAAGCTACTCACTGAATTAGAAGCGGTACGTAAGAGTGGGTACGCAATTATTGATGGCGAGCTAGAAGAAGGATTGGTCGCAGTAGCAGCTCCCGTTCGAGAGAGCGATGGTCGAGTGATCGCTGCGATTTCTATCTCGGGGCCAACTACTCGACTCTCAATAAAAGATTTAAACCGAATCGGTTCTTTAGTCGTAGAGAAGATCAACGAAGCAACAACTCCACCCCATAACCAAATCAAGCACGGGAAGGCAGGTGCAGCATGACGCACGATGAGATCCTAAAAGCACTATTTGATGAGACCCTCGTTGGAAATGCGCCAGAAGTACTCCGTTTAACAGAGCTAGGTATCGCCGAGGGAATGACCCCAAGTGCGATTCTCTTTGACGCTTTGATTCCTTCACTAGAAGAAGTCGGCGCTCGTTTTGAACGCGGGGATTTCTTCGTGCCAGAAATGCTTATCTCAGGAAAAGCCATGTCAGGTGCCCTCAACGTCCTTCGCCCTCTGCTCGCTCTCACCGGGGCTGAAACAGTCGGAACTTTCTTGATGGGAACCGTCAAGGGGGATGTTCACGACATCGGTAAGAACCTTGTAAATATTATGTTGGAAGGCGCTGGATTTAACGTCATTGATATCGGCGTTCAAGCTGGTCCCGAGAAATTCATCGCAGCCATAAACGAGCACAACCCAGATATCGTGGGAATGTCCGCCTTCTTAACGACGACCATGCCTATGTTCAAGGTGAATATCCATGAAATTACCAAGGCGGGCTTGCGCGATAAGGTCATGATTATGGTCGGTGGAGCACCGGTTACCCAAGAATATGCCGACGTTGTAGGAGCTGATGGCTTTGCCTCTGATGCTTCAACTGCAGTGCGAATCGCGAAAGATCTGATGCAAAAACGCCGCGCGAGCGCAAACGCCTAAAGTTCTCATGCCTAAGCTACTTCCTCTCCTTGAAGATGCAATAAAGAAACCGATCTGGGGTTGCCAGATGTGTGGTCAGTGCGTGTTGCATTCAACGGGGATGGTCTGCCCTATGACATGTCCCAAGACTCTGCGTAATGGACCGTGTGGTGGCGTGCGCGAAAATGGTGGCTGCGAAGTTAAGCCCGAGATGCAATGCATCTGGGTTAAAGCATACGAGCGCAAAGAGAAGTTGCACTTGCCGCAATCATGGCGCGATCACTACAACGAATTGCGACCTCCCGTAGATATGCAGTTGAAGGGAACTTCTTCTTGGATCAATCTCGTGACGAAGCGAGATCAAAAGCGATCCAAGGGTTGGCAAGCCATTATTGAAGACGGTGGGAAATAATGTCTATCGTTAGTGACATCCTGGAAAATTCCAATGAACTTCTCTTCACCGCAGAATTCCCCGAAATAGATAGTGGTGGCATGGAGATCATTGCCCGCCACGCTGCCCGGATTGCCCCATGGTTCGATGCAGCCAATTCGACGGACAACACCGCGGCTCATGCTCATGCTTCGAATACTGCTGTCGCAATTGCCATGAAGATGTATGGAATTGAACCGATCATGCAAATTGTCTGTCGCGACAAGAATAGATTGGCCATTGAGGCGGATTTAATGGGAGCTGCTCTCCACGGGATAGAAAATGTCGCAATGCTTACGGGCGACGATGTGAGTGCGGGAGATGAACCAGAAGCACGCAAGGTATTTGACTTAGATGGACCACAAGCAATTGCGGTGGCAAAAGTTTTAAGTAGTGGGCAATATTTGTCAGGTCGCAAGATCAATCCCGCCCCTCATTTCTACATTAGCGCAGTAGAAAACCCTGCTGCTCCCCCACTTGAATATCGCATTGAGCGTGCCCTTAAGAAGCAGAGGGCCGGCGCGCGTTACCTACAACTACAGATTTGTTATCACCCGGATCGACTAGCAAGCTTTTGCATTGGAGTTGCGGCCGCCGCCCCTGGTCTACACCTCATCCCCAGCGTCGTATTGGTGAAGAACGAAAAGGCTCTCAATTTCATGAACAACAAGGTCCCAGGAATAGATATCCCCCAAGCGACCATTGACCAAGTGGCTAACGCTGCCGATCCTGGCGAAGCGGCCTACCAACTGGTCTTGGAGCAGTCAAAACACGCACTTTCCCTGCCTGGGGTTCGTGGGCTACACATCATTGATTTTCGCCGTGATCAATCAATGGAACGTCTCATGAGCGAACTCGGCAGAAAACCCAAGAATTAACAGCGCTACAAACAATCGGAGAAAATCATGCATACCATCGTAAAGTCGGCCACCAAGACATTGACCATCGGTCATGATCAACCGTTCTGCATTATCGGGGAACGCATTAACCCCACTGGTCGCAAGAAGTTTCAAGAGCAGTTGCGCGCCGGCGATCTCTCTGCAATCAACAAAGATGTAGCCGATCAGGTCGCAGGTGGGTGCGACATGCTCGATGTGAATATGGGAGTGCCCCTCACCGATGAACCGGTCTTATTGAGCAAGGCGATCAAACTCATTCAGACGCTCACGGATCTGCCAATCTGTATTGACTCCTCCATTATTGAAGCGCTGCAAGCTGGCCTGGAAGCATACGAGGGCAAGGCTCTTGTAAATAGCGTTACTGCCGAAGATGAACGCATGGAGATAGTTCTGCCGCTCATTAAAAAGCACGGGGCTGCAATCATCGCCCTACCTAATGACGAAACTGGAATTCCTGCGACAGTAGAAGAGCGCCTAGTTCTCACTGAAAAGATCATGCGTAATATGGAAAAATATGGAATTCCGTTGGAAGATTTGGTAATTGATCCGCTGGCGATGACAGTAGGAGCTGACCCCGAGGCGGTAAAGATAACTCTGGAGACCATCTACCAGATTCGCCAACGTTGGGGTCTTAATATGACTCTCGGAGCTTCGAATATCTCCTTCGGTCTTCCGCACCGTCATGCACTCAATGCCGCTTTTCTGCCAGCAGCTATGAGCGCTGGCTTAACTTCAGCTGTTATGGATGGGCGAACCTTACAAATCGTCGATGCGGTGCGCGCCTCTGATCTTCTTCTAGGATTAGACCCTTGGGGCGGTAATTGGATTTCAAGATACCGCGCAGTGGAAGCAGCCAAAGCGGCAGCGATAACGGAGGCTTAAGATCAGTAAGCGTGACTTAGATAATTCAGCACTTCCCGATCACGATGGCACCGGTCGAGTAAGGCTCAACTTTCGCGCGCTCGAAAAGGATAATTCTGTCGCCAGCGAAAAAGTCATCACTGTTCCCACAGGAGTAAGTGCATTTGATGCAGCTTCGTGGAATGGCATCGCTATTGACTCTACCTGTGGCGGGTATGGCACCTGTAAAAAGTGCCGAATCAAAGTAACAACCGGCGAGATCGAGCCCTCAAAATTAGATTTCCGAGCATTCTCGGCCGATGAAATCAAAGCGGGCTGGCGTTTGGCCTGCATGGTCCGCGCTACCGAAGATATCTCCATCGATGTTCCTGCGCTCACCACCAGACCAAAAGCTGCAACCGTGGGCGTGGGTCGGCAAGTAATTTTGCGCCCCGCCGTGCAAAAGCGCTATGTAGAACTCGTGGAACCCACCTTGGAAGATCAGCGCACAGATATCGTGCGCCTTTTGGATGCGATCGATGACTTTGAAGCCACGGTATCTCTGGTTGCTATGCGTCAACTCCCTAAAGTGTTGCGCCATGCCAATTACAAGGTCACCGCTGTCTTCATTGAACAAGAGTTAATCGATATCGAACCCGGCGACACCACTCTAATCCGATACGGCATCGCCTTCGATCTCGGTACAACGACCGTGGTTGCAACCCTGCTCGATCTCAATACCGGCACTCCCCTCGCCGTTGCTTCGATGCTCAATAAGCAACAACCATTCGGGGCTGATGTAATTACTCGTATAAGCACAACGATGCTCGACCCCGAAGGTTTGAGCAAATTGCGCACTCTGGCGCAGAAGACTCTTTCAGAGTTGACCGAAGAAGTTATTGCCGAAGCAGGTGTAGATAGAAACAACGTCTACGAAGTGGCACTGGCTGGAAATGCCACAATGACGCAAATTGTTCTGGGTATCGACCCAGAGCCTCTTGGAGTCGCACCTTTTATTATGGCGAGCGCCAGCTATCCAAATGTTCGGGCGAGTGAACTCGGTCTCAATCTGCATCCGCTTTCTAAGGCACTCGTAATGCCTTCATTAGGTGCTTACGTGGGTGGCGACATCATCTCTGGAGCGCTGGCATCAGGTATGGATCGAGATAAGCGCCTTCGGCTATTTATTGACGTTGGCACAAATTGCGAAATCATCTTGGGAGATGGCGAACGTATCCTGGCAACTGCTGCGCCAGCGGGACCGGCATTTGAGGCTGCATCTATTAAATGTGGAGTTCGTGCTGCTGCTGGGGCCATCGAAACTGTGAAGATCAAAGATGGTCAATTAGTTATCGGCACCATTCAAGATACTCCTGCTATCGGTATCTGTGGCTCGGGGCTAGTTGATGCATGTGCCGTGCTGGTCGAACTAGGGCTACTCGACAAATCTGGAAAATTTGTAAGTGAAGAAGCGGCGCTAGAAATTGCTCCGCAGCTCGCGGATCGACTTATGGTGCGCGAAGGTGAGCGCGTCTTTGTCCTTACCTGGGGCAAGAACGTTGGCGATCCCAGCGATGCTGTCTTCCTGAGCCAGCGTGATGTACGTGAGTTGCAGTTCGCCAAAGCGGCTATCGCTACTGGTTGGGCCTTGCTCGTAGAGGAATTTGGAATTCAAGAGGGCGACATCCAGCAGGTATTGCTTGCGGGATCATTTGGCTCGTACCTCTCACCAGCCTCTGCCATCAAAATTGGTCTTGTTCCCAAGATTTCAGTGATGCGGATTATCTCTGCGGGCAATGTTGCAGGTGAAGGCGCCAAGATGGTTCTTCTATCTGCGCAAGAGCGCAATGGCGCCGATGCCTTGCTGGAGCAGATTGATTACATCGAACTCTCTGATCGCGCGGATTTCAATGACAAATTTGTCGAGCGTCTGGCCTTTCCATCCTAAAATGAGTATCGGAATCGTGGCCTGTGGAGCACTAGCGACACATATCGATGCCATCGTAAAAGAACAATCGCTCGATGTGACCATCTACCCACTTCCACCGCTGCTTCATAACCACCCCGAAAAAATTGCGGGCGAGGTAGATCTTCTGCTGACCAAGATTTCTGGATCTCACTCCAAGTGCGCGGTGGCATATGCCGATTGCGGAACATATGGGGCTCTCGATGTAGTACTGCAAGAGCACAAAGTCTCCCGGTTGGGAGGCAACCATTGCTATGACATCTTTGCCGGCAAGGAGGTCATTGAGAAACTCATGGCAGAGAATGCTGGAACTTACTTTCTCACTGATTATTTAGTGAAATCTTTTCATCGCAGCGTAATAGTCGAGTTAGGGCTAGATCGCCGCCCAGAGTTGCGCGACGATTATTTTAAAAATTATTCCAAGGTAATTTGGTTGGCGCAATCGCCTACCCCTGATTTGGAAATTGCCGCATACGCTGCAGCAGATCTATTGGGTCTTCCGTTGGAGATAAGAAAGGTTGGAGAGATCGGACTAACCAGAGAGATCCTTGCTCTAGTTGCTGACTGATTCGATTTCTAGAGCCTTTATAACAACTGGAGATAACAAGGATCGATCCACATCTTCATGAAGATGGCGCAACATGGTAGGCGTCCAGAACTGAACTAAATGGTGAGCAACTTCGATTTCTGGAGCTCCGTCAGTTGGAATATTTGCCGCTATTTGATTGGCCATTCGGACGATGGAAGATAGCTGCA
>JBAXVT010000030.1:0-18208 GCA_037128715.1 Actinomycetes bacterium
GGGGATTTGGGGAGCGGTCGCACTTGGAGTGCTCGTCGGCTATCTCTATTTTAAGAGGCGAGATCGGAGTATTACTTTTCCCCTTGCCCTGGACGCGCTGGCTCCAGGACTTCTCATCGCTCAAGGGATTGGACGCTGGGGAAATTGGTTTAATCACGAACTCTTCGGTGGTCCAACTTCGCTACCGTGGGCCTTGAAAATCCCCGTCGCTGATCGCCCATTGGGCTATGAAAAATTTTCTACCTTCCAACCCACATTTCTCTATGAGTCACTCTGGTGCCTGATATGTGCTGGTCTGATTCTCTTTCTTCCTCGCATCCGCCGGTTGCAACCTGGAAACACCTTTCTCGTGTATCTCTTCTTGTATTGCGCCGGGCGAATCTGGATCGAAGCGCTGCGCATCGATCGGGCGCATCTGATCTGGGGGATTCGCCTCAATGTATGGGTAGCACTCATTTGCGGGGTAGTTTCGTCAATGTTCATTATGAAGCGTGAGCGGCTGCACGCGACCCAGCCGTAAGCATTGGGTACTATAAACCCATGAGTTTAGAAGCTGTTTACAAAAGAAATGAACATCACCGGGCTAGCAAATCTGGATGGTTACGTGCCGCCGTGCTCGGTGCAAATGATGGATTGGTTTCAAGTGCATCGCTCTTGATTGGTGTCGCCGCAGCAGGACGCAGCAGTTTCTTGGTAGTTGCTGGAATTGCAGGATTGGCAGCTGGTTCGATGGCGATGGCGGTTGGCGAATTCATCTCAGTAAAGTCACAAGCAGATATTGAGGCCTCCGATCGACTAATGGAGATGGGGCATCTCGCCGCAGACCCAGCGGGGGAGCTAGAAGAGTTAACACAGATTTATCAGTCGCGTGGCTTGCCACGTGAGTTGGCAGAAACCGTGGCGGTCACCTTGACTGAGAAGGGAGCACTTGAGGCGCACCTGCGCGATGAACTGGGACAGCATGAATCAACTATGGCTCGCCCCTATGCCGCCTCGATCGCTTCGATGATTAGTTTTGCTTTAGGAGCTACCGTCCCGCTCCTTGGAGCACTTGTTGGTGGGACCAGCACAAAGGTCATGCTCATCATCCTCTTCACCCTCGGTGGTCTCTTGGGCACCGGAATCATCTCTTCGAAACTGACCGGAGCGCCTGTCATTCGTGCCTCACTCCGCGTTCTTATCGGGGGCAGCCTAGGAATGGCGATCACCGCTGGAATCGGTGCGCTCGCAGGCATTTAATATCGGCTACCGCCTCGCTCAAGCAGGTGGTGCCAACTTTCTCTAGTAGTTGATAGTCTTTCCCTTCGCTCGGCTAACACTGGGCGGTATTCGTTGGGCCATTGTCGTCCCGACCGTTCTTTAGGAGCGATCGTGACCCTCTTCTCTACCTTGCCATCTGCACAGGGGCTCTACAACCCTGCCGATGAACATGATGCTTGCGGCGTTGCGATGGTTGCAACCCTAAAGAAAGAGCCAACTCACGAGATCGTCGCACAAGCGCTTACTGCTCTGCGCAATATGGAGCACCGCGGTGCATCAGGCGCAGAACCAGATAGCGGAGATGGTGCCGGCATATTAATTCGAATTCCCGATGAGTTTTATCGCAGTGTCGTTGAATTTTCACTTCCGGCAGTTGGTTCATACGCTACCGGCATCGCCTTTATCGATAAAGATTTTGATGATCTTCCAGGCATTGTAAAGATCGCCGATGAGGAGAACCTTTCAATCCTCGGATGGCGTGAACTTCCCACAAATGATTCATCGCTGGGAACAACCGCGCTCTCTGTTATGCCGCGTTTTGTGCAACTCTTTATTGCAGGTAAAGGCGATGAGAGCGATCTGGAACTTGATCGCCTGGCATTCTGTTTCCGCAAGCGGGTTGAACATGCACTGCCTATCTATTTTCCCTCTCTCTCGGCTCGCACCATTGTCTACAAGGGAATGCTTACGACTGGTCAATTAGAAGAGTTCTTCCCTGACCTCTCCGATGAACTCGTAAAGTCTCCATTGGCTTTAGTGCACTCGCGATTCTCGACTAATACTTTTCCTTCTTGGCCACTCGCGCACCCATACAGATATATCGCGCACAATGGCGAGATCAATACCGTCCGCGGCAACCGAAATTGGATGCGCGCCCGCGAAGCTCTCTTAGCCAGCCCACTTATCCCCGGTGAAATCTCTCGCTTATTTCCCATCGTAAATAACTCGGGGAGCGATTCTGCATCATTTGATGAGGTACTCGAACTTCTCTATCTCACCGGCCGCTCGCTTCCTCATTCAATCTTGATGATGATTCCTGAAGCCTGGGAGAACAGCACCACGATGCCGCAAGAACTCCGCGATTTCTACTCCTTCCATGCATCGCTGATGGAGCCTTGGGATGGGCCGGCGTGCGTGACCTTTACCGATGGTTCTCAAGTGGGGGCCGTTCTCGACCGCAATGGCTTGCGTCCTTCGCGCTTCTGGGTCACTGACGATGGTCTGGTAATTCTCGCTTCTGAAGTTGGAGTGCTCGAGATTGATCCAGCGAAGGTTGTTCGCAAGGGTCGACTACAACCCGGTCGCATGTTCCTAGTTGATATTGCCGAGGGTCGAATAATCGAGGATGGCGAGATCAAGGGTTCACTTGCTGCATCGATGCCCTATGGGGAATGGCTCGCTGAAGGTGTCGTACGCCTGGCTGACCTGCCATCGCGCGAACACATTATTTATCCACACTCATCTGTTCTGCGCCGCCAGCGCGCCTTTGGTTACACCGAAGAAGAGTTGCGCATCATCATCGCGCCGATGGCCAAGAATGGGGCCGAGCCCCTGGGATCAATGGGAACGGACTCTCCTATTGCTGCGCTCTCAGAGAAGCCCCGCCTGCTCTTTGATTATTTCGCCCAACTTTTTGCTCAGGTGACCAACCCACCGCTCGATGCAATTCGCGAAGAGATGGTTACCAGTCTCGGTCAAACTATTGGCGCAGAATCAAATCTGCTCAACCCATCGGCCGACTCCTGTCGCCAGATCTCTCTCGACTTTCCAGTTATCGATAACGACGAACTCGCCAAGATCATTCACGTAAACGCAGATGGCGAACATCCCCATTTTGATTCACATGTAGTGCGAGGACTCTTCCCAGTAATGGGTGGGGGAGAAGCGCTACGAGATCGCATCGAAGAGATCCGCGCCGAAGTTTCACTCGCTATTAAACATGGAGCTCGCATCGTCGTCCTCTCCGATCGCGACGGGGATAGCGAAGAGGCACCAATTCCTACCTTATTGCTCACAGCTGCGGTGCATCATCACCTTATTCGGGAGAAGACGCGTACGCGCGTAAGTCTGGTTATCGAAAGTGGCGAGGTACGCGAAGTCCACCATGTGGCACTTCTCATCGGCTTCGGGGCATCGGCGGTAAATCCATACCTCGCAATGGAGAGCGCTGAGGATTTAGTCCGTCAAGGTGTCATTTCAGGAATCACTCCGGAGAAAGCGGTTGCGAATCTTATTAAGTCGCTGGGTAAGGGCGTGCTTAAAGTTATGTCCAAGATGGGAATTTCAACGATCGCTTCCTATCATGGAGCCCAAGTCTTTGAAGCGATTGGACTCTCATCTGAAGTCGTTGATGAATACTTCACGGGGTTAACTTCGCGCCTCGGCGGAGTATCGCTCGATACTTTGGCAGAAGAAACTGTGAAGCGACACCACATCGCTTACCCTCCTATGGGGGAAATTCCCGGCGCCAAGAAGTTGCCGATCGGTGGCGAGTATCAATGGCGCCGTGAAGGCGAGCCTCACCTCTTCAATCCAGAGACGGTCTTCAAGTTGCAACATGCAACTCGTGCAAAGCGATACGACATCTTCAAGCAGTACACCAACTTGGTGGATGATCAGTCAAAGAACCTGATGACGCTGCGTGGCCTCTTCACCTTTAAAGAGGGTGTGCGAAAGCCGATTGCCATCGATGATGTGGAATCTGTTTCATCCATTATCAAGCGATTTGCGACCGGTGCCATGTCATATGGCTCGATCTCGCAAGAGGCGCATGAAACGTTGGCGATTGCGATGAATCGTATTGGCGGCAAATCTAATACCGGTGAGGGCGGAGAAGATCCCGCTCGAAATACTCCCGACGCCAACGGAGATTCGCGCCGTTCTGCCATTAAACAAGTTGCTTCGGGACGTTTCGGCGTAACCAGTGAATACCTGGTAAATGCCGATGATATTCAGATCAAAATGGCACAAGGAGCAAAGCCAGGTGAAGGCGGGCAACTCCCTGGAAATAAGGTTTATCCCTGGATCGCTCAAGTGCGTTATTCAACTCCTGGCGTCGGATTAATTTCACCTCCTCCGCACCACGATATTTATTCCATTGAGGATCTAGCGCAATTGATTCACGATCTTAAAAACGCGAATAAGAATGCGCGGATCCATGTGAAGTTAGTGGCAGAAGTCGGAGTTGGAACAGTCGCCGCCGGTGTCTCGAAGGCACATGCCGATGTTGTCTTGATCTCGGGCCATGATGGCGGAACAGGCGCATCTCCGCTCACCTCGCTTAAGCACGCCGGTGCGCCATGGGAGCTCGGCCTGGCAGAAACGCAACAAACTTTGATGCTCAATGGCCTGCGCGATCGCATCGTCGTTCAAGTTGATGGTCAGATGAAGACGGGGCGCGATGTAGTGATCGCCGCATTGCTGGGTGCAGAAGAGTTCGGATTTGCGACCGCACCGCTGGTCGTCTCTGGTTGCGTGATGATGCGCGTCTGTCACCTTGATACCTGCCCAGTTGGAGTGGCAACCCAAAATCCTGAGCTGCGTCAGCGTTTCTCCGGAAAGCCAGAATTCGTAGAAACATTCTTTGAATACATTGCCGAAGAGGTTCGCGAATGGTTGGCTCAGTTGGGCTTTCGCACCATCGAAGAGGCGATTGGCCAAGTTGAACTTCTCGATACCCGCGATGCTGTTGCGCACTGGAAGGCGAGCGGACTCGACCTGGCACCTTTGCTGAAAGCACCTCTCTTCGCGGGTTCCCGCAAAAATACCGAGGTGCAGGATCACGGACTTGCCGCTGCGCTTGATAATTCTTTGATCGCGCGTTCCTATGGCGCGCTGACGAAGGGTGAGGGAGTCCGCTTCGAAGTTCCTGTTCGAAATGTTAATCGGACGGTGGGCACCATGTTGGGTGCTGAGATTACGCGTGCATATGGCAGCTCTGGCCTACCTGATAACACCATCGATATAACGCTTCGTGGTTCTGCCGGTCAATCGCTCGGAGCATTTATTCCAAAGGGTCTCACCTTGCGATTGTACGGAGACACCAATGACTATGTTGGCAAAGGACTTTCGGGAGGGCGCATCGTCGTCCGACCTGATGAGAGTGCCACCTTTGCATCGCATGAGAATGTTATTGCTGGCAATGTCATTGCCTACGGCGCCACCAGCGGAGAGATATTCATCCGCGGAGTTGTCGGCGAGCGTTTTTGTGTTCGTAACTCCGGCGCAACTGCTGTAGTCGAGGGAGTCGGCGATCATGGGTGCGAATATATGACCGGTGGAGTCGCCGTGATTCTTGGCGCTACTGGCAGAAACTTCGGTGCCGGGATGTCAGGTGGAGTGGCCTTCGTTCTCGACTTAGATCCGCGTCTGGTCAATCCAGATATGGTCGATGTTTTGACGCTATCACCGGCGCGTGCTGAACAAGCGTACGAACTCATTACAAGATTTGCGGCCGAGACCGGATCGCAGATAGCAGCGGCACTTCTTAGTGACTGGGCGATCGAGAGCCTGCGCATATCTCTCGTCATGCCCCGCGACTACGCCAAGGTGTTGGCGATCATGGAAAAAGCCGAGCGTGAAGGTTCAAATGTAGAAGAGGCAATTATGGAGGCGACCCGTGGCTGATCCAAAGGGATTTTTGACGACCGAGCGGAAGACGCCACAACGACGTCCGGTCGATGTTCGCATTAAAGATTGGAAAGAAGTTTACGAAGAGCAACCCTTCGGCGACCTGCAGAAGCAAGCTGGCCGTTGCATGGACTGTGGAATTCCCTTCTGCCACCAGGGTTGTCCGCTCGGGAATTTAATCCCCGAATGGAACGATTTGATCTGGCGCGGAGAGCGTGCTGAAGCGATTGATCGTCTACATGCGACAAATAATTTTCCAGAATTTACCGGGCGCTTGTGTCCGGCTCCGTGCGAGACTGCTTGTGTCGTTGCAATTAATTCTGATGCAGTCACGATTAAGCAGGTAGAACTTCGCACCATTGAAGAGGCATTCAACAATGGTCTTGTCGTTCCCCTTCCACCCGATCGCCTTACAGGTAAGACGATTGCTGTGGTTGGCTCGGGACCCGCAGGTTTGGCGGCAGCGCAACAGTTGACTCGCGCTGGGCATACCGTGGCGGTCTACGAGCGCGCTAATCGCATTGGCGGACTGTTGCGCTACGGAATTCCAGAATTCAAAATGGAGAAGTCCATTGTGGATCGTCGTATTGCGCAGATGGAAGCTGAAGGAACCCGTTTCCGTGCTGGCGTCAATGTAGGTGTCGATATCACTGGCTCTGAACTACGCAATCGCTACGATGCTGTTGTTCTTGCGGTTGGTGCAACTGATTGGCGCGATCTGCGCGTTCCGGGGCGCGAAAACGTTGGGATTTATCAGGCGATGGAATATCTTCCCTGGGGAAATCAGCAAGGACTTGGTGAGTTAGCGGGAGATCCTCCCATTAACGCGCATGGCAAGCACGTGGTGATTCTTGGCGGTGGAGACACCGGCGCAGATTGCTTAGGTACCGCGATTCGTCAAGGCGCCGCAAGTGTCACTCAACTTGAAATTCTTCCGCGACCCACAGAAGAGCGGCCATCGAACCAACCTTGGCCCACCTATCCAATGATCTACCGGGTAAGTAGTGCGCACGAAGAGGCAGGTGAAAGATTATTTGCAGTCTCTACTGAAGAGTTCATCGGCGATGGTGCTGGAAATGTGAAGGCGCTCAAACTCGTTGAAACCGAATTCATTAATGGGAAATTTGAAAAGGTCGAGGGCAGTGAAAGAGAAATTCCCGCAGACCTCGTGTTTCTTGCGATGGGTTTCCTCGGACCCGAAAAATCTGAACTCATCGACCAACTTGAGGTGAAACTCGATCCACGCGGCAACGTACTTCGCGATGAAAAGTTTGCAACGAGCGAAGAGGGTATTTTTGTATGTGGTGATGCTGGCCGTGGTCAATCCCTCATTGTGTGGGCGATCGCGGAAGGTCGGAGTGCTGCAGCTGCGGTAGATGAATATCTGCTGGGGGAGACGGGGCTACCAGCACCCATACTTCCGACCTCGCGCTCTTTGACCGTCTAATCTCTGATTTACCGATAAAATAAGGGCTCGAGTACCGACCGCACAATTAATTAGAGCCATTCTTGGCTCCCCGAAGAGAGGCCTCGGCTGAATAAATGCGCAGAGCGAAAATAGTATGCACGATGGGTCCCGCTGTTGAATCTCCTGAGAAGGTTGCGGAGTTGATAGCTGCTGGCATGAACATGGCTCGGCTCAATCTTTCCCATGGTGGATATGACGAACATCAAAATCGACTCGATTTAGTGCGCGCCGCGGCGGCGAAAGCGAAAGTTCCTGTTGCAATTCTGGTTGACCTGCAAGGTCCCAAGATTCGTTTGGCGCGATTTAAAGATGGTCCTCATGAATTGGCGCGTGGCGATATCTTCACAATCACCACCGATGAGGTCGAAGGGACTAAAGATATTTGTGGAACCACATATAAGGGTCTCGCGGGTGATTGTCGTCCGGGAGATCGCATCTTGATCGACGACGGCAAGGTGACGTTAGAAGTAGTGGAAGTAAAGGGCAACAATGTTGTCACCACAGTTATTCAGCCGGGATTTGTAAGCAACAATAAGGGAATTAACCTGCCTGGAGTAGCGGTCTCTGTACCGGCTCTCTCGGAGAAGGATATGGATGATCTGCGCTGGGGATTGCGCGCCGGAGCCGATTTCATCGCCCTCTCCTTTGTGCGAAGTGCAAAAGATATTGATGATGTACATCGCATCATGAACGAAGAGGGTATTTTCCGCCCAGTGATCGCAAAGATCGAGAAGCCGCAGGCGGTTGATAATCTGGAAGAGATCGTTGCCGCCTTCGATGGAATAATGGTGGCTCGTGGCGATCTCGGTGTGGAGATGCCAATTGAAGAGGTTCCACTAGTACAAAAACGCTGCATTTCTATGGCTCGCAGCCAAGCCAAGCCAGTCATCGTTGCCACACAAATGTTGGATTCCATGATCACAAATTCCACTCCAACTCGCGCGGAAGCGACTGACTGCGCAAATGCGGTCCTGGATGGTGCCGATGCCTTGATGCTCAGCGGAGAGACCTCAGTTGGCGCATTTGCTATCGAAGCCGTTGCAACTATGGCTCGGATCATCGCGCGTACCGAAGAGGCGATGCTGGATCAGATCGCCCCGCTCGGTCATAACCCGGCTACAAAGGGTGGAGCAATCACCAAGGCCGCCAAAGAGGTTGGCGAGATCGTCGGCGCAAAGTACCTCGTGGCATTTACGCAGAGCGGAGATTCGGCCCGCCGCATCTCTCGTCTGCGATCAGTAATTCCGATCCTTGCTCTCACCCCAGAGGTGCCGGTTTATAACCAACTCGCTCTCTCGTGGGGAGTCGAATCCCAGATAATTGCCGTCGTTAGTCACACCGATGAGATGGTCAAACAGGTCGATGCGCTCCTGATCGAGTCCGGTCGCGTCGCTAAAGGAGAGCCGGTCGTGATTATTGCCGGTGCCCCTCCTGGAATTCCGGGTTCAACCAACGCCCTACGCGTCCATATCGTTGGAGACGCTATCGACGGCGTCGCCCCTGCATACCGCAGCTAATTTCAGCCAGTTATACTCTGATCTTCCTAGACTCCTAAAAGTTTCTAGGGGAGAGCCTCGGTACTCCAACGGTAGAGAGGGCAGACTCAAAATCTGCACAGTGTCGGTTCAAATCCGACTCGAGGCACATGACTAAGTCAGAAGGTAATTCGCCAGTTCCGCTGCGCATTCTCGTCGCCGAGGATGAGGCAATCATTCGCCTTGATCTCGTTGAGATGCTGACCGATGCCGGTTACCAAGTGGTTGCAGAAGCAACCAATGGAATAGAAGCGATTGCGCTCGCTAAGGAGCACCTACCTGACATTGCGATCTTAGATGTCAAGATGCCAGAGCTTGATGGAATCTCTGCGGCAGAACAGATCATCGAAATTTCACCGGTTTTGATGCTCACCGCATTTAGTCAACGAGAACTTGTGGAGCGGGCTCGTGATGCTGGTGCAATGGCTTACGTAGTCAAACCCTTTAGCATCTCTGATCTGGTTCCGGCCATTGAAATTGCGGTCGGCCGCCATCGGGAACAGCAAGTGCTACGGGGAGAGGTCACCGACCTGCAAGAGCGTTTAGAGACTCGCAAGGTGATCGATCGCGCGAAGGGGATCCTGATGAAGACCCTCAACCTCTCCGAACCCGACTCCTTTACCTGGATTCAGCGAACTGCCATGGATCGCCGGATCTCCATGAAGGCCGTCGCGCTCGCCGTGATCTCGCCTGACGCCGTCCCGGAGTAATTGTGGGAAAGACTTGCTGCTAAAGCGTTACCCAATATTTATAATAGATCCCTGCATCTCGCTGACTTCACGCTCATTTTGAATTTAAAGTGCGCCCGTTTTGTGACGATAAGTCTTGATCTAGCCCCCTACCACGGGTAGCCTTCACTCCTCCCTGTCCCGGGACTAGCAAAATCAAAGTAAACAGGAAGGTAACAATGACAAAACTCACTCGCGTAGTCAGTGTCGTTGCCGCCGTCTCAATGGTTGCGACTGCTTTCGTAGCAGCAGCAGTTCCATCACAGGCAGCAGCAGTTAAGACACTCATAATCGCAACAGACCTACCTCTTCAAGGTTCGTCTTTCGATTCTAATGACTCAACGAACAAGGCAATTGCTCTTTATTTGAAGTCTGTCGGCGGAATGGCTGGCAAGTACAAGATCGTTCTAAAGTATTACGACGATGCAACAGCAACAGCTGGAGCATGGGATGCTGGACAATGCACCCAGAACGCTCAGAATCACGTAGCTAACAAGGCTGAAATCGCCGTTATCGGTACTTACAACTCAGGTTGCGCCAAGATTGAGGTTCCAATTTTGAACCAAGATCCCAAGGGCCCAATGTTGATGGTTTCACAAGCTAACACCAACCCAGGACTTACAAAGTCATGGAACCCTGGTGAGCCAGATGCTTACTATCCAACAGGTGCTCGTAACTATGCACGTGTTTGCACAACTGATGACAACCAAGGTTCTGCTGCAGCTCAGTTCGCTAAGTCAATTGGCGTTAAGAGCGTTTATGTCTTGAACGATACTCAGACCTATGGTCAAGGTGTTGCACAGGCATTCACAACAGAAGCTAAGAAGCAGGGATTGACCGTTCTTTCAAGCGGTCCTGCTGGTCAAGGTTGGGATACATTGCAATCTGATTACACCGCTCTCTTCCAGAAGATCCAGCCTTTGAACCCAGATATGGTCTACTTCGGCGGAATCTACGACAACAACGGTGGCCAGCTCCTCAAGGCTAAGGTTGCTGTTCTCGGAGATAACACCAAGGTTAAGTTGATGGCTCCAGATGGATTTACTGGATACCCACAATTCAACTCAGATCCAAATGCTGCTGGTGCATACCTCAGCTTCGCAGGTCTCTCTAACGAGCTTCTTGTTAAGAACTCTCCAAAGGGTGCCGGCGCTAAGTTCTTGGCTTCTTACAAGAAGACATACAAGAAGGATCCAGTCGGTTCTTACCCAATCTACGGCGTAGCTGCTCTCCAAGTTATCTTGGCTGCAATTGCAAAGTCAGATGGAACTCGTAAGAGCGTCACACTCAACGTATTCACTGGCTTGGGAATCACAATTCCTGCAAACCAGTCAGTACTCGGCAAGGCTCTCCACATCAGTACATTGACTGGAGATACAACTGCTAAGGACATCACCATTGAGCAAGTTATTGGTGGAGTTGAGACAACACTGAAGGCTTGGACAGTTAAGTAGTAGAACTCGTTCTACTGAATAACTAGTTCAACAGTTTGTAAATTAGATGGGGCCTGAAACAGGCTCCATCTAATTCTGTAAGAACCCACACCCATCTAGAGGAGAAACACGTGGCAGGCGTTACCTACAAAACTCGCCAATTGCGCAGGCGCTACATAGAGAGAGCCTTTGCGACAGTAGCAGTGGCTGGCGCCGCTTTTTGGCTGATCGCCAATCTCATTAAGTCGCCAACTCAATTCTTCGAAGTGACATTTACCGGGCTAAGTAATGGAATCTTGTATGCGCTGATCGCGCTGGGATACACCTTGGTTTACGGAATTATCGAACTCATTAACTTTGCTCATGGCGACCTATTCATGCTGGGTGGACTTTTCTCAGCCCATTTCATTACCTTATGGTTTGGTCAGAAGACCCCATCGGCAGTTGGTTGGGGCGTGCTCGCCCTCTGTTTGATAGCGGTTATGGTTTTCTGTGCAACCATCAACGTTGCCATTGAAAGATTTGCCTACCGACGCCTGCGTCGCGCGCCAAAATTAGCGCCGCTCATTACAGCTGTTGGAATGTCTTTCATCCTGCAATTTGTAGGTTTGCGTTGGAACGGTTCAGGTCAAAAGATTTGGCCGAGCCTGCTTCCCAATGGCCACCTCTCCATCTTCGGTGTTAAGTTGCCTTACACAACGATTATCTCCTTTGCTATTACTATCCCGGTCTTATTGGTTCTGACGTATATCGTAACTCGCACTCGTCAAGGCAAGGCGATGCGCGCGACTGCGCAAGATCAGGATGCCTCCCGCCTGATGGGAATCAATGTTGATCGCACCATCTCCTTTACCTTTGGACTCGGCGGAGCACTTGCTGGCGCTGCTGGATTGCTCTTCGAGCAGACTCGTGGGTTAACTTCTTACAATCTTGGGTTCCAACTTGGCCTGATTGCATTTACTGCAGCTGTTATGGGTGGCATCGGAAATCTCCAAGGCGCTGTTCTCGGCGCAATCATTATCGGATTAATCCAAGGGCTCAATGATGGACTTCCGATCGGACTCGGCCAGCAATGGTCTAATACCGTTGTCTTCTCTATCTTGATTCTCCTAATGGTATTTAAGCCGACAGGCTTGCTTGGTAAGCCAACGACGGAGAAGGTATAAGCCCATGGCCATGATTACTCGCAAGAAGAACGCTTCTAAGAAGCACAAGGCACCTGCCTCGCAACGTACCTGGTCTATTGGTTTTCTGACCTTGGCTGTAGCGATCTATATTTTCTACACCTACATCGTTCCGCACACACCGGAAGGGTTTCAGAGTCAGATCCAAACTTGGTTCCCACCCTCAGCGCTCAATGAAGCGCTGGTATGGGTTATTGCGGCGCTCGGCCTCAACATCGTTGTGGGTTATGCGGGCCTGCTAGATCTAGGTTTCGTAGCGTTTTGGGCCATCGGCGGATACACCGCGGGTTGGTTCATGTCGGGCTTCTTCTACCAAATAAACATTCACTTTGGTTCGGAAAGTCCAAAGCATTTTCCTGGTATCCACTTATCGTTCTGGATCGTTCTCCTTCTCGGCGCACTCATCTGTGCCTTCTTTGGAATTCTGATCGGTGCACCAACTCTGCGCCTGAAGAGCGATTATCTCGCGATTGTGACTTTAGGCTTCGGAGAAATTATTCCGCAGATCTTTGTTAACGGTGAGAACATCCGCGGTTTCAATCTTTCCAATGGAACTAAAGGTATTTCACCGATCGACAATATGGGTTTATTTGGAAAGCGCCTAGGACCATTCGATCTCAACTATAAGTACATGATCTTTGTATTTATGGCCGCTCTCATGGTCTTTATCTCATTGCGTCTGCGCAGTGGGCGCTTGGGACGTGCTTGGCTTGCGATTCGTGAAGATGAACTAGCCGCCAGCATGATGGGTGTTCCGCTCATGAAGACCAAGCTCTCTGCTTACGCAGTTGGTGCCATTTCTGGTGGTTTAGCTGGCGTTGCATACGCAACTCACGTTAATGGAATCTTCGCTGAGCGTTTCCAATTCTCTATTTCAATCATCCTGCTTGCTATGGTCGTCTTAGGTGGAATGGGTAATGTCTGGGGAGTTATGGTGGGTGCCCTACTTATCGCTTGGGTAAATTCAACGGGTCTTCCTGCCCTGGGCGATAGAATTAATAGCACCTTTAACACAAACATTAATTTCCCTTCCTATACCTTCTTAATCTTCGGCGGATTGCTCATTCTGATGATGCTCTTCCGACGCGAAGGCATTTTGCCGGAGTCGCGTCTGAAGATGGTTCTCCATGAGACCGATGATGAAGATAGAAACGAAGAGCCTCACAAAAATATTAGCGAAGAGGAGGCTTTGTAATGTCACTTGATTCTGCTCCAGTATTAGAAGCGAAGAATATCTCGGTGGAGTTTGGCGGCCTCAAGGCGGTTGACGATGTCTCCTTCGACATCCCAGATCGCAGCGTGGTCAGCCTAATTGGCCCCAACGGTGCAGGAAAGACCACATTTTTCAATGTGCTGACTGGGCTTTACAAGCCAACTTCAGGCTTTGTTATTTATAACAATGAAGATATCACCGGAGTCGTTCCCCATAAGATCGCAGAGAAAGGCTTGGCGCGTACCTTTCAGAACATTCGCCTCTTCGGTCTCATGACCGCGGAAGAGAATGTCATGGTAGCTATGCACTCGCACCTCAAAGCAGGGATCATCGGAACGATAATTGGTTCTCCTTTGCAACGCCGTGAAGAGCGCGAAGCGCGTGAAGAGGCTCGCGCCTTACTCACATTCGTGGGTATTGGTAAAACCGCTTTAGAGTTTGCGCGCAATCTCTCTTATGGCGATCAACGTCGCCTAGAGGTCGCTCGCGCTCTTGCGCTACGTCCTAAGGTGCTTCTACTTGATGAGCCAACTGCAGGTATGAACCCGCAGGAGTCCGCAGTCTTCGTTGATTTCGTGCATAAAGTCCGCGACGAGAAGAACTTGGCTATCTTGTTGATTGAACACGATATGTCAGTGGTCATGAAGGTCTCTGAGCGCATCACCGTCCTGGACCGAGGAATGAAGATCGCCGAAGGATCGCCAGCAGAAATTAAATCTAACCCTCGCGTGATCGAGGCCTATCTCGGTAAGTCTGCGGAGGTCAATAAATAATGTTAAAGGTAGATAATATTCAAGTCGCCTACGGAAATATTAAAGCGATCAAGGGAATCTCACTAGAGGTTAATAAGGGCGAGATCGTTACCTTGATCGGTTCCAACGGTGCTGGAAAGTCAACAACTCTGCGCGCCATCTCTGGTCTACTCAAACTCAAAGGGGGATCGATTACCTTTGAAGGCGAGCGGATCGATGGAAAAGAGGGCCATGAGGTTGTTGCCAAAGGAATCTGCCAGTCACCCGAAGGGCGACGTATTTTTCCTCGCATGACTGTCTCCGAAAATCTCGATCTAGGCGCCTTTCTTCGTAACGATAAAGAGGGAATTGCAACCGACCGCGAACGAGTTCTCGAACTCTTTCCCCGGCTAGCAGAGCGCATCACGCAGAAGGCCGGAACCATGAGTGGTGGCGAGCAGCAAATGTTGGCTGTCGGTCGTGCGCTCATGGGTAACCCAACCTTGTTACTACTCGATGAGCCTTCTATGGGTTTAGCACCAGTATTGGTCGACATGATCTTCGAAACGATTACCAAAATTAATCAGCAGGGGACGACGATCCTCTTGGTTGAGCAGAACGCTTTGGCAGCGCTCAACGTTGCCCATCGTGCTTATGTCTTGGAGTCAGGCAATATCAAACTTAGCGGAAATGCTAAAGATCTGATTTCAGATCCAGCGGTAACAAAGGCTTACCTCGGCGGTTGAGAGAAACTATTCACTCAGGATGAGGCTGGTGATGCGCGCCGTACAGGTTCGCTCGCCGGCCTCATTTGTTATTACGATCTCGTAGCACGCTAACGTGCGGCCTCGTGAAACCGGCGTAGCTACCCCAGTGACGATGCCACTGCGCGCGGGTTTGTGATGTGTGGCGTTAATATCAACACCGACAGTTTGCCTCCCACCGGCGTGGAGCCATGCCCCTAACGATCCCAATAATTCTGCAAGTACCACATTTGCTCCTCCGTGGAGCATGCCAAAGGCCTGGGTATTTGTTTCGACGGGCATGGTGCCGACGATGCGTTCAGGGGAGGCCTCGATAATCTCAATACCCATCTTCTGATCGAGAGCCCCGATGCCGCGTTCGTTAATCATTTTTAGATAGTCGGTCATGGCGTTATCTTAACGCCGCATCTGCAAATTCACCCTAGAATCATAGGAATGAAACGGTTACTACTTATCGATGGCCATTCCATGGCCTATCGCGCCTTCTATGCGCTCCCCGTCGAGAATTTTCGTAGTAGCAAAGGTCAGCCCACAAATGCGGTTTACGGCTTTGGCTCGATGTTGGTAAACCTCATCTCTAATGAGAAACCCACGCACATTGCTGTCGCCTTTGATGTCTCGCGTAAGACATTTCGCACCGAGATGTTTCCCGAGTACAAAGCCACGCGCGCTGCTACTCCCGATGAGTTTCGCTCGCAGCTTTCCTACATCAATGAGATGGTTGACGCGCTGGGCATTAAGCGCTTTGCGATAGAAGGCTTTGAGGCCGATGATATTTTGGCAACACTCTCTACGCGAGCCGTTGCAGAGGGAAGTGAAGTTCTTATCTGCTCTGGTGATAGAGACTCGTTCCAACTCGTTACATCAGAGATAACTGTTCTCTACCCCAAAAAGGGCGTAACCGAGATGAATCGGATGACCCCAGAGGCCGTCTTTGAAAAATACGGTCTAACACCATTGCAGTATCCGGACTTTGCTGCCTTGCGTGGAGACCCCAGTGATAATTTGCCATCCGTACCAGGAGTAGGCGAGAAGACGGCAACGAAGTGGATCGCGGATTTCGGATCATTAACTGCGCTGACCGACGCTATTGATTCCATTCCGGGGAAGGTTGGAGATTCGCTTCGATCTAACATTGCCCTGGTTCTGCTCAATCGCGAACTCACCGCACTGCGCCACGACCTAGCCATCGATACCTCTATTGATGACCTGACTTGGTCCGGACCAGAATTCGGACTGGTCGATACCCTGCTCGATACTCTAGAAATTAAAGCTTTAAAAGATCGCATTCACTCGTTGGGCGGTAGTGCAACGAAGGCTTCACCCGCACAAGTTGCGACCGAGATTACGACGATATCTGGAAGAGAATTAGCGGCGAAGTTGAAGAACCGCACCGAACCGATCTCACTCTTTTCGACAGGCTTGCTGCGGGACGGTGGATTCTCAGTAGCACTCTCTGCAACTGAGATTTACCAAGTGGAGGAGGCTGCGGGCGATTGGTTACTTGACGCGGCGCTCCCTAAATGGGTGCACGCGGTGAAGCACGCGCTCCGTGGCGAAGAGATTGCTGGCATCGTTTTCGACACCGAGTTGGCGGCATACTTAATCAACCCGGGTGGCAGGAATCTGGAACTTACAGATTTGGCGCAGCGCTTCCTAGAAGTTTCGATCCCCGAGATGAGTGACGATCTCTTCTCTACCTTTAATCCGGTGCTGGCGGGAACTATCTACCAATTAGTCCCGGTGCTTCGACAAGAGATGTCTGACCGCCAACTTATAGATCTTTATAACGACCTGGAGATGCCTACCGCCTTTGAGTTGGCGGATATGGAGCGGCTGGGTATCGCTGTTGATAAGTCGAAACTTGAAGCGCTACGCACCTTCTTCATGCAAGAGGTCGAGCGCGAGACCGCCGCAGCGCATAAGGTCGCTGGCCACGAATTCAATATTGGATCTCCGAAGCAACTACAAGTAGTCCTCTTTGATGAGCTGCAACTACCTAAGACAAAGAAGATCAAAACGGGTTTTACCACCGATGCTGAAAGTCTGGAGTGGCTGGGTGCGAAGACTGGCCATCCGATTCTGGCTCACCTCCTTCGCATTCGCGAGACCAGCAAATTGCTCACCACGGTCGATGGTCTGCGCAGCGCCATCGGATCAGATGGTCGAATCCACACCACATTTCAGCAGACGGTCGCAGCAACTGGACGCCTCTCTTCTACCGATCCTAATCTGCAAAATATTCCAGTCCGCACCGAAGAGGGTCGGCGCATTCGCGATTGTTTTATAGCGGCACAGCCTTACGTCAACCTTATGACCGCGGACTACAGCCAGATTGAGATGCGCATCATGGCTCACCTCTCCAAAGATGCAGGCCTCATCGCCGCCTTTAAAAGCGGGGAAGACCTGCACAGCACTGTAGGTGCCCAAGTTTTTGGCGTACCTGTCCACGATGTGGATCCAGAGATGCGCCGCCAAATCAAGGCGATGTCATACGGGCTTGCTTATGGATTATCTGCTTATGGTTTAGCACAGCAACTTAATCTCTCTCCAGGTGACGCCCAAGAGTTGATGCACCAGTACTTTAAGCGTTTCGGTGGAATTCAAGATTATTTAAAGATCGTGGTGGAGGAAGCGCGCGCCAAGGGTTATACCGAAACGATTCTGGGAAGACGTCGCTACCTTCCAGATCTCTCTAGTGATAACAGACAGCGTCGTGAAGTTGCAGAGCGCATGGCCCTTAATGCACCCATCCAAGGTTCAGCCGCTGACATCATCAAAGTGGCGATGCTCAACGTTGCTCGGGTTTTAAATAGCGAGAAATTCAAATCGCGTTTATTGCTGCAGGTCCATGATGAACTTATTTTCGAGGTTGCTGCTGGCGAAGAGGATCGGCTGACAGATCTGGTTCGCCGCGAAATGGAAGGCGCCGTTCCGCTCTCGCTTCCGCTCTCGGTTAATATTGGGACCGGCCTGAGTTGGGACTTAGCAGCTCACTAAGCGGCGGCGTTGCTGCGATCGAAGGGCTGTAACCAGCGCTGCCCGGCCATGATCAGGATGAATCCTGTACCAAACATGAACGTGGTGATTCCAAAGCAATAATGCGGACCGAAGTGCTGCGAAATAAAGCCACCACTAGATTGTCCGAGCGCCGCAAATGTTCCTTCTGTAGTCCAGAGCCAACCGATGGCTGCTGCTCCGCTTCCAAATGGGCGGATAACTTCTAACTGTTCTAAGTAGAAGACCTGCTCTGCGCCTCCGAT
>JBAXVT010000031.1:0-17649 GCA_037128715.1 Actinomycetes bacterium
TGTTAAATCCCGATCACATGCTCTCTCCCTTTTAGGTGAGCGATCCCACGAGTTGGATGAATGCCGAACCACTTAGTGTCATGACATCTGTTCCAGTTGTTGGACCTGAATCCGTAGCCGTGACGGTAAATGTCGACGTCGGGTTTACTCCCGTCGTTGCGATGGTTCCTATGACTATGAATGATTCTTTCGAATAAGTTGTTGCATCTCCATTATTTGAATACCCGAAAGCACTTGAGACACTGTAAGTAATAGTTGCGGCCAAGTCTGAGCAGTGAAGGGTTAATCCAACTTGGGATGCATAGGTAGGAGATTGATTCGTTGCGAGTCGACCATTGATTCCAAACATGAATTCATAAGATTTTGAAGCAGCTAGATTTCCAAAAGCAGCGCTGGAGTTTCCAGTACCGGCAGTGGTTGTGCTTAACTGCCATGAACTAATCGGAACCACCTGAACATTAGATGGACCCGTTGCCCCTTGGGGACCCATCGAACCCGGAGAGCCACTCGCTCCCATTGAACCTGGAGCCCCCATTGGACCAGCGGGTCCTGTTGCGCCAGTGGTTCCTGCTGCTCCGGTTGCACCTGTATCTCCTTTAATTCCAGACGGTCCCGCCGCTCCCGTTGCGCCTTGAACTCCTTGTGGGCCGGTTAAACCTATGGGGCCTTGAGCTCCAGTTAATCCTTGTGCGCCTTTAGGACCAGCTACGGATGTCGTCGATCCTTTTCCACCACTTGCTCCGTTCTTTCCGGAAACTCCGTTTGTGCCAGCTTTTCCATTAGCGCCATTCACACCCGCGGGTCCCCGAAGTGAAACGGGCGTGGGCCAGCGACCATTTGCTTTAGGGCCATAGAGATTGAACTTGAGGGTGTCGATGTAAAAATCACCATCGATTCCGAGTGCACTTGTCGGTGCACCTTTGCCATTGCGAAGTGTGTTGGTTGATGAGTTTGTTACTCGCCCGGCCATGTGAAGCTTTTTCGTGGGAGTGCTTGCATAAGAGGGAGTCGCTAAAGTTGAAAGTGAAATTGATATTGAAAGAACACTAATCATCGCGATGGAAATTGCTTTCGTTCTATCCAATGTTTTCATCGTCTCCCCCAATCGGGATCTCGTTATCCAGAGCCTGGACGCATCCGTACATTGTGAGAAAACTGAGAAGTTTTTGGAAGTCTGGAAGCTATGGCTCTTTTCCACGCTCAGTGAGAAAATATCCCGGAAGTTACATACCGATTATCCAAAAATACTCTCACCCTGCTCTCAGCCCCATTGTGCAACTCTTTAAGACTGCAGGAGTTATCTCTCCTCATACGGATGTGAAGGCATCTGTAACGAACCGATAGCAGGGGAACCTGTAATCGAAAGAGGGGAAAGCAAAATGAATACACGTAAGCCACTTATGATTGCCGGACTCATTGCCGCAATTTCAATGGGAAGTGTTGGAATCGCAAGCGCATCACAGCACGGTTCACATGGAGCATCAGTCTCCAATAATGGCCACTCAGTTTCAACTTCGACGCCAAGTGTTGCACCAGTGGATCCAGATATCGCAGTTCTTGCAAAGCTCGTTGCTGCCGGGACTATTACACAGGCACAATCAACAATTATTCTTGCTGCTCTACAAGCCGCACACCCACCAATGGGAGCTGGCAACGGTGGCCCAGGAGACATGGGTAGGGGCCATGGAAAAGGTGGACCCAATGGAGTCAAGATGGGTGAAGATCTAAACCTGATCACAACGACCCTTGGAATCACTGTCGCTCAACTACAAACCGGTATTGCTGCTGGACAATCACTTGCAACGATCGCTGGAACTAAGACTCCTGCATTGATCGCTGCACTGGTTGCGGCAGAAACCACAGAAATCAATGCTCGCGTAACAGCTGGAAAGTTGACGCAAGCACAAGCAACTACATTGATTGCCGGGCTTACAGTTGCAGTTACAACTGCAGTAAATGCCACACCATTTAAGGGTGGAATGGGACATGGAATGGGTATGCCTGGTGCACCTCTCACTCCCCCAAGCAACTAACAAGATGTAGAGAGAGTTAATTCGAAAGGCCCCCGCCAAATAAGGTGGGGGCCTTTTTAGTTGCCAAATCATTGAATCCGTTGTCTATATTCGCATGCGAGCAATAGTTAACGGATGACCTGAATGTTCTTAGAGAAGGGTGTGAATGGCTGTTTTTGATAGTTTTTAGAAGGCGCACACTCTAAATTTGTTCTTCTAGGAATGGAGATCAACATGAAGACCACGACGAAGAAGATAGTTGGAATCACTGCACTTAGTGCGATGACTCTCGTCGACTTAATTCAATTGCAGCAGGCAAATGCTGCACCTGTAACTTTCACGGGTTCGGTTCAACCCGATGGCCGCTTTGGTTCAAACATCCAAGTCGCAATCAACGTCGATACCGTGGCAGGTAAATACAAAATCACTGGCATCACAACACCGGTTATTCCAACTGGGCAGAACGGTTTCTATGCAAACTATGCCATTCCAACTTTAGTTACTGAAGCACTCGCTGCCCAAAGTGCAAATATCGCTGGAGTCAGTGGTGCTTCATCAATCTCCGCCGGGTGGATCGCATCTCTCGCATCCGCAATTGCTTCAGCTGCTGCTGCCGGTCAAACAATTGGTACCGCACCTGGAACAACAACTCCAACACCTACTCCAACACCTACTGGCACGACCCCACCTCCTCCACCGCCAACTCCTAAGCCAACAGTTTCCCCGGTAGACCCAGCTAGCGCAGTACTTGCAAAACTCGTTTTAGCAGGCACGATTACTCAAGCACAAGCAAATATCATTCTCGCCGCCCTGCAAGCCGCACATGCAACGCTTCCAAAGATTGGTGAGGGCGATGATGATTCCGAGGAGGGGCATGGCTCTCAGGGTTCGGGTGAGCATGCAACCCCACGGCCAACCTCAACTCAAGCGGATGATTCTCATGCTGGTATCGGTCAAGTGCTCAGACTGAGCATTGCGCAAGATCTCAATGTAATTACTTCAACCTTAGGCATCACCAAAGAACAACTACAAGCTGGTCTGGCCTCCGGCTTATCTCTAGCAACAATGGCGGGAACAAAGACTCCAGCCTTGATCACAGCGATCGTCGCTGCAGAGACCGTGAGGATCAACGCCCGCGTTAAGCCAGGTGGATTGACCCAAGCACAAGCAACCGCGCTGATCGCGGGACTTACAACGGTGGTTACCACCGCAGTAAACGCGACCCCGCCAAAGGGTAAGCACGGATTCGGACTCCCCGCCGGATTCAGCGCTCTCTTGGCCGCACCCGCTAAGCACAATTAAGGATAAATAACTCCTGGACCCCCGCCAGTTACGGCGGGGGTCCACTTTTTTTTGAGAAGATACCCCCATGCGAATTCACATCGGCAGCGATCATGCAGGGCTTGATTTCAAAAACCGGATAGTTTCGCACCTCTCGGCACAGGGCCATGATGTCGTTGATCATGGACCGCACACCTTCGATGCGCTCGATGACTACCCCGTCTTCTGTATTCCTGCGGCCATCGCAACTGCTGCCGAGCCCGGATCGATTGGGATTGTTCTCGGTGGGTCGGGAAATGGCGAGCAGATGGCCGCAAACAAGGTCAAAGGCATACGTGCAGCGTTAGTGTGGAATGAAGCAACCGCTATCGCAGCGCGCGAACATAATGATGCCAATGTGATTGCAATAGGTGGGCGAATGCATACCGAGGAGGTCGCACTGGCTCTCGTAGATCTTTTTCTAGCGACTCCGTTTACCAACGATCCACGTCACGTGCGCCGCATCGCCTTGATCTCTAAATTCGAAGAAGATGGCGCTATCTAGTCTTTTTTAAAGTATTTGAGGTCGGTTACAACATGTCCTTTGCGGATGCCCTGACCTTCAAACTTTGTTAATGGGCGCCACTCGGGACGATCGATTTTGCCACCTGTAAAGAGTGGACTTGCGGCAAAGACCGCTTCAATCCACTGCGCGTACGGAACCCAATCGGTGGCAATATGAATATAGCCTCCGGGTTTTAGTTTGTCGTGAATCAGTTGCAAGAACTCGGGTTGAACTATGCGGCGCTTGTGGTGGCGGCGCTTGGGCCACGGGTCTGGGAAAAAGAGATGGAAGGCGCTAAACGCTTGATCTGCGAAATGGTTCTGCAAAATAATATGAACATCTTCTTCCATCAACATCAAGTTCTTTAGTTCGAAGCGCTCTATGTATACCAGGAGCGCGCCCACCCCAGGCTTGTGCACTTCGACTCCGATAAATCCAGTCTCGGGAAAAGCGACGGCGATGAGAGCAGTCCCCTCGCCCATCCCGGTCCCAATCTCCATAATTTGTGTAGAAGTATCTGGGAACAATTCCGCAGGATTAACAATGCCCGCTAACTCAATTCCAAAGGTGCTCCAAGATCGCTTATAAGCATTCTCCTGAGCCAGGGTCTGGCGATCCCCGCGTAACCGATAGCTCCGATTATCGGGACGCTCAATCATCTTGTAACCTCCTTCCTAGAGAATATATCCACAAATAAGAGCGTAAGCCTAGCCACACTGAGTCTGAGAGAAGCACATGCCTGGAATCAATATTTCACGTTCTGAAGCCCTCGAACGGTCAAGTCACCTCGCCGTTGAAAGTTACGACGTATTTCTTGACGTAACGGGATCTGGCGAAACTTTCTTTGCGAGAAGCACAGTTAAATTCACCTGCAACAAAGTCGGATATGACACCTTTATCGACACAATGGCGGTACGCGTCATTTCAGCGACCCTCAATGGATCACCGGTGGCGACTAACGGTTTTGATGGTCAAACCATCTACCTCACCGATGTTCAACTCGAAAATGTCCTAGTTGTAGAAGTTGAATCGCTGTACTCAAAGACGGGTGAAGGACTGCAAAAATCGATTGATCCGGTCGATAATGAAACATATCTCTATTCCCAAGGCGAGACCGCGCACATTCGGAATATGTATCCCTGCTTTGATCAACCCGATCTCAAAGCCACTTTCACATTGTCTGTTTTAGCTCCGCAAAATTGGGAAGTCCTTTCGAACAATCCCGTTGAAGAAACACGCCCGGATGGAAATGCCAAATTTTGGCAGTTCACCACTACTCCTCGGATTTCGACATACATCACTGCGATGGTTGCTGGACCTTATGCCCATGTCCACGATGAATATGTGGGCCAGAAAGTTGTGCCTCTTGGTATTTACTGTCGCAAATCTCTCGCCGAAAGCCTGGACCCGGCGGAAATATTTCAAGTTACCAAGGAGGGCTTCGCATACTTTGAGCAGATCTTTGGCTTGGCCTATCCTTTTGAAAAGTATGACCAAGTCGCAGTAGTCGACTTCAACTGGGGTGCCATGGAAAACGCTGGTGTTGTTACTTTCCGCGAAGACCTCTTGGTATTTCGCAGCAGAGTGACCGAACGTCGCCGTGAACAGCGCGCTCACGTCATCTTGCACGAAATGGCACACATGTGGTTCGGGGATATGGTCACCATGTTCTGGTGGGATGATCTCTGGCTCAATGAGTCGTTTGCAGAGTGGACTTCGTTCCTCGCCCTCGTTGAAGGCACCCGGTTCAAAAATGGCTGGACCGCTTTCATTATCGATGACAAGAGTTGGGCATTTAACCAAGATCAATTGGTAAGCACCCATCCAATCGCGGTGGAAATGGTTGATATCGACGCCGTCAACGCTAACTTCGATGGAATCTCATACGCCAAGGGCTCTGCGGTATTGCACCAGCTGAGTGCATATGTAGGACGAGAAAATTTCATCAAGGGGCTGCGCCAATACTTCGATAAGTTTGCTTGGCAGAACACTCAGTTATCTGATCTCCTTACCGAACTTCAATCAACGAGCGGGCGTGACCTAAGCGCTTGGAGTGCTACCTGGCTTAAAACTGCTGGAATCAACACAATGTATCCAGTGCTCGAAGAGTCGAATGGTGTTTATACCAGGGTCGCGATTAAACAACAGTCCCCGGCTGTACCTGCGGGATCGCAGGAGATTCGCCCACATCGGGTGGCCATCGCTTTGTATGACCTTGTTGACGGTAAATTAGTTGTACGCAAGCGCACCGAAGTCGATACCACAGGTGAAATCACAGAGCTATCAGATTTTGTCAACGAAAAAACCGCTGACCTCTTCCTGATCAATGATGGCGATCTGGCGTATACAAAGATCCGCTTTGATCAACGCTCTGTAGATACTCTCAAAAATCATCTGGGCGATATCACTGATCCCATCGCAAGAACTTTGTCCTGGGTCGCTACCTGGGATATGTGGCGAGATGCAGAAATATCAACCCATGATTTCACCCAACTCGTGCTCCAAGGATTGAAATCTGAATCGCTCATTAACTTGGTCGCTGGCCTTGGTGCGGATCTCGTAAACAACGTCGAGATTTTCTCCGACCCTTCCCGAAGAAACGATCTTCGTGTGCAAGTGGCAGGTGAGGTCGAGGCAGTGCTTCGCAATGCGATTCCAGAGAGCGACATTCAGTTGCAATTGGCTCGGATTTTTGCATCGCTTTCCACTTCTCCAGAGCAAGTCGAATTTGTTCGTAGACTTCTCAACGGAGAATTGCCAGGGCTCACGGTTGACCGCGATCTACGTTGGTTCTTCGTAAATATCTTGGCAAAGCGCGGTGCAATTTCACGCGACGAAATTGATGCAACACTCGCGCATGATCAGACGATTACTGGAGAATTGAGTCACGCCGAAGCAGTAGCTTCACTTCCAGATCCAGCCATTAAGACAGATACGTGGAAGCAGCTCCTTGGCAACGAACTCATCACTTCCAAGCGTGCTGCTTTAACTGCTGGATTCATGAGCCCACGTCAGATTGCTCTGATGTCCGAGTATGTAGACCCGTACTTTGATTCATTGCTACATATGTGGAATAACACTTCGTTCGAAGTCGCCAGTACGAGTGTTGAACTTCTCTATCCGCGCTACATCATCACCCAGGAAACGCTCGATAAAACGGATTCGTGGCTCAATGGTGTTGGTGCTGATGCCCCAGAAGTTTTGCGCCGATTGGTCTCAGAAGGACGAGATTCACTCGCTCGTGCTTTGAAGATTCAGCGCGGGGATGTCCTAGGCGCTTAGCTGCGCCTAGCAATAAATTGGTTAGTTCTTCTTAGGACGTGACGTGAGAAGAACGAGTGCGGTAATTCCAAGGAAGAGTCCGACTGGTGCCACGATGTAGAGCAAGAAGCTCTGGTACAACTTGAGCCCCGAACCGGGATCTGAACCTGGCTCTTGAGTGGACATAGCGAGATGATTTAAGAAGTGGACGACCATGAGCGGAAGTGTATTAGACGCCGCGTAGAAAAGTTACGCAGAGGCTGCAGAAGCCTGCATCTGCTCCACGCCATATGGCTGTAAATACGAGAGCCATCGCACATCGGGATGACCCGTCCCCAGGATGCGCCAAGCGGCACCCACAGGTTCACGCGGGATATGGCGCAAGCGCCAGCCAATCTCCTTCAAGGTTCGGTCCGCCTTTTGATGATTGCACTTATGACAAGCCGAAACCACATTCTCCCAAGCATGAGCGCCACCGCGGCTACGCGGTATCACGTGATCGATCGAGGTAGCAGGGGCCGTGCAGTAAACGCACTTGCCTCCATCGCGCGCAAAAATAGCGCGGCGCGAAAGTGGAACTGCATGGCGATATGGAATTCGCACAAATTTATGTAATCTGATGACGGCAGGTAGGACAACTTCACCGCCGGAATAGTGCAAGATCGTTTCAGAATTTTCCACGGCGATAGCGCGCTGATTTAAGACGAGAATTAAAGCCCGTCTCTCTGTAACGACACCTAGTGGCTCATAGGTGGCGTTCAGAACCAAAGTTTGTGGCACTGAACTTGCTCCCTAGAAAGCAGCGCGTGGCTCGCGCCGTTAGGCGAAATCTTGCCCTACATCCTGCAAATTTGCTGGATATTTGCCATCTATTTTCCGCGTCCCGCGTGAACTTTAAGTAACGATTGCGTGAGAAAAGCAGTTATTCGGGCTGATTCACCATCGAAGCCGCGGCATATTCCATATAACTCCAGAGTTGGGCTTTAAGTTCTGGGGTCGTCTCAATCTCATCGACCGCAGATTTCATACAGCGCAACCAAGCATCGTGTTCCTTAATCCCAATGTGGAAGCCAGCATGGCGCATACGTAACCTGGGATGTCCGCGGGTCTCCTGGTAAGTCGTTGGACCACCCCAGTACTGCTCCAGAAAGAGCATCAAACGTTCCGCGGCTTCTCCCAGATCGCTCTCGGGGTACATCGGACGCAGAATCGGATCGACAGTCACAAGAGCATAAAAATGCGAAACTAAATTCTCGAAGGTCTGGTGACCTCCGAGAGCCTCATAAAGATTCTGCTCGCCCATGGATTATTTAATTCGCAACCACACCGCGGTGTCGGTTTCGAGAATATCGCTCTGAATTGGATTTGATGCAACCAGCACCTCTCCAGCGGGAATCGTGATTGCCTTCCCAAAGTTTACATAGCAAGCAAATCCACCGGGACGTTTGAACGCGAGAACATCGGACCCCGCCTCAATCCACTCCATCGTGCCGTCGCCTAGACCTGATTCGGTATGACGAATTGCTAGTGCGGCGCGGTACAAGTTGAGAGTTGATTCCGGATCACGCTCTTGTAACTCAACAGCCAGAGTTCCCCAATGCTTTGGTTGTGGCAACCACGAATCGCTCTCGCCCAACTTCGCATTATTAGAAAATCCGTAGGAGCCAGCTACTTCAGCTTTCCACGGCAGTGGAACGCGACAGCCATCTCGACCGGGATCGGTGTAACCACTGAGCTTCCAACGCGGATCAGTTAAACGATCCTTGGGGATTCCCGTTGCTTCTGGGAGCGCTAGCTCTTCGCCCTGATAAATGTAGGCGCCGCCTGGCAGTGCCAACATCATCAGCGCTGCGGCACGCGCCCGCTTGGTTCCGCGCTTGATATCGAACTTTTTCGTATCGCCAAAACGTTTGAGTGGTGAATCAACCCCGCCGCCCTTGAGCCCTTGGTCAAAGCGTGTAACCGAACGAGTTACATCGTGATTGTTGAAAACCCATGATGCTGGTGCACCGGTGGTTGTTAAAAGTTCGAATGACTCTTTGATGTTCTTCTTCAGCTCTTTGACATCCCACTTAGAATCCAAGAAGTGGAAGTTGAAAGAGTTGGCGAGTTCATCAGGGCGGATGTATTTCGGCAAAGACTCTTTGGAGACCCACGCTTCTGCAACACCCATACGGTGGCCCGGATAAGAATCGAAAATTTTGCGCCAGGCGCGATAGATCTCGTGAACCCCATCTTGATCAAAGTACGGGGACTTCTGCGCGGTTAGTAGATCGGCCGAGAATAATTCATCGGGAAGACCGGGTTCCTTGATCATTCCGTGGGCTACATCGATGCGGAATCCATCGACGCCCAATTTGAGCCAGAAATGCAGGACCTCTTCAAAGTGTTCGCGGACTACCGGGTTATCCCAGTTGAAATCGGGCTGCTCGACGGCAAAGAGATGCAGATACCACTGCCCCAGCTTTCCGTCGGCTTCGGTGATTCGCTCCCAGGCTGGTCCGCCAAAGATGGCCTGCCAGTTATTAGGAGGCAGTTCTCCATCCTTGCCCTTTCCATCGCGGAAGACATAGCGCTCGCGCTCTGGCGATCCTGGGGCCGCTTTAAGGGCCTCTTGGAACCACTTGTGCTTGTCCGAGGAGTGATTGGGGACGATATCGATAATGAATTTGATGCCCATGGCGTGGGACTCGTCGATCAATCGCTTTGCCTCGTCCAAGGTGCCGTAATCCGGTTCGATATCCATGTAATCCGCGACGTCATAGCCGTGGTCCATCTGAGGCGATGGGTACCAAGGGGTTATCCAAATGGCATCGACGCCGAGCGTCTTTAAGTAGGGAAGCCGAGAGCGGATACCTTCGACATCGCCCTTGCCATCGCCATTAGCGTCGGCAAAGGAACGAATATAAATTTGATAGGTAACTGCATCGCGCCACCAAGGACGATCACTGCGTGCGGGCAAAGACATTTACTAACTCCCTTTATTTTGATCTGGTAATTAACGTGTCAACTTGCGGTAGGTAACCCGGTGTGGACGCGAAGCTTCTACACCTAGGCGTTTGATCTTGTTCTCTTCATACGACTCGAAGTTACCTTCAAACCAGAACCATTGTGAATCACCTTCGTAAGCCAAGATGTGAGTTGCGATGCGGTCCAAGAACCAGCGATCGTGCGAGATCACAACGGCGCAACCCGGGAATTCCAGCAGCGCGTTTTCCAGTGAGCCCAAAGTTTCGACATCGAGGTCGTTGGTTGGCTCATCGAGCAGAAGTAAGTTGCCACCCATTTTTAAAGTAAGCGCCAAGTTGAGGCGATTGCGCTCGCCACCTGAAAGAATTCCGGCTGGCTTCTGCTGATCTGGACCCTTAAAGCCAAAGCAAGAAACGTAGGCGCGCGAGGGCATCTCAACATTTCCGACCTTCATGAAATCAAGGCCATCAGAGACAACTTCCCACAAGGTCTTCTTGGGATCGATGCCGCCGCGAGATTGATCGACATAGGAAATCTTTACCGTTTCACCGATCTTCACCGATCCAGAATCAGGAGTTTCGAGGCCAAGGATCGTCTTAAAGAGTGTAGTTTTTCCTGCTCCGTTGGGTCCGATAACTCCGACGATTCCATTGCGCGGCAAGGTGAATGAAAGCCCGTCGATCAAGAGGTGATCGCCAAAACCCTTCTTCAGGTTATCTACTTCAACAACGATGTTTCCGAGGCGTGGACCCATTGGGATTTGAATCTCTTCAAAGTCGAGTTTGCGCATCTTGTCGGCTTCAGCAGCCATCTCTTCGTAACGAGCCAAGCGAGCCTTTGATTTAACCTGGCGGCCTTTAGAGTTCATGCGTACCCATTCCAGCTCTTCCGACAAACGCTTAGCGCGCTTGGCATCTTTCTGGCCTTCAATCTTCAGACGAGAAGATTTCGTTTCGAGATAGGTCGAGTAGTTGCCCTCATATGGGTAAGCGCGGCCGCGATCGAGTTCTAGAATCCACTGCGCCACGTTGTCCAAGAAGTAACGATCGTGTGTGATCGCAACGACGGTGCCAGGGTATTTAGAGAGATGTTGTTCCAGCCATAAAACTGATTCGGCATCCAAATGGTTTGTTGGCTCATCGAGCAAAAGAAGGTCCGGTTGTTGTAGCAAGAGTTTGCAGAGTGCTACGCGACGTCGTTCTCCACCAGAAAGTACCTTTACATCGGCATCGCCCGGTGGGCAGCGAAGTGCATCCATCGCCTGCTCTAATTGAGAATCCAAGTCCCAAGCGTTGCGATGATCGAGTTGTTCTTGCAGCGTGCCCATCTCGGCCAAGAGCTTGTCATAATCAGCGTCCGGGTTGGCCATCTCTTCTGAGATCTCATTGAATCGAGCGAGTAACGCCATAGTTTCAGCGACGCCCTCTTGCACATTCTCGAGAACGTTCTTGTTCTCATCAAGAGGTGGTTCCTGTAACAAGATTCCGACTGAATATCCCGGGCTCAAAAAGGCTTCGCCATTAGAGGCGGTCTGCAGTCCGGCCATAATTTGTAGCACCGTCGACTTTCCGGCGCCGTTAGGACCCACTACGCCGATCTTTGCGCCAGGGTAGAACGCCAGCGTCACATCGTCGAGAATTACCTTGTCGCCATGCGCTTTTCGCGCCTTCTTCATCGTATAAATGAACTCAGCCATAGGCGCAACCTTATCGGTTAGAATTACCCCACTTCATACGGAAGTTATGTAAGCCACCCTAGATCCCCCATATGCGCCTGTAGCTCAGTCGGATAGAGCACTCGCCTTCTAAGCGAGTTGTCGCAGGTTCGATTCCTGCCAGGCGCGCAAAAACCCGGCCACCCCCTCAGGTGTCCGGGTTTTCTTTATGCGCTTTTTTAAGGTACTGCTATTAAGCGGTTGGAAGCTTTGCTAACAGGGAAGCAACATAAGCAGCAACTGGGCCGCTCTCTGCCGCGTAGTTAGGGCTGGAGTTTGCGCAAGCTGGTGAAGCAACATACTTCAAGAAGCTTGTCATTGCAGCAGCGTTAGCGCCTGACTTTGCTGAATCGACTAGTGCGTAAGAAACGATACCGAGGATATAAGCACCTGGTGTCTTTGTTACATAGTTGAATGTGTAAAGGCCAGTTGCGCCAAGTGTTGCACCAGCGACGAATGCTGAAGTGTTAGCAGCTGTTGGGGCTGCGAAGTCACCGTTAGCATTTTGGATAGATGCGGTGCGTAGCTTGCCGGTTGCATATGAAAGTTCTGCATAACCGATTGAGTATGGGGTTGCGCTAAGACCAGCAGATACACCAGTTGAACCAGAGTAAGCCTGGATGCGTCCGATATTACCTGCACCATTGATGGTACCTGGGAAGACGTTTGCGAATGTCTTATCAGCAGCTTTTGTCCATACATCAGCGTTTGTTTTCGTGAACAAGGTAACGAAGTTCTTCGTTGTTCCTGAAGCATCTGAACGAACAACAAGGTGAATGGTCTGGTTTGGAAGTGTGTAATAACGCTTTGTGTTAACAGTACGAAGAACTATTGGTGCGCCCGTCTTATCTTTCTTGACAGATCCATCTGCGTTCTTTGTATAGACAACCGAAGCAATTGTTTGGTTGTTATCTGCTGCGATTTCTGCATCATTCCACTTTGTAACCTTGCCAGCAAAGATATCGGAAAGTGTCTTCTCTGAAAGGAAGAGAGGCTTTGATCCAGGCAAGTTGTAGATAACAGCGATTGGAGCCATTATTAGCGGGATATTCAATACTGAAGACTTAGCAGGAACATAACCAGAATCTGAGAAGTTTGCATCGAAGATTCCAGCATCTTGGTTCTTCTGGCCGGTACCTGAATCTGAAGAGTTATATGTGAAGGTGTTTCCTGTGCTTGTCTGCCAAGCAACCTTGCACGTGTTAAGAAGGGTGGCATCGAATGAAGCTCCACCAGCTTGAATTGAAACGCCGCCAGCAAAAGCAGCCTGTGCAGAGAATGCGAGAGCAGCAAGTGCTGCAACTGCAATCTTGATTGTCTTTGAAACCTTCATGGAGTTCCTTTCAAGAACCGTGCGAGTCGGAGGGTCGTAGTGAGAAATTTAGAGATTTCAGGCAAACAAAAGGCCCTCCCCGCGTTAACGTGGAGGGCCTTCTAGGTGAACAACAGGTTAAATAGATGGCTTAACCGAAGCGTCCCGTGACGTAGTTCTCAGTTCGCTCATCCTTTGGGCGAGAGAAGATCTCGTTGGTCGAACCCACCTCAATCATCTGGCCCGGGCCACCGTCGGACAAGAAGAAGGCGGTGTAATCCGATACGCGCGCTGCTTGCTGCATATTGTGCGTGACGATGACAATGGTGACGCTGGAAGAGAGTTGAGAGATCGTCTCTTCGATGCGCAGGGTTGATCCTGGATCAAGAGCGGAACATGGCTCATCCATCAAAAGAACTTGCGGGCGAACAGCGAGTGCGCGAGCGATACATAGGCGCTGCTGTTGTCCACCGGACAAGGCGCCACCGTGGGTATTGAGGCGGTCTTTTACTTCAGACCAAAGACCTGCGCGCTCTAGGCATTCTTCGAGCAAATCATCTCTATTCTCTACTTTTAGTTGCGCCAATTTGAGGCCAGCCAAAACGTTCTCTGCAATTGTCATGGATGGGAATGGATTTGGCTTCTGAAAGACCATTCCTACCTTTAGACGAATCTTTGTAACATCGACACCAGGTGCATAAATATCTTCACCGTTGAGCAGGACTTCTCCCGCCATTGCAGCTGTTGGAATAAATTCGTGCATGCGGTTCAAAGTACGAATGAAGGTGGACTTTCCGCAACCGGATGGACCGATTAATGCAGTTACTGTTCCGGGCCAGAAATCAAGTGAGACATCTGCTAGGACATGCTTTTCACCGAACCAGGCGTGTACTCCGCGGGCCTCCAGGCCAACGCCGAGCGCGCTATTGCCCGGCTGCTTCTGCAATCGCGCTGCGGTGATTTCCGATAGCGGATTCTTTGCGGCTGTCGTTTCCATCTCGTCTCCCTGATTTTCTTCTGATTCAAGTGCCATTACTTCTTACCCACTTTTCGGTTTCCGAGGATTCGAGCAGCCGTGAAAAGTATGACAACAATTACTAGTAATACCAAGATGCCAGCCCAGGCACGGGTGATCGATTCAGGTGTACCGGCCGAGAAGGCCTGCCAAACGTAGTTAGGAAGCGAACCTAGAGATCCGTTGAAAACGTTGTAATTTTTGGTTCCGCTGCCACCTGTAAGCAACAGGATCGGCGCAGTCTCGCCAGCAACGCGGGCAACACCCAAGATCATGGCCGTGATCAATCCGCTGCGAGCTGCAGGTACAACAACAAGGGCAACTGAGCGCCATTGCGTTCCACCCAAAGCGACTCCCGCTTCGCGGAGATCTTCTGGAATCAACTTGAGGACCTCTTGCGAGGTACGGGCGACAGTTGGAATCATCAAGATTGCCAAGGCGAGTGAGCCTTGAAAGCCATTAACCGTCTTAGTAAATGGAATCAAAATTGCGGCGTAGATAAAGAGGCCAGCCACAATTGAGGGAACACCAGACATGGCTTGCACCAAGAATTCGATAGGGCGCGTAAAACGACCGCGCACTTCGGTGAGATAAAGAGCCGTCAAGATTCCAATGGGGACGCTTATGATCATCGCTACGAAAACGAGAAGGAAAGTACCAATAATCGCGTGCAGCAATCCGCCTTGACTGACAGGATCGGTAAAGGAATTGGAGTGCATATCTTTTGTAAAGAGAGTCCAGTGCAAACCATGGTGTCCACGTACCCATACCGTCACCAAAATACTGATGATTGGCATAACCGCAATAGCGATCGCTGTGGTGACCAGACCGCGGAAAACACTATCCACGGCGGCGGCGCGACCGGCCTTCGCAAAGCTGACAGCAAAATCAATACTCAAGTATGCGACGAAGAAGACCGCCGCAAAGGCAAGTTTTCCAGAAAGTGGCGTTACGAAAAGCACGGCCAACGAGACAACAATCGCACCGGCAAGTATCCCAGCCGTCTTTGCTCGATCAATCGGAGTTGGAGCCCAAGGCTTGCGTGGTGCAGGTGTTGGCACCTTTTCCATCGTGGACATTAGCGACCGCTCTTTCCGGTGCGAGATACGATCAAATTCGCTAGCGAGTTAACAATCAAGGTAAGGATAAAGAGGACCAAGCCCGCCGCCATTAAGGCCTTAATCTCATAAGGAGACGCTTCTCCGAACTTCAACAAGATCATCGATGCGACGTTGCCGCCGGCGCTAAACAAGATATGCCAATTAACCTGATAAACAATATTTAGTACGGTGTAAACCGCAACTGTCTCACCCATCGCGCGGCCAAGGCCCAGCATGATTCCGCCAACGATTCCAGAGCGTGCATAAGGGAAGGCCACCGCGCGCAACATCGCAAAGCGAGTTCCGCCAAGTGCATAAGCAGCCTGCATGCGATCCAACGGGGTCTGCGAGAAAATTTCGCGAGAGATTGATGTAACGATTGGAATAATCATTACAGCGAGTACCAAGCCGGCAATGAATGGCGAGCGAGTTACATAGGGTTCGGGCAACTTAAAGAATGGAATCCACGAGAAATATTTACTGAGCAACTTCGCCCAATATTCTCCCGAAGCTTCGAGCACAAAGAATCCCCAGAGACCGAACAGGACTGAGGGAAAGGCAGCCATGAGATCAATCGCCGAAACCATTACTTTCTTAACTGTTTCTGGTGCATAAAAGGTTAAATAGATTGCAGCACCAACGCTGATCGGAACACCGATGACAACGGCGATGACAGCAACAAGCATCGTTCCAATAAGCATGGCAGCGATTCCAAAGTGCGAAGCCTTTGGATCAATCTGACCAGCTTCGGATACGACCGCATGCCAGTCGCTACTTGTTAAAAAATGCATTCCTTGAGTTTTAAGAGTGTCAAAACCGTTGTATAAAAGGAATATAAGAATTAATCCGAGAATCACTAACGAGGACAATCCACCCGTAGTCACAACGCCGCGAAATACTCGATCCGAGAAGCGTGGCTTGGTAGTGATCTCCCGCTTTGGTGGGATGGCCGCGGGGATCTGGGTCATTGTTGAACTCACGAGGGAATGATTGACCCTTTTGGGTTTCAAATAATGGAGCCAAGGTGTCTAGAAGGTGAACGGAAAGTGAAATCGACCCCATGCGGGCTGTGCCCTAAGGTTCGGGTATGGGAAGCGAAGCACCGAATTTAATCTGGGTCGACTGCGAGATGACTGGCCTGGACCTCAACAAGGACCTTTTGGTTGAGATAGCCGTCCTCGTCACTGACTCCCAACTCAATATCCTGGGCGAAGGGGTCGATCTCGTTATCCACGCCTCCCCCGAGGCGCTCGAAGGCATGAACGACTTTGTCCGCGAGATGCACACCACCTCTGGCCTGATCACCGAGATCGCCGAAGGGGTCTCACTCTCCGAGGCTGAAACCCAGATTCTGGAGTACCTCAATAAGTATGCCCCTGGCTCTGGGAAGTCCCCCTTGGCTGGCAACTCGGTTTCAGTCGACCGCACCTTCATCGCGCGCTTCTTGCCCGAGGTCAATAACTATCTGCACTACCGCACCGTCGATGTCTCCTCCGTGAAAGAGTTGGCCCGCCGCTGGTACCCCAGGGTCTACTTCGCCGCCCCCAAGAAGACCGGTAACCACCGCGCGCTTGGTGATATTCGCGATTCCATCGAAGAACTCGAGTATTACCGAAAGACAATATTTGTACCCAACTAAGTACAGTAGAATTCCCAATCCATGGTGGTCGTAGCTCAGCTGGTAGAGCACTCGGTTGTGGTCCGAGATGTCGCGGGTTCGAGCCCCGTCGATCACCCCAATATTTAGCCGTAACCCTCGAACCGAAGTACCCATAGCAGTTCTTAGTCAGGAGCCCGCCTTGTCAGAGATGATTTTCGATGTTGTCATCGAGATCCCAGCAGGGAGTCGAAACAAGTATGAGATCGATCATCGCACTGGTGAGATCCGTTTGGACCGCATGCTCTTCACAGCAACTCGTTTCCCTCACGACTACGGCTTCGTAAAACACACCCTTTCACTCGACGGCGATCCACTTGATGCACTCGTGATGCTGGATGAACCAACTTTCCCCGGCTGCATCGTCTCTTGTCGCGTTGTTGGAATGTTCCGCATGGTCGATGAAAAGGGCGGCGACGATAAGTTGTTGTGTGTAGCTGCTGGAGATATTCGCAAGAATGGAATTCGTGACATCTCAGATGTTCCCTCTTATGAACTTGAAGAAATAAAGCACTTCTTTGAGGTGTACAAAACTCTAGAGCCGGGCAAGCAGGTTCATGGAGGCGATTGGGTTGGCCACGAAGATGCACAACAAGAGATCAGAAACTCCTACGAAAGGTACAAAGAGCACTCCTAAAGATTGAAATCAGGGGCAAAATGAGCGTGTGGAGCGTTTTGTCTAGCCTTAAGTGGTGCTGATAGGGTCTGCTCCGCACGTTAGTTTTCCCGCGTTGTTAGCTCAGTTGGTAGAGCAGGTGACTCTTAATCACCGGGTCGGGGGTT
>JBAXVT010000032.1:0-17213 GCA_037128715.1 Actinomycetes bacterium
ACCTAGGGCAGAAATTCCCACAATCTTCTTAACAGATGTGTTCATCCCTGCCTCCCCACAGTAGAAAATTCAGTTTACGCCCAATGTATGCCTCAGGTCACCAGAAAAACTGAGAACTGACACTCTCTCACGCTGGTGGATGTAGCCAGCGTGGTCAATAACACCTTTACCCTTGAGCGAACGACACTACAATTTCAGGCTAGCAGTTTCAAAATGAACAAGGGAGTTCTATGAGCAGCACCAGTCCGGGCTATGGAATAACAATCCGTATCGATACCGATATGAAGATTGCACCTACCTCTCTGATCCCCGCCGCTATTGCCGCCGCTGGCGGAACACTCACCGCCCTGGATGTCGTGGAATCAACTCAAGATCGAGTAACCATTGACGTGACCTGCGATGCTATCGACGCTGATCATGCAGAAGTAATTACCGAGGCGATCAAGGCTGCATCGCCGCATCTCGTTGTGCGCAACGTCAGCGACCGTACATTCTTACTGCACCTCGGTGGAAAGTTGGAAGTGCACTCCAAGGTACCGCTCAAGAATCGCGATGATCTATCCCGCGCGTATACCCCGGGCGTTGCTCGTGTTTGCTTGGCCATCGCAAAGAACAAGGCTGATGCCAGGCGACTCACCATTAAGCGAAATACCGTTGCCGTAATCTCTGATGGGTCCGCAGTGCTCGGCCTGGGAAATATTGGGCCGGAAGCTGCCATGCCGGTAATGGAAGGCAAAGCCGCGCTCTTCAAGAGATTTGCCAACGTCGATGCCTGGCCAATCTGCCTTGATACCCAAGATACCGAAGAGATTATCCGCACCGTACAGTTAATTGCTCCGGGATTTGGCGGAATCAATTTGGAAGATATCTCGGCCCCACGCTGCTTTGAAATCGAGAGTCGCTTGAAGGATCTGCTTGATATCCCCGTCTTCCACGATGATCAACATGGAACAGCCATCGTGGTTTTAGCTGCACTTATAAATTCCTTGAAGATCGTCAAGAAGAATTTGGCGGATATCCGCATCGTCCTTAGTGGAGCCGGCGCTGCCGGAAACGCCATCATTCGTCTTCTGATCATTCAAGGCGCAACAAACATCATCGCCTTTGACTCAAAGGGTTCAATCCATAAAGAATCAGCTCGCCCCAATGCGATGCGCGAGTGGCTCATAGACAACACCAATCCAGATAATCGCAATTGCACCTTGCCGGAGGCCTTAGTTGGCGCGGATGTATTTATAGGCGTAAGCGCCCCAAATATTCTCAAAGAGGCTGACATTGCTGCAATGGCTGCAGATTCAATCGTCTTAGCACTCGCAAATCCAGATCCCGAGATCGATCCGGTTTTGGCAAGCAAGCATGCTCGCATCGTTGCAACAGGGCGCAGCGACTATCCAAATCAGATCAATAATGTCTTGGCTTTCCCTGGAATCTTCCGCGGTCTCTTGGATGCAGGAGCCACAAAGGTAACGGACGAGATGCTCGCTCTAGCCGCAACGGCTATCGCAAGTTGCGTGAGCGATGACCAGTTAAATGCGACTTTCATAGTGCCCAGTGTCTTTGATCCAGCGGTAACTCCTGCGGTTGCCAACGCGGTTACATCACTGGCTAAGGCCGCTAAGAATGCACTCCTTTAGGGCTTACTAATCCCCGAGCCCTTCATAGTTCGCGAACTCCCAGAGATCGATCGCATCAAGATCAATGATCTTTCTGCCATGTCCAGAATATATGCCCGCTATCTGCGCCCTGTGCTCGTCAGCATGGTGAATCGCTTGAGCTAAAACAGTTTGGCGCGAGCGTCGTATCAATTTTTCTGGGCGCTGGAATTCGACAAAGCCTTCGTACTCTTGTGCGGACTTACGGAGCCTGGCATCAAAGCCGGCTGAAAGTTCTTTGAGGGCAAGGATCTCAGCAGAATTTGTCGGCACCACCGTTTCGGTATAGCCCAAGCCATCGAGGAGATCGGCATACCGAGATCCAGTGAGGTGTTCCAAAATCGAGACGGCGGTCCAGTCATCATTGGGTGCGGTAAGCAGCAGATCAGCGTCGCTCAGCTCGGCCATCCGATCAAAAACATAATTATTGGCCCAGGCCATATGGCGGAACATGCGGTCAACGAGAAGATTCATTTCAGAAGAGTACACAACGTGCATTTCATTTTAAATAGTTAAATGATTTATTGCTTGACCACTGGCGTCATGGCACGCGACATTTTGAGTAGGTCGGCGTAGGTAAGTCCCGATACTAAGACCTCTATCGAGGTTGCGTGCAGGAGTTTCGTTGCTTTCGTATTCCACATGGCATAGCCCCCATAATTATGGATATCTGCCGTCTTGCAATTCTTCCACTGCTTAGGCTTCGCGGGATCGCAGAACGCAACGATCGTCGCCTTTGAGCCATTAATTGTGGCCGTCGCGACTTTTACGCCCAGTCCCGGATTGGAGCACTGCACCGCAGCATCGGTTTCTAGGAATTGCACGGAGCGTTGTTCACCGTAGATAGCCGCTAACCACTGCTCTTTCTTGGGGCCGCAACTGAGCAACTTAAAGGAGTTGAGAATCAAGTCGCCTGTCGAAGCAGGCTGCCAAATTTGATAGCTTAAACCGGTCTGTGCATCCACATATCTATTACCCGAGCCCATCGCACTGGCAGGGGTAAATGAACTAGTTAGCAAGATCAAGGGGAGAATTGCGCCGATAAATATCTTTCGCATCTCTCGATCGTACCCTGCTTAAAGAGTCGTGATTCGAAGAGGAGCGAGTGTTCTCTATTACCTCGTGGAAATAGAGAGCAAACTCTGTAGCGTCAGTATTTCACCTTTTTCGGCGAGGAGTTTCTTCTCAATTCCTGCCGCTAAAGCGAGAAATACCGCCGCAGTGGTAAGCGCATCCCCGAGTGCATGATGTGGCGTATATACAGGCAGATTTAACTGTCGGGCCAAAAATTCCAGCGAAGGTTCATGAGCGCTCTCTTTATCAGCATATCCCGCATGCCTAGCTAGCGCAGCGGTATCAATCACCCTCTTCGGATACTTGTGGCCATAGCGCTGCATACGATGAGATAGAAATGCTTTCTCGACCCAACTGGCATGGGCGATTAAGTACTTTCCGGCCATGTAATCGATAAGGCTAGGTATCACAATCTCGGCTGACTTGGCCGTTACTAAATCAATTCCGCGCAGACCATGAACTTCTATCGATGAATGAGAAGGTTCCTTTGACGGAGTGATCTCTTCATAGAAATTGCCGGAACCTTTGAACCGACCATCGATTATCGTTACTGCCCCAATCGAAATGACTTCATCCTTCTGTAGATCTAGTCCAGTAGTTTCAACGTCGACCGCGCAAAACGAGTAACTCCGCCAACCACTGTCAGCTTTCTTGCCAAACAAACTCATGGCAAGCGCCTCATCCACTCGCTTTCCATTTTGGACTGGATCCCAGAAATCGCGCGGAAAGTTTCGCGCAGGTGTCGACGGGTCAAGGAATCCAACGAATCCGGAGATATCCAGGTTGTGGGGCGTCTTCCATCTCGAACGGCTGCGATCTCTTCATCAAAGACCAGTTGATGAATCCCTGTGAAAGCGGCGGTGAGAATTTCGGGCTCTTCGCCGAGAAGCAGACCGGCCTCACTCGCCCGTTGGATTCTCTCGAGCGTCCCACCACGCACGTCGCCTTGAACAATTGCCATCCAGCGTGCGAGCGATGCGATGGGAACCAATCCGCCTTCTTTGAGGTTGAGCCCTCCGCGGTTTTCTCCCCCTTGGTCCACGATGAAATCCTTCACAAATCCAATCGGTGGTTTCTTAGCAACCGCAAAGCGCAGCGCATCGGAAAGGTAGTCGTGGCTACGCGTTGTCTCGCGGATATTCTCCATAATCGTTCTACCAAGAATTGGTTGAGTTAGAGGTTGGTTATCGGCGGCGATGGAAGAGAGCAGCAAAGCGCCCGCGCGAGATGGATCGGTCAACCAAGCACTAGAAACTTCAATCCAAGCCGATCTCGATCGACTAAAGAGCGGGTTGTCCGCGTTCGCTCCATTGGGGCAACGCTCCAAGCCACACTGTTCCATCAAAGTAAGAATACGTTTTGCATTATTTGTAATCTGCTCCGTTACATCGGCAGCGCCTTGATCCGCCCAGACAATCGCAGTATCCACATCAGAGGCTGGCAGCGCTTCACCGCGCGCCAAAGATCCCAAGATCAACCAAGAGTGGGGTACCGGCTCGTTAACAGAACTCGACAAGGTTAAAACGCGTGTGAGAATTGCGCTAACAATCGCTGACATCAGACCGGCAACATGAAGCGACGGAATCCCATTGTCATGTAACTCCACCAGTGAAGGTTTGAGCAGACGCGAAGCCGCCGCCAACTCATCGATACTCTGCGCTGACTCTATTGCGGCTCTAATCAGCAATGGGTTGCGCAGTTGGACCGAGGAGAGATCCATTGCTCGAACTACGCCGAGCGGCTTATCAAATTCATCAACGACCACCAGATGATGAACTCCGCGTTCGACCATTTGTAAGAATGCCGCGGCCAGCGTTATTCGAGAGGAGACGGTGATAAGCGGAAAACTCATCATCGCCCCAACGGGCGAATCAATCGCAAATTCTCCACGTCCGACCTTGCTTCTAAAATCTCTATCGGTCACCAAACCGACTCCGATACGAGATTCGATGAGAGCGAAGGACTGTTCAGCTTCGGTCATCCTAGATGCGACATCTCTAATCGAATCGCTATCTTTCGCCCACAAGATCGTGCGCATGTAACGAGTCACACTTGATTGCGCATCGGACATCAGCGCACTGGCGGTGAGGCGATGGCGCGTAATCAAGGTTCCAAAGTGGCCAAAGTTGAGCGCGCTGGGGTCAGCCACAAGCCCACGAGGATCGGGTATGCGATAGCAGAGAGTGTCTTCTGCGGCACGGACCGAGTATTGCGGAGGTAAACCTGTTAGGACCGAGATATGACCGAAGGCATCGCCCGTGTGCAGTTCATCGATGACATTTCCCTTATCGAGTACTTCAACGCTGCCAGTGCGCACAATAAAAAGGTGGTCAAGGGGTTCGGATCCGGCGGAGACGATGATTGATCCATTTACAAAATATTCAACGTCGATCTCAGCGGAAATATGCTCAAGGTCTGCAGTACTCAATGCGCTAAAAGGAGATTGCTTAGATAAGAAGTCTATGAACTCTTGCATCATCAACCTCCCGGAGAGCGCTTCAAGCACTGGCTCACACCAAGAGTAATACCGAATGACTTCACAGAATATGGGCAGAGTATTCATCTGCAAAACCCTTTACTTAACTAAATAGTTAAGTGTATTTTATGGCTCCCGACGAGAGAAGGAATACTTCATGGCTCAGTTACTACTTTCAGAAACGATCGACGCTCCGGCATCTGCTGTTTGGCCGTGGATTGCTGACATTACCAAGCACTCAGAGTGGTCCCCCAAGCCATATAGCGTGCAGCTTACTTCCGGCACCAATGGTGCCGTCGGCAGCAAGTACAGCTCGGTGGGCTTTGTTCCACCATCAGATAAGAATCATAAGAACGAGGTCGAAGTTACAGAGGTGGTTCCCAATTCAAAGTTCGTCTTTAGGGCACACGACGAGAATGGCTATTTCATCAATACCTTTACGCTGCAGGCTGTCGGATCATCTACTCAAGTCACCTTCCAGCATGACTTTCCAAAGATGAAAGGCATGGGACGGGTCTTGCTTCCCCTCTTGCTACCGATCACCGGCGTGAAAGAGGGCAAAGTAAGACTGGCAATGCTAAAGGCTAAAGCAGAAGGAAAGTAATTACTTCTTCACGTTATAGCCAAGTGGGCACTTAACAACTACCGCCTTGACCACCTTGGTGGTAGTTACCCCAAAGAGAGTTCGTACGCAGGTAAATGTTTTCTTAAGAGCTCCCGCAGCCAAGACGTATTGCGGAGCAACAGGTTGGGCAGTAACCGTGACAGTTGCAGTGACAGTGGCTGTTGCGGTTACGGTCGCCATAACCGTAACAGTTGGAGTTGGAATCGCTGCCGCTGCTGCAACTGCTTTGGAGTATAAATTCGCAGCCGCATTTTGAACCGCAACATAATAATCAGAGATTGCTTGGTTAGCGCCTGACACTAATTGCGCAAACTGTCCGTTAAGAATCGCCGAACCGTTCTGCACTGTTCCAGCGGCAGATGCATATTGTGTTTGTTCTGTTGTTACTTGACTTTTTAAAGCTGTCAAAGCGCTCTTGGCTGAAGCCAGAGCTGTCGCAACTGTTCCCGTAGTTCCCGTAACGCCATTGAGTTGGGTCTGCGCCGTAGAAATTTGAGAAATGTATGCGTTGAAGTTCGGAATTGAAGCAAAGATCAGTGATTGAAAATTTAATGGAGCAAAATAAGGCACGGGAATCCCACCTGGACTTACAACGGGACCAGGTGCAGGAATAAATTGCTGGATAACGGTGGTATCAGTTGGTGCTGGTGCTGGAACGGTTGATGTTGGCACTGGTGCTGGAACGGTTGATGTTGGCACTGGTGCTGGGGTGGTTGATGTTGGCACTGGTGCTGGAACAGTTGATGTTGGCACTGGTGCTGGGGTGGTAACAGTAGGAGTTGGAGTTGGAGTAGGTGGAGGAGGAGGTGGGGCTGGTACAAGACTTCCCACGGCGGTTCCAGCTGCTGCAGCCTTTGCAATTGCTGAAGATAGTGATGTCTTCCAGGCGGCGGAAACAGCTGTCGCGCCAGAGACAGATGTGATATTTGCGCTCTGCGCCGCAAGTGCCTCAGAGACCAAGGTTGGACTGGCTAAATTTGCGTACTGTCTGTTGTTGCCACCCGGAGTCGTGGACATCGTTACAGAGGTCATCCGGTAAGTTCCACTTGCGCCATCAACGGCGATGGTGACTCCGACGAAGGTATTAGGGTCGCATTTGGAGCAGGAATACGTTGTGCTATTGCCGATATAACTAACGGCCACGGCGCTGGCTTGCTGTAATTGCGTGAAGTCGACGATTGCAAGAGCGCTCAACGCTGAGACACCAACAACTTTCTTGGTCAAGACGTGCACTGGGGTCTCCGTTCGTAGGGGCACAATTTTAGAATAGAACTGGGGGAAAAGCCACCAAAAGGTACAATTCACATCATACTCTAAGCGTATTTTTACTTCATGCTAAGAAAAGTCTTCTAGGTGCTCTGACTAGTGACCACGGAGAGATACTAAATTTTTGCCTTAGTTATGGCACTCACCAGGGAGTCATACCAACCTTGAGATGTAAAACTGGCGCCTCCTACGGCCTGAAAGTCTGCAACAGCAACAGTAAGAGTTTCCTGTATCAGAAGCGGAATGGCATTGGCATTAATCTGAACATCAGTGGGTGTGCCCGTAGGTAGCTGTAGGGGATTTACTCCAACGATCTTAGAGTTCTTTACCGTTATTTGAATTTGCACATTTCCATAAACGGTCTTAGACACTGCGCCAACAAAGGTCCCGTTTACAAGGGCCTTTTTGGGAGGAGTGCTGGGCTTGGGGGCTGGTTTTGCGGGAGTCTTCTTGGTCGCCTTTGGTGTTGGCGTCGGAGTAGGAGTTGGGGTGTCTGCGGTCGGAGTTGGTGTCGGGGTCGGGGTTTCTGTTGGAACAGTTGTGCCACCGCCTGAGCCTTTGAGGCCCCCGCCCAGTCCGCCGCCGCCTAGGCTAAGAGTGACATGAGGTGGTTGATAAGCAAGTACGCCGCCTAAGCCAGCAACAGTGCCGGCAACAATCAAAGAAGCCTTAGCTACGCCCATAGTTGAACCACTCTTTCACTCGAGGTATTAATTAGCATGGAACTCAAAAATTTCTGTATGGAAACGCTCTCTTGGAATACCCAAAGCTCCTGCAGCCGAGCGTACCGCCTCCACCATCGCGACTGGTCCACATACATATACATCGCAATAACGAAAGTCTGGAACGTAGCGCATGATCTGCTTGGCGGTCATCGGATGCGTTTTACGCGACCCGACGAGGTAGTGCACCGTAGCTCCGCGCCTATTTGCCAGCTCATCGAGTTCTCGATTGAGCACGATCTCCGCTTCGGTTGAAACACGTACAAGTATGTCAACATCGATGGAATCATCCAGAGCACCCAAGATGGCGAGCAATGGAGCAATTCCTACTCCTCCACCGATGAGAACTGCGTGACCAAGTCCTTGAGTTACTTTTCCAGCGGTGAAGATTCCATACGGACCCTCGAAGAATACTCGGGTACCTGGCCGCAGATCCCGCACCGTGCTCGATCCGTCGCCTAAGTTTTTAACGGTGATTCTAAATTCTGTTGTTGTTGGTGCAGCAGAGAGTGAATACGGATGCGAGACCCAACGGTGACCGGGGGTCATAAATCTCCAGCTAAAGAATTGACCGCCCTCTGCTTTCATGCGATCAAGTTTGCGTCCGCGCATGATGACAGAAACCATTCCAGAACCTTCATCAACGAGTCTGTAAATCCGTAAGTCATGGCGGAAAAAGCGGAAAAGTGGAATTACAAAGCGCCAGAAGAGAATGGTGGAGGCGACGAGAATGTATAAGCCTTCCCAATACCATTTACTTAATGGGTGCCCCATAAACATTGGTCCGGTTCGAATCTGATGCATAAAACTCAGCGCAATTGCTAGGTAGGTATAAAGGTGAATCGACCACCAGGTCTCGTAAGACATCTTCTTTCTTACCTTTTTATAAGAAGAGACACCGGCCATCACAAAGAACAAGAAACCAAGGGTTGCTGGCATCATCCAGACATAGGTGGTGGTGAATTTCCAAAGTTCCCCGCCAACGCGCGAACCATCTCCCCCAGCGTAAGCGATTGAAACAAGAAGCACATGAAACCCGATTAAGAAAAGTGAATAAGGACCGAGTCTGCGATGCCAATAAACCAGACGATCGTGGCCCACAGCTCTCTCGATCCAGGCGATTCGCGAGGTCATCACCAATCCAACAAGTGCAAAATATGTTCCTACCATGGCGCAGAGTCGAGAGGCAGAAGTGATTACTGGGTAAGGCCAGAGCCAATCGTGTGCTGTGGTTGTGATCAGATAAACGCCGAGTGTTACGCCCAATCCCAGGCCCAGGATTAAGCTGGCAGTTTTCGTCGTTACATCAGCGCGGTTCATAGGGTTATCGCCCTATTATTTTGTGGTACTCGCGTCTGAAACATGGGGGGATTTTACATTACCGCTACTGAGTTATCCCTGTGAAACTCACTCATGCGGCGCTTTAAATAGTTAAATCCGCCTGAGTGCTAGTCCTATTTGCTTGAGACTCCTGCGTGAGTTACGAACTGGTACGCCAATTGATTATCAAATTCCTTTGTGGCCCATGATTCATGTTGAATACACGATATGCCACTTCACCGGGCTTTCATCAGCAATCCGCGGGTGCGCGAAAGCCAACTCTGGCCGCTCTCGCAATCCAATCTTCTTCATTACATTTATTGAAGGAAGATTTTGTTTCGCGGTAAAAGAGAAGATTTCGGTGAGGCCACCTTCATTCAGCCCATAATCAAGAACGACCTGTGCGGCCTCGGTCGCATAACCTTGGCCCCAATATTTCTTATCCAAGCGCCACCCGATTTCGTAACAGGGCATAAAAGCAACACCTGGAATATCTTGTTTAGCCAGTCCCACGAATCCCATGAATTCGCCGGTGGATCTCTCTTCTGCTGCCCAGAGTCCAAGAGCGTTAGTCGCCAGAAGATCTCGCAATCGCAAGAAGCTGGCGAGTGACTCCTCTGCCGAATAAACCCTTGGAAAGAATTTTAGGTTTTCGACATCTGCGTTGAGCGCGGTCCACGGCGCTAAGTCGCTCTCCTGCCACGCACGTAAGAGCACGCGAGGTGTTTCGAGTTGCGCAGCCAAGGAGGGAACTAGCGCTTAACTTCTCGAGCAGTGTTCATACGACTCCAGCGGTAGATGTTCAGAAAGTTGTTGCCATTTTAGCCTTGAACTAGCCCGATCCCAAGGCTAATCTCAATCCATGAGCAACCAGGTTGAAACACTCGTAGAAGTTCAGTTAACCAATCGCAACCGGGCCACCGTTTTCTGGCGTGGAGTTTTAGTTGCCCCATTCTTTATATTCGTTGGCTCCTTAACAGCAATGGTGAATATGGGTTGGAGCGTTCCTACTCTCACGCTTCCGGTACTTCTGGCACTCGTCTTTCGCGAGGTATATCCCAGTTATATCCTCACTTTTAATCACGCCATCACCGAATTAACTACGCGCGGCTTCGCCTACCTATTTCTCTTGACGGATGATTATCCTTCAATCGAACGCAATCCAAATATCGCGGTAATCTTTCCGGATATTGAAGGTGGAAAGAAACTGAACCGTTATCTTCCACTTGTTAAATGGCTCCTCGCGATTCCACTCTATATTGTCGGAATCATCTACCTCGTCTTATCAATCGTACTTACACTCTTCGCCTGGATTATCACTTCCATCACTGGAAATTATCCGGAAGCCGCAGCCAAGACTGTTTTAGGAACTGTCGAGTTCTGGAATCGTGTTTCTGGGTATGCATTCTTACTCGTCACCGACGAATATCCTTCATTCACTATCTAAGGAGCGCAGATGAAAATTTCTGCTTTGATCACCGCTAAAGCGGTCTACACAATTACCGCGGACACTTCCATAGCGACCCTGGCGGAGAAACTAGCGTCACTCAAAGTTGGTGCCCTGGTGGTCTCCCCCGACGGCATCCATATATCGGGAATCGTTTCAGAGCGCGATATTGTGGCTGCGCTCCCTATTCACTTTCATGAGTTAGCGCGGCTCCACGTGCGTGACATCATGACTGTAAATGTCACAACTTGCACGCCAAATTCCACAGTGGCAGATTTGATGAATTTAATGACCGAACGGCGCATACGTCACGTTCCGGTGGTCAACGATGCTGGTGAACTGGTGTCGATAATTTCAATCGGAGATATCGTTAAATCTCATGTCAATGAGATTGACTCCGAGCGTGTTGCGCTGGTGGATTACGTCCTAAAACAGAGCTAGTAGCTCACTTAGCGCTTTGCGCTTTTGAGGATAGTCGTGGCTAGGAAATAGCCAGCGGTGCTTATCGCGATTGCCCAAATCAATCCGATCACGACGACCATCACAGCCGTGAGCACTAGCGTCACTGCATCCAAGCGGGTCGTTTTCAACATCTCCATGAGATTTCCCGGGCTGGCGATGCGATACGAAGTACCTATCAACACCGCACCTAGAGCTGCGGTCGGAATATGAACAATCACAGGATTGAGCACGAGAACTACGAGTAACAAGAAGGCTGCATGGGTAATTGCGGAGATGCGGCTGGCGGCCTTTGACCTGATGTTAACGCTGGTGCGCGCAATAGCGCCGGTCGCCGGCATCCCCCCAACCATTGCAGAGACCATCGTCGCTAAACCTTGTCCTACCAATTCCCGATTGGGTTTATAACTATGTGCAGACTCATGAATATGAACCATCTGGTCTGCCACACGAGCAGATAGGAGCGACTCTATGGCTGCTAGGAGCGCGATCTGGATTGCCGCAAGCAAAAGCGCGGCAGTTCCAATGTTGCTCGCCGATAGAGAAACATGGGCATAGAGAGAGCGAGGCAGAGTTCCGATAAGTGGAGTATGAATAGAAAAGATCGCCACCAATACCGTTGCAAAGATGATTGCGACAAAACTTGCAGGTACATGCACTTTAATCTTTAGCGCACGAGAGATCTTGGGGTAGGCGAATTTAACGAGCAGAGTAAATACCAAAATAAATAGCGAACTCCAGTGCACTCCGGCTGCGATTGCGGCACGGACGGTGCGCCAAGCGGTAATGAGAGTATTGGGACCGCTCATAGATTGTGAAGCTAAGACCGAGGGAAGTTGTTGCATGGCAATGACCAGGGCAATGCCGAGAGTAAAGCCTTCCATGACGGGCCAGGGCACTCGTTTGATGAGCCCTCCACAATGCGTTACCCCCATCAGAATAACCATTGCACCAGCGACTAATCCCAGAGGAGCGAGCGACGAAGTTCCGTATTTAATGACAATCGGAATCAGGACAACTGTCATGGCGCCCGTAGGGCCGCTTACTTGATAGTTAGAACCTCCGAAGATCGCCGCAATAAAACCGGCAAAAATAGCGGTAATTAATCCAGCTCGGGCTCCCGCGCCTGTGGTAATTCCAAAGGCCAGAGCCAGTGGAAGCGCGACGATTCCGACAGTGATTCCAGCGATGACATCGTGGCGCCAAACTTTCTTATAATCTGCATAATCACTTCGCTGCGGCAGTAACTCGCTTATATAACTCACGCGCGCTACTTACTCTGTCGTTTGAGAGTGAGCGATCCAGCAGAGAGGAGCAGCGCTAAAAATAAGAAGATTATGAGCGAATCATTCAGGATTGAGCCCTGATTTGAGATCACCTTGCGGGTGGCATCCATGGCATAGGAAAGTGGTAAAAAGTTGGAGAGATCAAGCAGAATTCGCGGCATCGCCGCTCGCGGAATCAAAAGACCGCTCAGTAAGAGTTGCGGCAAGAGAATTGCCGGCATGAATTGAATGGCCTGAAACTCGGTATTGGCGAAGGTGCTTACCGCCAATCCAATGGCCAACCCAATAAGCGCATCCAAAATAGCTACATAAATCAAAGTGATTTGTAGCCCAGCGATCTTCAACCCCAACACCCAGATTGCGTAGGACGAAACTGCGGTGGCTTGCACGAAACTCGTCAAACCAAATGCGATGGCATAACCCGCAATAAATTCTGCCTTACCAAGTGGCGAAATCATGAGGCGCTCTAAAGTGCCACTACTTCTCTCCCGCAGCGTTGCTACCGAGGTAATCAAGAACATCACGAGCATCGGGAAGACACCTAGCATCGAGCCGGCCACCCGCTGGAAGAGATCGGGATTGCTCCAGTACACATATTTCAAAATTGTCATCAAGAGCGCTGGCGAGAGAAATAGCAGTGCCAGTGTGCGCGGGTCATGCCATAGTTGTAGCAATACCCGCTTGGTCATCGCGCTCAGCCGATTTATGTTCATGCTGCACCGATCAGCGATATGAAGACTTCGTCCATTCGGCTCTTACCCGTACGCGCGCGAAGTTCTGAAGGGGTTCCCTGCGCCAAGACTCGGCCCTCGCGCAACAAAATCAACTGGTGACAAGTATCTGCCTCATCCATCACATGGCTGCTGACCAAAAGTGTTTTTCCCTGCGCCGCTAATTTATTGAAGAGCGCCCAAAGTTGAACTCGCAAGACTGGATCGAGCCCCACCGTTGGTTCATCAAGAATCAACAATTCGGGGGTACCTACCAAGGTGGTGGCAAGGGCCAATCGGGCCCGCTCTCCACCGGAGAGAGAATCGGCCATCTGGTCGGCATTTCTAGAGAGATCCACATCTTCCAGGATCTGTTCGGGAGATTTCTCGTTCTGAGGATAAAGCGAGGCAAAGTAACGAATGTTTTGAATACAGGTGAGATCGGAGTAAACGCTGGCACTTTGCGTGGAGTAACCGATCTTGCTCCGCAGTGGTTTCGTGGCTGCTGGTAAATCCAGTACCTGGATCTCACCGCTGGCGATACGTTGCAATCCGACAATAGATCTCATGAGGGTCGTCTTGCCACTACCGCTGGGGCCAAGTAACCCCATGATCACACCACGAGGAATTTCAACGGTGAGGTCATGCAATATATGGCTCTTACCGCGTTGCACGTTGAGGTTAATCGCACGAATAGCGGCTGACACAACTGCGATTGTACGACTATGACCGCACCAGAACCTGGGAATTGAACACGCTAACACTCACAATAAGGGTGACATACTTAACTTATGGCGAAACTGAGCGCTGGACTCCACGACAGTTGGTGGATGTTCTTCGATACCTTCTGGGCTTTGGTTTTGGGGTTCGCAATATCAGGCGCGATTCAAGCCTTTACCTCGCGTGAAAAAGCACTCGCAGCACTGGGCAATCACAAACCCGCCACGATTGTTAAGGCATCCTTTCTTGGTGCAATAAGTTCTAGCTGTTCATATGCAGCAAGCGCGATCGCAAAAAGTTTGATTGATAAAGGCGCAGATTTCACGACCGCCATCGTCTTTATGTTTGCCAGCACCAATCTGGTCTTCGAACTTGGACTGGTCATGTGGACCCTACTGGGGTGGCAGTTTGCGCTGGCAGAATTCGTCGGCGGATTCATCATGATCGCACTGCTCACTTTAATTTTGCCGAAGCTGCATCTACCAAAGAAGATTCGCCTTCTCGGTATGGCAGAAGATTCCATGCCGACTCAAAAGTCGACCTGGCATGACGCCGCCGGATATACGGTTGGTGATTTAACAATGGTTCGCACCGAATTAGTTGTTGGTTTTCTGGTCGCTGGCTTGGCAGATACCTTGATACCAATATCTTGGTGGCACAACCTTTTCTTATCAGGCCACGGCATAATTTCAACAATCGAAAATGTAATCCTCGGACCATTTATCGCCTTCATCAGCTTCGTCTGTTCGGTGGGGAATGTGCCCTTGAGCGCCGCGCTCTGGAATTCTGGAATCTCCTTCGGGGGCACCATTTCATTTATCTTCGCCGACCTTGTTGCCCTGCCATTGGTATTGATTTACAAGAAGTTCTTCGGGCTGAAATTATCTATGAAGCTAGTTGCCGTTTTCTGGTTCACGATGAGCCTGAGTGGCTTTCTTACCGAGAAACTATTTAGCCTCTTTGATCTACTCCCAACCAAGCACGCGCTAGTTTCACATGCATCTCATATCGGAAATAACTTTACGAGTTGGATGAATCTCATTGCAGTAATTGTTTCATTGGTGATCTTTGGTCTCTATCAGACCCGCAACAAGGGGCTCGATAGCGCCTACGCCAAAGATGTGATCTGCGGTATGCAAGTCGAGAAAGCCACCGCAGCCGCCACCTTTGAACATGAAGGAGAGATGTATTACTTCTGCGCTCCTGGTTGCATGGAGAGCTTCAAGAAATCCGTATCAGTCTGATCCGTTTTTGAACCAACGCTCCCGACAGTAAAACGCACAAACCACCGATGACCTGCGTGGCTTTGAAGCTCTCTTTAAGAAGCCAGACCCCCAGCAATGTTGCGACAACTGGCGTTATATACGTGACTGTGCTCGCCACCAAACTTCCTGCCAAGCGAACATTGCGGAAGTTCCAGATATAGGCGAAGCCAGTACCGAAGGCTCCTAAGATCAGAATTCCCCAGATTGACTTGCTGGTCCACGGCGCCTGCATAATGCCGTGGGCCAGGGCAAAGGGGGCGAGCAAAATTGCGCTACAGGTAACTTGGGTGGCCGCCAACGATCGCGGTGAATAATCCAGAACGTTGACGTAGCGCCGAGAATAGGGGAAGGAGATTCCGTAGCAGAGCGTGGCGCCCAGAAGTTCAATAACTCCTCGCCACGAGCTGGCGCTCAGCCCGGTGAGCGCCCCCGTAACGAGAACTATTCCGAAGAAGCCAATGACCACTCCCAGCCCTTGATTGCGATCGATGCGCTGCTCTCTAAATCCAACGGATATCACCAGAACGGTCATTAACGGGGTTGTGGCGTTAAGGAGACCCGCCATAACGCTCGACACATGGGTTTCCCCTACAGCAAACAAGTAACCCGGGATTGCATTAAGCAGGAGCGCGACAACGGCTAGATGGCCCCACTCTCGCCATTTATTAGGGAGACGAGTTTTGGTGGCGAGGCAGTAGAGCAGGAGGGTAAACCCCCCAATGAGTCCGCGCATAAATGCCACGCCAATTGAATTCAGCGAGAGCAGGCCCCATTTAATAAATAGGAAAGAGCCGCCCCAAGTAATACCGAGGGCAATAAATCCAGGCAACCAGCGCGTCGTCGGTGTCTTAGACATGGCGCCATTTAATCAGGTCATGGCACCCACATGCGTCGAAAAAATCCTTGAACGCCTCCGCAATTTGTAGCAAAATCTGAGTATGTCGAGCAGAGAGGTAGCCGCCCGAATATTGGAGGCGGCGGGCATCCCGCTTAATAGCTCCGAGCCATGGAGTATCCAGGTCCATAACGAGAAGTTGTGGGATCGCGTTATTTCGCAGAAACAATTGGGTTTCGCAGAGAGCTATATGGATGGCTGGTGGGATTGCGACGCGCTCGATGTGATGATCACAAAACTGCTCTCGATCGATGTGCTCAATCTGCTCCGTCCGAGCCCAGCGCTCGCTTTCCACGCAGCTCGCTCGTACCTTCGCAACAATCAGACGAAGCGTCGCGCCGCCGAAAATGCCAAGTACCACTACAACATTGGAAATGATCTCTATTCCAGAATGCTCGATGAAGAGATGGCTTACTCGTGCGCATACTGGTCAAAGGCCGAAACCTTGGGTCAGGCTCAGATAGCAAAATTTGATCTCATCTGCCGCAAGTTAGAACTAGAGCCGGGAATGCGCTTATTGGACATTGGGAGCGGATGGGGCGGATTCTTGCGCCATGCCGTTAAGAATTACGGCGTGGAAGCGACCGGCATCTCGCCCGCCGATAATCAGATCAACTTGGCATCGGCGAGATCGGCTGGGCTTGGTATCACTTTTTTGCAACAGGATTACCGGGATCTGCAAGGTCAATTCGATCGGATCGTCTCCGTCGGCATGATGGAACACGTTGGACCGAAGAATTACAAGACCTTCTTCCACAAGTGCGATGAATTGCTTGCACCAGAAGGTCGCATGTTGCATCACACCATCGTTTCTAACATTACAAAACAGGTGACCGACCCCTTCTTCGATCGCTACATCTTTCCCGGTGGAGTACTCCCATCTCTGGCGCAGATCGCCCGCGCTACGGAGAATGGTTTTGTCTTGGAAGATGTGCAGAATTTTGGACCAGATTACGATCGCACCTTGTTGGAATGGCAGAAGAATATTTCGGCGAAGTGGCAGGAGATCCCGCAATACGATCTCCGCTTTCGAAGAATGTGGAACTACTACCTGCTCTCATCCGCGGCGGGTTTTAGAGCAGGAGATTTACAACTGATGCAATGCGTCTTCCAGAGGCTGGGCCAGCGACCTACCTATATCGCGGCGCGCTAGCGCTTTCTGGCGGTAGTAAATCGTGGCCTACCTGTTAAATCATTGATCAATTTGATCTCTTCAAAATCTGTACTTATCAAGTTGGCAACCGCATCACCTTGAGTCTGATCATGCTCCATCGCAAAAAACCCACCGGGCTGAAG
>JBAXVT010000033.1:0-17175 GCA_037128715.1 Actinomycetes bacterium
GCGAATTGGCATACACGTTACCTTCATAGTCTCGGGAGTGCTGTTTGCTCTTATGGATAAATTGGCCGACGAGCACAAATCGGAGCGTTAGTCCTAAAATCTGAACCACCGGGTCGAGGGTTACGGTCCCTCACAACGCACCATAGATACCTTGATTTACTGCTCAGTTAACAAAGTCTTTGATTCCTGGGCTTAAGTTGAGGCAGGTCCACCTGAAGAATCGGGGAATAGAAATCGAAATACCCCTTCAGGCGTGATCGATTAGTTTGAACAGTATCAGTACTTAATGCGTTCCCATCCTGGTCGAGCTTTGCGATTTCCGCTCGTACTCTCATAATCGCGAGTGCGATAGATCAGCGAAGGACGAAATATATATCCAACTGGAGCACTCAGGGCGTGAACTAGACGAGTGAATGGCCAGATAATAAATAGGGACATGGCAATAGCAGCATGAATTCTGAATGCAAGAGGGGTGTTTTGCATAAGCGTGCCGTCAGGATGCAATAACAAGATTGAGCGCACCCAAGGGGCGACCGTCTCACGGTAATTGTGTTCTTCCCCAATTACGCCAGCACTTGAAAGTGTTGCACTGCATCCGGCCAAAAGTGTTGCCACTAGAAACACATACATTGTCTTATCGTTCTTCGTGGTCGCAGCAAAAACGGTAGCTGTCGTTCGCCGACGATAGATAAGAAGGAAGATTCCGGTCACAGTTGCAACACCTGCAAGTCCACCCATCGATACGGCACCTAAATGATAAGCATGCTGGCTAAGGCCGATGAACTCCGTGAAAGATTGCGGAACCAACAAACCGACAATATGCCCACCAATTACAGCGAATAGACCGAGATGAAACATTGGACCCGCAAAACTTAAGAGTTTTCCTTCGTATATTTGGGAAGACCTTGTGGTCCAGCTAAATTTGTCGAAGCGATATCTCCATACCAGACCGATAACAAATGAACCGATCGCCAGATATGGTAAAACAGACCAAAGCAAAATACTAGAAGATGTCATGGACGTGCCCCAAGCAAAGCATCTGTGGCATGTGCTGAGAAAGGTTCCAAGGCAACCGTTACAGCGCCACTTAAACCGACAAATTCTTGAGGCGGGCCAGTAATTGCCAAATCACGCGCCCTTTTTTCAATTTCTGGAGTCATGCTTGGCAACGTTGCAACCACTGCATCCAAAATGAATGCATAATATGAATTTGCGCTATGCAAAGCATCTTTCAGCAGCTCAATTGGTGCACGATGTTCTCCTAGGAGAAGCCTTCCTTCTGCCGGATTTTTCAGCGCTGCGAATTCAAGCACGACAGCCAAATGATCTGGGAGTTCTTCATCCGTAATTGTTACCCCGCAACGTTTGTAAATTTCCTTAAAATAAACAAGAGCCATCCCACGATTACGGGTATCTCCATGGGTCCAGGACGTGAGGAATAGCGAGCACTTGCGACGCATATCGAAGATCTCCACGTAATGCTTCTGGATATCCTCCAGCGTTAAGTCTTTCGTGGCGCTAAAGAATGCTAGCAGTGGTTCTGCTAATGCTGGCTCGATGTGATTAGCTAATACAATCATTTCGTCCCGCGCTTCGACGTACTTTTGATCGGGATAAACCAGCAGCGATGAAGCGATAATTCGAGCTATGGCGATACTCATTTGGTCTGCCGATCTCTCATGATGTGGAAGTTTTCAATGGTGACTGGAACAGGATTTCCCGAGGCCTGTCCAAAAGGTCCTCCAAATTTCTCTCCAGTATCAACTCCGTCCAATGAGCAACCCATGCTTTCCAACTCTCTTGCCTGCTCGGAGTGAGCTACCGGAATGACATACCTATCCTCATATTTAGCAATCGCCAGAAGCCTGTACATCTCATAAATTGACTCCTGCGTCATGCCGACAGCTTCTGGAATCTCTGGCCGCGGCTCGCGGCCAAGGTTTATATCGCGCATATACGAGCGCATCGCCGAAAGTTTACGTAAGGTGCCTTCTACCACTTCAATATCACCAGCGGAAAAAAGTTCAGCCAAATATGCAAGTGGTACACGAAGTGCGTTAATGGCACCAAAGAGATTGCCTGCCTCTTCTCCGTCATGACCGGTTTCCGTTAAAACATCAACGATGGGTGAAAGTGGTGGTACATACCAAACCATTGGCATCGTGCGATATTCCGGATGAAGTGGAAGCGCTATCTTGTATACCTTTGCCAATTTATATACAGGAGAATTCTGTGCGGCTAGCAACCAATCCTCTGGGATTCCTTCAGCTCTGGCGGCAGCTAAAACCTCTGGGTCATTAGGATCTAGAAGTAGATCGAGTTGGGCTTGATACAAAGCCTTCTCATCCTCAATTGACGCGGCTGCAAGAACCTTATCTGCGTCATACAGGAAGAGGCCGAGGTAGCGAAGCCGACCGACGCAGGTCTCAGAACACACTGTTGGCATTCCGATTTCAAGCCGTGGGTAGCACATGGTGCATTTTTCAGCTTTTCCTGTTTTATGATTGAAATAGATCTTCTTGTATGGACAAGCAGAAACGCACATGCGCCATCCGCGGCATTGTTGTTGGTCGACGAGGACGATGCCATCTTCTGCGCGTTTATACATTGCCCCTGAGGGGCAGGCTGCAACGCAAGCAGGGTTCAAACAATGTTCGCAGATCCGTGGTAGATAGAACATGAAGGTTTCTTCAAATGCCAATTTTACTTTCGTTGTAACATCTTCTGATAACTTCTGGAGGATCGGATCTTTTTCAATATTTTCCGGCCCTCCTCCTAAATCATCATCCCAGTTCGCAGACCATTCAATCTTCATTGGTTTTCCAGTTAAGAGAGATTTAGGTCTCGCGACTGGAGTCTGCTGGCCAAGCGGAGCCGAGATCAGATTGTCATATTCATAGGTCCATGGCTCGTAATAATCCTTGATATTGAGCATGCGAGGATTAGAGAAAATGGATAGGAGACGTCGCGCCTTACTTCCACCCTTGAGGCGAATTCGCCCGCTTCGAGTGCGGACCCATCCTCCTTTGGCTTTCTCCTGATCTTCGTATCTACGTGGATAACCCTGCCCTGGGCGAGTCTCAACGTTATTAAACCAGGCATATTCCAATCCAGAACGATTAGTCCAAGCTTGCTTGCACGTTACAGAACATGTGTGACACCCGATGCACTTATCCAGGTTCATCACCATGCCCATTTGGGCCATGACCTTCATTAGTATTCCACCTCTTGTGATCGACGACGAATAACTGTCACTTCATCACGTTGATTGCCGGTTGGTCCGAGGTAATTGAAGGCGAATGTGAGTTGTGCATACCCGCCAATTAAATGCGTCGGTTTAATCATAAGGCGCGTGAGCGAATTATGAATTCCGCCTCTCTTGCCTGATGTTTCTGCCAAAGGAACATCCACGACACGATCCTTTGCGTGATACATAAAGACTGTTCCAGATGGCATGCGGTGTGAAATGCATGCACGAGCTACGACTACACCGTTGCGGTTGTAAGCCTCGATCCATTCGTTATCTTTCACGCCGATAGTTTCTGCATCTTCAACGCTCATCCAAATCTCCTGACCTCCACGAGAAAGAGAAAGCATGAAGAGGTTGTCCTGATACTCAGAGTGAATAGACCACTTTGAGTGAGGCGTGAGGTACCTGACCGTCACCTCTTTTTCGACTCCATCACCCTGACCCCCGAATATGCGGTGCATATTCAACGGTGGTCTAAAGACAGGTAACTGCTCTCCCAATTCGCTCATCCAGTCGTGGTCAATAAAGAAATGTTGGCGTCCCGTAAGAGTGTGCCAAGGTTTCAATCTTTCGACGTTGATTGCAAATGCCGTGTATCGGCGGCCACCATGTTCTGACCCAGACCATTCAGGGCTGGTAATGACAGGAACCGGCCTCGCTTGCGTGTCGGCGAAGGTGATTCGTTTTCCTTCATTATCCAAGGCCAGGTCGGTAAGTTTCTGACCCGTTCTCTTTTCCAGCGCTCTGAATCCTGCAACGGCCACTCGTCCATTTGTAGTGCCAGAAAGCGCAAGGATTGTCTCGCATGCATCCACATCTCGCGCAAGTGATGGCCTTCCGGCACCCACTCCTGTCGATGCGACGCCATTGCTATGTCGCAGCAGCTCAATCTCAGGAAGAACGCTGACTGGGACGCCTTTCGTATTTGTCCCGAGTGTGTCGATCAGAGGTCCAAGAGCGGCCATCTTTTCGCCAATTTGCGAGTAATCGCGCTTGACGACCACCAGTTTCGGCATAGTGACTCCTGGAATAGGTTCAACTTCGCCCTTCTTCCAGTCAAGCACCACGCCACCGGGAGTTGCCATCGCATCTGGTGTGTCATGCAAGAGGGGGACAACGATTAGATCCTCTCGCTCACCTAAATGTCCTTTAGCTTGCTCGGAGACTTGACGACCTAGCATCTGGAAAATTTCATAATCAGTTTTGGTTTCCCACGGCGGATTAATTGCAGGAGTGAAAGCATGAACAAAAGGATGCATATCGGTACTCGAAAGATCATGTTTTTCATACCATGTCGCAGCGGGCAACAAGATATCTCCGAAAAGTCCTGTACTTGTCATTCGGAAGTCTATGGATACCAGAAGGTCTAACTTTCCTTCAGGTGCATCTTCGCGCCACGTAACGTCTTTAGGCCTGGCATCTGGTTCGTTCTCTTGAGCTCTTACTGAGTTGTCCGTGCCCAAGAGATGCTTAAGGAAATATTCATTTCCTTTACTCGATGAACCTAAAATGTTTGCCCGCCAAACAGTTAGAACACGTGGCCAGTTTTCTGGCGCATCGGGATCTTCAATCGCAAATTGGAGATCTCCGCTTTTAAGTTCGTTGATAACATGTTGGGCAGGATCGATGCCCTTGTCACGAGCCTCATCTACCAGGTCTAGAGAGTTGCGATTGAGCGAAGGATATGAAGGCATCCATCCCATACGGGCAGATTGAGCAATCACATCAATCGCACTCATGTCCTTGAATCGACCCTCTCCCAAAGGAGTTGCCAACAATTCCGAGCCCAAGGCGTCATAACGCCATTGATCAGTTGATACATACCAAAATGCCGTACCGATCATCTGTCGTGCGGGGCGAGACCAATCTGCACCAAATGCGAGCTGGGCCCAGCCGGTAACTGGACGACACTTTTCTTGTCCAACATAATGTGCCCAACCTCCGCCGTTAACTCCTTGGCAACCCGTCAGAGTGACAAGTGCCAAAAAAGTGCGGTACATGGTGTCAGAGTGGAACCAATGATTGGTGCCCGCTCCTAATAGAATCATCGAGCGACCTTCAGAGTCGATCGCATTTTGTGCGAATTCACGAGCTATACGAATAGCCTGAACAGCAGGAACGCTCGTTATTTCTTCTTGCCAAGATGGCGTATAAGGAGAACGATCGTCATAACCTTCAGGCCAATCACCATCTAGACCTTCGCGCGCAACTCCGTACTGAGCCAACATCAAGTCATAAACTGTCGTGACAGTTTTCCCTGCTATTTCAATGACGGGTACTCCACGAGCCAGAACGCCGCCACTTTCTGAAGCTTCTTGACCTTGATCAAAACGTGGCATGAGAACTGGAGCCGATACCGCGCCTTTCTTACCGTAAACGCTCAAAAGTGGATCCACACCCTCAAGATCAAGGTTCCACTTCCCCATGGAAGAGTCGTTATATCTATGTCCAAGCGAACCATTTGGTACGAAAGTTTCACCGGTGCTGGAATCAAGAACCACTGTCTTAAATCGTGAACCTTCGGAAACATCTCCTAAATCTGATGACACGAGGAATTTATCTGGAACCCATGAACCATCTTTCTTACGCAATGAAACCAAATACGGCAAGTCTGTAAATTTCTTTACGTAATCCTGGAATCGCGGAACCTGCTTATCAACGAAGAACTCTTTAAGGATCACATGGCCCATAGCCATACCAAGTGCACCATCGGTACCGGGATGTGGGGCCACCCATTCATCTGCAAATTTCGTATTGTCGGCATAATCAGGACTAATCGCAACAACTTTTTGACCTTTGTAACGTGCTTCTGTCATGAAATGCGCATCTGGGGTCCGCGTTACTGGAACATTGGAACCCCACATTATTAGATAAGTAGCATTGAACCAGTCAGCTGATTCTGGAACATCGGTCTGGTCTCCGAAAACTTGAGGCGAGGCAACGGGAAGATCTGCATACCAATCATAAAATGAAAGCATCGATCCGCCCATTAAGGAAATGAAGCGGGCACCCGCCGCATGAGAAGCCATAGACATTGCAGGAATTGGTGAGAAACCAAAGACACGATCTGGTCCATATTTCTTAATAGTATGAACATGTGCTGCAGCAATAATTTCCGAGACCTCGCTCCAGCTAACGCGAACTAACCCACCCTTGCCGCGAGCACGATGGTAGCGTTGGCGACTTTCCGGATTATCTACAACGTCAGCCCACGCAAGTACAGAGTCACCTAATCGACCCTTAGCTTCACGAAACATTTCCAATAAAACGCCGCGAATATACGGAAAACGGATACGAGTTGGTGAATAGGTGTACCAAGAAAATGCGGCGCCTCTTGGGCACCCACGCGGTTCGTATTCAGGAGAATCTGGACCTACTGATGGATAGTCCGTTTGCTGTGTTTCCCAGGTGATGATTCCGTCTTTAACATAGACCTTCCAGGAGCAAGATCCCGTGCAGTTCACCCCATGCGTTGAACGAACAACTTTGTCATGACTCCATCGATCTCGGTAGAAAATATCGCCTTCACGCCCACCGGCTTTAGTCACTGACAACAAATCTTTAGAAACCTCTCCGCCTGCAAAGAAACGTCCAAATTTGATAAGCGCTTCTTCGGTTCCGTTAAAAACGTCATCAGTTCTTCCCATGGTTGCAGTCTGGCTTAAGGAAGCGCGACGGAATACAGGTCTAAAGACCCTATTTTCAGAGCGATTGAGCATGAGAGATTTTGACTAACGAACTTTGTCGATGAGGAGAAAGCATGTCTGAGCGGACTGGTTCCACTCGAGTCCTATCAATATCTACTTTTGCCTTCACCCTTATGTTTGCCGTGTGGTTGATGTTCGGAGTTCTTGGAATTCCAATTCAAAAGGAATTCGGGATTTCAGATTCACAACTCGCCTGGCTCTCCTCAGTAGCCATACTGAACGGTTCCATATGGCGACTTTTCCTTGGAATACTCACTGATCGCATAGGCGGAAAACGTGTAACCATAGCCATGTTGTTGGTGACTTCCGTACCGGCATATTTATTAGCGCACATGACTCTCAATTATCACTGGTTACTCATTCTTGCTTTTCTCGTTGGATTCGCTGGTAACCTATTTAGCGTCGGTATCGCATGGAACTCTCATTGGTTTCCCCGTGAGCGTCAAGGTTTTGCTCTAGGAGTATTTGGTGCAGGAAATGTTGGAGCTTCTGCCACGAAATTTATAGGACCAGCCGTTATCGCAAGCACTATCGGGGGTTCATATGTGGGCGGAATTATTCCTGGTGGGTGGCGTTTTGTCCCAGCTCTATATTCGATTCTGTTGGTGCTAACCGCAATTGCCACATTCCTATTCACTCCGGCTGATAGTAAAAATGTGCAGGTACCCAGGCCTCTCAAGGAAATGTTCTTGCCCTTAAGACACATTCAAGTCTGGCGCTTTAGTTTGTACTATGTCGTGGTTTTCGGGGCATATGTTGCACTTGCCTCGTGGATGCCAAAATATTATGTTTCTGTTTACGGACTAAATCTTCATGACGCCGCATTGCTCACTGCACTATTCATCTTCCCAGCATCTTTACTGCGACCATTAGGTGGATACATCTCCGACAAAATTGGGGCACGTAAATTAATGTATGCAACTTTTACAACGATGTTGATTTCGCTTCTACTTCTTGCTGCACCATTTGGCTATATTGTTCTTAAAACTCCAGATGGTCCTAAGAACGTCCTTCCATATTCTCTAGGTGTAGGACAGTTCACAGCTTTGCTCTTTATCGTTGGTTGCTCCATGGGAATTGGCAAAGCGGCAGTCTTCAAACATATTCCAGAATATTTTCCACATGATGTTGGAGCTGTTGGTGGACTTGTCGGCACACTCGGAGCGCTAGGTGGATTCCTGCTGCCTCCACTTTTTGTCTTCGTACGCGAAAAGACTGGGCTTCCGCAATCGACTTTCATCGTCCTATTTCTTCTCACGCTTTCAGCCAGCGTCTGGATGCATCTAGTCATCATGCGCCTGCTTTCGAAAGAAAGTCCCCATTTAGATCACAAGATTGATACCAATACCCCACATCCGATAGGAGCTTGAGATGAACGCGAAAGGTTCAAAAACAAACGATTCCGCCAAGTGGCTTGACGGTTGGGATCCCAACGAGGAAGGCAAATGGGATTCGAAAATTGCATGGCGCAGTCTTTGGGTGACTACCTACGCACTAACTTTAGGCTTCATTACTTGGTTTTTGGTATCTGCTCTAGCTCCGAAATTGAATAACTTGGGTTTCAACCTCAGCAAGAGAGAACTTTACTGGCTAGCCGCAATGCCGGGATTAGCTGGTGGAGGTTTACGTTTGATATGGATGTTCCTTCCACCGGTCCTTGGAACGCGCAAACTCGTCACCTATTCAACCGCGCTCTTACTGATTCCACTCATAGGTTGGTCAGTAGCGGTTCGTACTCCATCCACGCCATTTATCGGTTTGCTTGCGCTTGGATTCCTGTCTGGTTTAGGCGGGGGGATTTTCTCGGGCTTCATGCCGAGTACCTCCTATTACTTCCCTAAATCTAAGCAAGGAATGGCATTAGGCCTTCAGGCAGGTATTGGTAATTTCGGTGTCAGTATCGTGCAATTTGTTACACCACTCATCGTCGCATCTGCGATGTTCGGTGCAACCCTAGGAGGCCCACAACATTTTGTTAATAAAGTTAAGGGCATAGACACCTTTGCTTGGTATCAAAACGCAGGGCTCTTATGGGTGCCTTTTGTTCTCGTCGCAGTTGTACTTGCCTGGACAATGCTTAAGAGCGTTCCAATTAAAGCTCGTGGAGTAAGTGATCAATTAGATATTTTCAAGAATAAGCACACTTGGTTGATGACTCTCCTCTACGTGATGACTTTCGGAACATTTTCAGGTCTCGCTGCGCAATTCGGATTACTTATTAGAAATCTATTTGGAGAGTTTGCCAATGCACCAGACCCTGTGAAGTTTGCCTTCTACGGGCCATTGATCGGTTCAGCTGCGCGGGTCATAAGTGGGCCCCTTGCTGATCGATTAGGTGGAGGAATTCTGACATTCGCTTCAGGCGTAGGTATTGCAAGCTCATCGATTTTTACCGCATTCCAGCTTTCTCCACAAAGCAGTAACGATTTCATGCCATTCTTTTGGGGAATGATGGCCATCTTCTTCTTCGCAGGCGTTGGAAACGCAAGTACTTTTAAACAGATGCCGATGATCTTCGCACCTCGACAGGCAGGCGGAGTTATCGGTTGGACCGGGGCTATTGCAGCATTTGGTCCTTTCGTCTTCGGAGTGCTTTTATCACTCGTGGCACCTAAGAGCTTCTTCCTCGGTGTCGCAGTTTTTGCCATCGTGGGTGCATGCGTTGCATGGTGGTTTTACGCTAGAACCGCAGCCGAATCACGTAGTTAACTCGCAATACTTCCCATGTTTAGGCAGACTTCCCCCATGGTTGTCAGTCGATTAAGCGCTCTCTCGGATGCTGTCATTGATGTCGCAAAAGGCGAAGATCTCAGCGCATCTCTGCGGCGCTTAGTCGAGAACGCGGTAATTATTTCAGAGGCGACCTACGGTGCACTTGGTGCCATAAGCCCTGACGGTCGACTTGAAGAATTTACCTACGTTGGATTAAGCGAAGAATCTGCTGACGAGATTGAAAGATTTCCTGAAGGTAAAGGTCTCCTCGGGCATTTACTTAATCATCCCACTCCTTTGCGTTTGGCATCTATCAAAAGCAGTGAAGCGTCTGTTGGTTTTCCAGAAGGTCACCCTGCAATGAATTCATTTCTTGGAGTACCGATTCGCATTCGCGATGAAGTGTACGGAAGCCTCTACCTCACCGAGAAAAAGGGCGGACTAGAATTTACCGAGGAAGATGAACAGCTTGTCATAGTGCTTGCGTCTGCCGCTGGGATAGCGATAGATAGCGCCAGAGGACAGGCAGCTCAGAACCAAATTGTTGTTCTGGCAGAACGTGACCGTATTGGTCGCGACCTACATGATTTGGTGATTCAACGCCTTTTTGCCACTGGACTTTCACTCCAAGCAGTAACTAAGGATGAACTCGTGCCAACGCGCGATCTCAAAATTATTCAGGAGACAATTGATAATCTAGATTTGACTGTGCAACAAATCCGCAACACGATCTTTGCATTACAGATACCGGGACCTCTCGCCGGACTACGTGGACGTGTTCAGGAAGAAATAGCAATCTTTCAAGGAAAAAATGCAATACATATTTCTAGTGAATTTCACGGCCCGATTGACGCCTTTGCGCATAGAACCCTAAGTGAACATACAATTGCGGTTGTTAGAGAACTTCTTACGAATGCGGTTAAATACGCGCGCTGTCGTCATATCGATGTTTCAATTTCTGCAACTGACGGTTTACTGGAAGTGCAAGTTAGTGACGATGGAATTGGATATGTAGAAGGATTTCGCAAGAGCGGATTATTGAATCTGGAAGAACGCGCCAAGGAATGTAGCGGCACTTTTTCTATAACTAAAAAAGAGCCACAAGGAACTCGCGCCAGTTGGGTCGTTCCTTACTAGTTCCTGCCTAAACCAAGTCGTGCCGCCAACGCTGCGGCCTGCGTTCTTCGTTCCAGGCCAAGCTTTCCGAGGAGTGATGAGACGTAATTCTTAATGGTCTTTTCGGCCAAGAACATCGATTCTGCGATCTGCCGGTTCGTTAAACCTCGGCCAATGTGTTCTAGCACCCTCTGTTCTTGATCAGTTAGTTCATAGATTTCACTTGCTGGGCTAGATACTTTGCGTAAACGATTTGTAACATTAGAAACAAGGGCTATGTCTAAAAGAACTTCCCCTACAGCTACTTTCCGAATAGCATCCAGCAAATCCAAATTTTTAATATCTTTAATCACGTAGCCACTTGCTCCGCCAAGCACGGCTCCAAGTAATGCCTCGTCATCAAGGAAAGATGTCAGTATCAAAACTTTTACGTCAGGATAGAGAGATCGGATTTCTCGACAAAGTTCGATTCCACTTCCATCAGGTAGGCGCACGTCAAGTACGGCAACATCAGTAACTACGGTCGTAAGAGTTGCAAGCGCTTCCTGCACATCCCCAGCTTGGCCCACGACACTTAAATCCTCTTCAGCATTAATGAGTCCAATTAATCCACGTCGGACAAGTTCGTGATCATCTACGACAAAGACCCGAGTTGTCATGAATTGAACGCCTGGGTCATTCGTTCTCTGAGAGCAGAAACCACTGAGCTAGCGATAACTAATATGGCTGAACGCAATAAATACGCATTTCCCGCATCAATAAGCATGTCTATTTATACCAGCATTGCCATGCCTGCAACCTGAGTGGCGCTAATAGGTTTAGAATTGACGCTCGGCTTCTCAATCGTCATCAAAATTTTAAGCCGCTCTGACTATTTCTTTGCATAAAAGTGCGGTCTAGCATGAGCGCCATGAGGAGATCGTGGCTCATCCTTCTAGTCTCTTTGGCAATATCGTTGCCGGTTTTTGCTACATCTAATTCAACCGCAGCCGTGAAAGCGGGAACACCCTGTCCCAAGGCGAGCAAGACCAGTACATATCAGGGTAAGAAATTCACCTGCATTAAGTCGGGCAAGAAATTAATCTGGGACAAGGGGACGAAAATCTCAGTCGCACCCCGACCTAGTAGTACGCCAACTCCGACACCTATTACGACTCCTACACCGAGTGAGACCCCGCCTCCCACGCCAACTCCCACGCCCACGCCAACTCCTACTCCAACACCCACAATTGATTTGAGTTCGTTGCCACAAAGCGATGGCACGGTTATTGATAATTCCACTATTAAAGGCAAGGCACTATTTGGTTATCAAGGGTGGTTTGGATGCCCGCAAGATGACACCGGTCCTTCGTGGGTTCACTGGTTCGATTACGGAAAACTGCCAGTATTTAGTGCGCTCACTGTTGATCTGTGGCCAGATACCAGCGAATTAACTTCATCAGAATTATGTCCAACTCAGATTCAACTCCCGAATGGGCAGGCTCTCAACGGATATTCCGGTTACAACCTGCTCACCATCATGCGCCATTTCGCATGGATGCAACAATACAAAATAGATGGTGCCGCCCTGCAGAGATTTCTTGCCCCGATGCTCGATCCCAGGTTTTACCAACATGGATTAACCCTTCTAACTAATGAGCAAAAAGCCGCAGAAAGATATGGTCGCGTCATTTATCTGGAATACGACTTCAGCAGCAACCTAAGTGGAGACCAGCTCATAAATATGGTTGAGAATGATTGGAAACTTCAGGTCGACAAGGGGTTGACTCAAAGTTCAAGCTACCTGCACGAAAAAGGGTTGCCGATGGTTGAACTCTGGGGAATGGGAATACCTGGTTCAGACAATCTGTCAGCGGCCAATGTGATGGAACTTCTTACATTCTTCCAAGCAAATCCTGAACCAAAATATCGGGCAACAGTAATCGGCGGAACTGGTTCCTATTGGCGGACGGGAACAGGTGATGCGCAGCCAGGGGCGGAATGGGCGAAGGCTTATCGCAGCTTTGACTTCATTAACCCATGGGCCGTAGGACGTTTTGGCTCCTACTATGTGTCTGAAGGTCAGACCTATCTACAAAATGTCACTATTCCAGATATTGCAGAAACTCAACGATTGGGCATCGGTTATATGCCCGTTATTTGGCCCGGCTTCTCCTGGAAAAATTTGATGAGCAATCGGGGTTCGACTGCCCCAAGCAATGCCATCGCTCGTGCCTGTGGTTCGTTCCTCTGGCAGCAAGCCATAAATGCGGTCTCCGCAGGGGCAACTCAAGTTCAGATGGCGATGTTCGACGAAGTTGATGAGGGCACCGCCATGTACAAACTGGTTCCCCAGTCAAAATTCTTTCCTAGTGAATCGAATTTAATCGGGCTGGATGCCGATGGATGTTCGCTTAACAGCGATTACTACCTACGCTTGGGAAGCGCCGTTGGATCCGCACTACGTAAAGAAATTCCAATAAAACGAACACTTCCAATTCCGCTGCAGCCAGGGGAATCGATTGGCGCAATGGATTTCACTCGCGGCCTCTAGGATGTTTTTTATCGCCAGGGACCTAGGATTTGATTATGAAGCCATTAGAAAGCGCCCCCGCTGAATTTTTGGCATTTATTGATGACTTGAACAAAAGCGCTCAAGAGAATCCCGATGTCCTGGGGCTCGTATTGGTCGGATCCACCGCCGAAACTTTTAGAGCCGATGAGTGGTCAGACCACGATTTCTTCCTGGTCGTGAAGACGGGTTACGGGGAAAAGTTCCGCAACGACCTGACGTGGTTGCCTGCATCGGAAGAGATTGCTTTCTCCCCGCGTGAAACCGACCACGGTCTTAAAGTTGTGTATCGCAATGGCCGGGTTATTGAATTTGCTGTATTCGAAGATAGTGAACTCGAACTTGCTTCGGTGAACTCGTGGGCAGTCCCTACTGATAAAACGAATATCACTGAACGCGTTCAAGCCATACAAGCGCGCACCAATCCAAGGCCCTTCATTCTTGAAGATGAGTGGACTCTCTTTCTCGCCACAATCCTGATCGCGATCGGCCGAGCTAGGCGTGGGGAACTGCTGATCGCGGGTCAAGGCATCCGTACTCGTGCTTTGAATTATGCACTGGGGCTTTTGCGAGCTTCGAAGCCGCCGCTCGACGACACTGCAGCCCTCGAAGATAACCTCGATCGCTTCCGCAGAGTTGAAGTCCAATACCCGGAGGAGGCGAAAATTCTAAATGGCATCTCAGAGATGCCTGTTGAAGAAAGCGCAAAAGCAATTCTGGAATTCGTAATTGGTTTGGGGGTCCTCAGCGAGAATCAACTCTCTTGGGTAGCTGTTGTTAAAGGAAGACTGGATTGGTGACCGACCTCAGACGTAGTTGGGCGATCAACTCACAAGACCGCTTGCAGCCAATACTCTGCTACAAGTTCATGTCCCAACCGAGTTGGATGTATCCCATCAAGGGTTAATTCCAGCGCAGATAGTTCACCAGCTTTGGCATTCAAGAAACTATTGAAAGCAACTAGTTTGACCCCGTATTCGGCCGACAATCTATGAATCACTTGGATTTTCGGATCGAAGTCTTCGCGCCATGATTCCATCTCTGGGTTTAAAGGAATCAGTACTGGTTCGCATAAAATAATTTCAGCGCTCGTCTGCGAAATCGTTCGAGCAATAATATTGCGATAGCGCGCTTCGAAGTCCTCTACTGATGTTAGGTCATTGCTGTCATACCGGCGCCAGGTGTCGTTTAAGCCGATGGTGATAGAAACCCGAGTTGGGTTGTGCGCCAATGCATCGGTGTCCCATCGATTTACTAGGTCGATGACTCGGTTTCCAGAAATGCCGGCATTAATCACTTCACCCGGTAGTCGCCCAGATTCGGCGATGATCCGCACAAATCCATTGCCATAGGGCGGGAAGAATTCTCGCTCGCAATCCGTGAAACTGGCTCCTACGAAAACTGTGGTTTCTTGCATGGTGAAGATCTTAACCCCAGCGCTTATACACCCTGATATCCCCTATGCGGAAAGCAGTAGAGTTTCCGTTTATGAGGTTGGGGTAAAGATGGACGAGAAGAAGGTCTTCGACAAGGCAGCGCCTCTAGCAGTGCGCCTGCGCCCGACCACTTTGCAAGAACTGCTCGGTCAGCAGCATCTGCTCCAAAGTGGATCTCCCTTGATGCGCTTGATCGCAGGGGAAGCCAAACACATTACCAGCGTCCTTCTTTATGGTCCTCCAGGAAGTGGAAAGACCACTCTTGCGAAGATGATCGCTCACTCCGATTCACGGGAATTTGTCGAACTTTCAGCTGTCAGTTCTGGAGTCGCTCAAGTCCGCGAAATGTTGACGCAGGCAGAGGAGAGGTTGCTCAAAGAGAATAAGGAGACGGTCCTTTTTATTGATGAAGTACACCGTTTCTCGAAAGCACAACAAGATGCACTCCTTCCAGGAGTTGAGAATCGATGGGTAACGCTCGTTGCAGCGACGACCGAGAATCCCTCTTTCTCAATCATTTCGCCACTTCTTTCGCGGTCAATCGTCCTCACTCTTCGCACGATCCCTGATTCCGAAATCGCAACACTTATCAACCGAGCGATTTCGGATGTACGCGGTTTGAACGGTGAAGTTACGATTTCAGATGAGGCGCGTGACTCACTTGTTCGTCTCGCTGCCGGGGATGCGCGTCGCGCCCTCACATATTTGGAGGCTGCGGCCGGGGCAGCAAGCGGTGAAATTACTACCGAGGCACTAAGCCGGGCTGTCGATCGCGTCATCGCAAAGTATGACCGCGGCGGGGACAATCATTACGACGTAGCCAGTGCCTTTATTAAGAGTATCCGTGGCTCTGACGTCGATGCCGCCCTGCACTATCTAGCGCGAATGTTGGAATCGGGCGAGGACCCACGTTTTATAGCGCGACGAGTAATGATTAGCGCTAGTGAAGATATCGGGCTTGCTGATCCTGGCGCACTGGGCTTAGCTGTCGCCGCCGCACAAGCAGTTGCCATGGTGGGTATGCCAGAAGCAAGAATTATCCTTGCCGAGGCGGTCACATACCTTGCCTGTGCGCCAAAATCCAACGCCGCCTACCTGGGAATTGAATCCGCTCTCGCTGACTTGCGCTCGTCCAAAGGCGGCGCTGTGCCACCACATTTGCGCGATGGAAATTCCGGAGCCCTGCGCGATGGTCAAGTGAGTGCCGCCCGCGAATCTAACTCGTATATCTATCCGCATGATTTAGCGGGCGCAGTCGCTGGACAGCAGTACCTGCCCGATGATCTCGTTGGCACTGAGTACTACCACCCGACAACACATGGTTACGAAGCAAGAGTTAAAACCGCGCTAGAGCTAATTCGCAAAATGCTTAAAGGGAAATAGCGGAGTGAGAGGCAACTACTTCTTTAAGAGCTTGTAGCCTGCTGGGCACTTCACTACGACACTCTTGAGAACCTTCTTAGTTGTAACGCCCCCAACAGTTCTTACGCAGGTATAAGTCTTCTTAATGACGTTAGCAAGTTTGTATTGAACTGCGGCGCTGGTTGTTGCAGTGACCTTTGGAGTCGGAGATGTCGCCAGTGCAGCAGCCGATGCCTGTGCCTTTGCAAATAAATTCTTCGCCGAATTTTGTACACTCAAATAATATGAGTCAATCGTCTGCTGGGTTTGTGCCACATATGTGGTCATCTGTAAATTGAGTGCTGGGATATAAGTGGCGAGCGAAGTGGGGTTAGTTTGACTACCTGCCACCGCCGATTGCATCGCCGTCTGAAGTGCAAGCAAAGAGTTTCTCGTCTTTATGAGTGAAGATGCCGAGACATCTTCGGTTCCTCCGGGAATTAGCGCAAGTATTGCCGATACCTGCTGTAAATAAATACTGAGATCGGGCCCCGCCGAACTTCCCGTATAAGGTGAAAAGTTGAACTTCGGTATTACTGGAGCTGGTGGGAGCGAGGTCGAAGTTGAACTTGTAGGAGTTGAACTAGGGGTAGTTGTAACTGGAGAAGGAGTGGGGCTGGGCGTTGGCGTAGTAGTGGCTGATGCCTGCCCGACGGGACTCCCTCCCGCAGCGGCGATGGCTATCGCGGAAAACAATGAAGCGATCCAGGCCGCAGAAATTTGCGAGGCTCCCGTAACTCCAACTATTGCAGCGCTTTGAACTGCCAGGGCTTCGCGTGTCAATGTCGGTATCGCGAGATTGGAGTACGCAGAATTCCCTCCAGTTGGCTGTAAGGGGGTTGAGATACTCGTTATCCTAAATACTCCGCTAGCTCCATCAACGGTTATTGCCACCTGAACGTTTCCGCCACGAGGGTTAGATTGAATCGCACCGCTGAAATTAGCAGGAGTAGCACTTGCCTCTTGCAGGTACATCATTTCGACAAGCGAGATGGCACCTAG
>JBAXVT010000034.1:0-16593 GCA_037128715.1 Actinomycetes bacterium
AATTGTTCTTGGTAACTGTCTCTTCCAGATTTCCGCCCTTACCGATGAACTTTCCAGTGTTGACGTCGATAACAATCATCGCTTCAGTGCGGTCGATAACAAGGGAACCACCGGAGGGTAGGTAAACCTTGCGATCAAATGCCTTGGCTAACTGCTCTTCAATGCGGTTCTCTGCAAATAAGTCACGCGCGCCAGTCCACTTTTCCATCTTGGCGGTGAGTTCAGGAGCGATGTGTCCGAGGTAATTATTAATTTCATCCCATGCTTCATCACCTTGCACGATGAGGCGACGGAAATCTTCATTAAAGATATCGCGGATGACGCGAACGGTGAGATCTGGCTCGCTATAAAGAAGTGATGGAGCTGTCGTGGAAGGATTTTCGGATTTCTCTTGAATATCATCCCATTGCGCTTTGAGGCGAATTACATCGCGCTCGAGCTCTTCTTCAGTTGCTCCTTCCGAAGCGGTACGAACGATTACGCCCGCCTCTTCTGGAATCAAATTCTTCAAAATCGACTTTAAGCGACTGCGCTCTTGATCGGGAAGGCGACGGCTAATTCCGCTCATTGCGCCACCAGGTACATAAACCAGGTAGCGACCGGGGAGCGAGATCTGCGAGGTTAAGCGCGCACCTTTCTGCCCAATTGGATCCTTAGTTACTTGTACTAATACTGATTGACCGGTCTTGAGGACATGTTCAATCTTGCGGGTCTGTCCTTCAGCAATGCCAGCGGCATCCCAATTCACTTCACCGGCATAGAGAACAGCGTTACGTCCCTTGCCAATATCAACGAATGCGGCTTCCATCGATGGAAGTACATTTTGAACGCGGCCGAGGTAGACGTTACCGACATAGGAAATATTGCTATTTCGGTTGACGTAATGCTCCACCATGATCTTGTCTTCGAGTACCGCAATCTGAGTACGGTCGCCGGTCTGGCGGACCAACATTTCACGATCTACATTTTCACGACGTGCTAAGAACTCCTGCTCGGTAATGATGGTTCCGCGACGGCGGGTGAAATCACGTGGGGCGCGATCATCGCGATCACGACGGTCACGACTGTCACGACTGCGGCCGCGATCTCGATCGCGAGTGTTACGAGGAGTGCGGTCGGTACGAGTTGGTGAGCTCTCCCGTGGTGGGCGAACCTTTACAACAGTAACTACGCCATCTTCATCAACGCTCTCGCCAGCTTCAACGCCTTCGCCCTTGGCGCGACGACGACGGCGGCGACGATGCGTCGTTCCATCTGCATTTAGAACTTCATCTTCGCCATCCAGAGAATCTGAATCTAGCGCTTCACCATCTTCATTCAAAGTACTTTCGGTGGTGGAGTCGTCCGTTGGACGACGGCGACCGCGGCCTCCACGGCGACGGCGATGGCGTTGTGCCTGCTCATCACTTTCGGCGGGGGCTGCTGCAGTTTCAGATTCACTATTACTTGGCTCTGCTTTTGGGGCGCGGGCTTTCTTGGCAGGGGCAACTTCTGTAGGTGCCTCTTGAAATAGTGGAACGGGAACCGGGGTAGTTGCCTTCTTGACCTTGGCCGGTGCTACAACCTCAGTCGGAACCTCTGCGACGGCTTTTTTGGCGGATCGCTTGGCTGGTGGCTTACTTTGGCCACGCTCTGGGGTGGAAGCGGAGTCAGCAGAAACTTCTACTGGGGCTTCGCTCTTGGTCGCTGCGGGTTTAGCCGCGCGCTTACGCGATTTCTTTGGCTCTGGCGCCATAAAACAAATCCTCTTCTAAATAATGCTCTAAAAAACCTGACATAAAAAGTAAAATCTCGGGATATCGGGTCTTCGCGGCGGACGATTCGCGCTGAAGTACTGAAACCTTGTTATAAGTATCGCAGATCAGCGGCCGATAGCCAATTTGACGCTACCGCGAGCGTAAATGAACGTTCTGAAGCAGCCCAAAACCGATCAAGGTGGCAAACATTGAGGATCCTCCATAGGAGATGAAGGGCAGCGGTACCCCAGTCATCGGCATTAACCCCATAGACATTCCGATATTTTCAAAGGTTTGGAGTGCAAACCAGGCGATTACTCCTACGCACACCAGCCTGCCAAAGAGATCGTTGGTTCGCTGTGCGATTAAAAACGCTCGCCAGAAAAGGAGGCCAAAGAACAGGAGCATCAGCCCGCATCCCAGGAATCCCGTCTCTTCGCCAGCGACGGTAAAGATGAAGTCGTTCTGTTGTTCGGGAACAAACCTGCCGTTGGTCTGCGGGCCATTGAAGAGGCCTTTACCCAAAATTCCGCCGGAACCGATTGTGATTCGAGCTTGCCTCAATTGGTATCCACTCAGTTGTGGATCGGCACTCGGATTTACAAATGATTGCAAACGCTTGATCTGGTACTGACTTACAACCCCCGCTTTAACGGCAACGAATCCTCCGAGGAGAGCAAGGAGTAGCAACCCTGCAACCCAGCGGGATGGTGCGCCGGAGACGGCAATCATGAGCACAATTGCCGAACTGATGATGAGCGTTGTACCTAAATCGGGCTGCAACATGATCAGCGCGATTGGAAAGGCTGCAACGCCTAGCGCCTTCAATACATCTCTATCGGATGGGTCGGCGCCAATTCCATTTCGCTCCGCCAGAATCATTGCGATTCCGAGAATGATAGAAATCTTTGCCAATTCCGCGGGTTGTATTTGAAAACCTCCGGGTAGAGCGATCCATGCTTTTGCACCGTTGACCGTAGAGCCGACTCCGGGTGTAAGAACTGCGATCAACCCCAAGACACCAAGCCCCCAGACGATCGGGGTATAGGCCCGAAGCAGGCGATAATCAATAAGTGTTGTCGCGTACGCCATCGCGGCGCCTATAAAAATATTGATGATGTGACGTTTCAAGTAGTACTGCGGATCAAGGTGCTGCGACGCGAACCAATTCCTTGTCGCAGCCCACACTAGAAGAGTTCCAAATCCTAATAAGCCAACTACGGCGAAGGTAAGCCAACGGTCATATCCGGAAACATTTCGCATCAACCGATGGGTTCGAGACTGCGGGCGGAAAATTGTCATGGCGTTTTCAACTTTGCATTTTTAACATCGATCTTGGGAATTGATTTAGGCGGTGTACCAGTGGGAAAAATCGCCTTAGTGGGATCCACGGTATTGCCGGTGACTCCAAAGATGGCGCTATAAATATCTTTGACGCCGACCGCAGATGTTCCTGCACCGTAACCGCCCTGGCTCACCATCATGACGACAGCGTATTCGGGCTTATTCGAAGGGGCATAGGAAGCGAACCACGATGTCGGATCTTTAGCGGTGCCATTGGCGTTTCGCCCTTGGACCTGCCCGGTTCCGGTCTTTCCGCTGATTTGAATCGGATAATTGCCAAATACCCCAGCTGCGGTGCCAGAAACAGCGACTTGGCGGAGCGCAGCATGCAAGAAGTTCAAGGTGCTACTTGAAGCTGGAATCTTGCCAGTGGCTTGAGGTTGGAACTCCTGAAGCACCACGCCATCCGGGTTAACAACCGCACGCGCGACCTCTGGCTTATAGAGGGTTCCGCCGTTGGCCACTGCCGCATACATATCGGTCATCTGAATTGGCGTCATCAATACATCGCCCTGGCCGATGGCGAAGTTAATGGCATCACCAGCGCGCACGATATAGCCGTCGGTGCAATCTTCTTTTGCAATGGCGATCAAAAATGGCGTGAGGTCTGATGGTTTTGCTCTCGTGGCGTAGTTACAGTAAAAATTCTTATTAGCTTTGTAGTAAGCCAACTTCCAGGCTCGGTCCGGCAATCGTCCCGCCGCTTCAGAAGGTAAATCAATTCCGGTTGGCTTCCCAACTCCAAAGAGCGAAGCATTTCTAAAGAAGAAGTCATTGGGATTCTTATTGGGACGCAATCCACCATCTTTTACCCACTGGTCATAACCGATTTGATACCAGATCGTGTCACAGGAAACCGCAATGGCAGTTTGAAGTGACATGGTTCCTTGGACTTTGGTGTCATCGTTATGGAAGGTCTTGTTGCCAAACTTGATGGAGTATGGGCAGGCGAAATTTGAATTGAGGTTATATCCGGCGTGCGATGCCGCGACTACCGAAAGTGCTTTGAAAGCGGATGCCGGCGCGTACGTTCCATCAATTGCGCGGGAGAGCGCGGGCACGCCATCGGATTCGCTAAAGAGCGCAGCCGCTTGAGCGGTCGTTAAACCTTTCTGCCAAATATTGGGGTCATATGTCGGATAGGAAGCCATTGCAAGTACTCGACCAGTGTGTACATCCATCACAATCGCTGCACCAGAATCGCCGCGATAACCTTGGGCACGCGCACTCATCACAGAACTTGCCAACGCTTTTTCTGCAACCGCCTGCAACTTTGCGTTGATGTTTGTGACTAGATTGTTGCCAGCAATGGGCTGTGTTGTCGTTGATGTGCTTGTGACGTTTTCTGTGCGATCTACAATTACGGTTTTAATTCCCGGTGAGCCTTGTAGATAACTGTCGTACTCATACTCCAAGCCCGACTTACCAATAGTTTCATTTTGGTAGTACTGCTTGCCAGTGTTAAGTAAATCCGCCGAGGTTACCGAACCAACATACCCAAGAACATGTGCAATGTTCTCTCCGGCCAGCGATGGATAGCTTCTAATAGGAACTGGGATCGCAGTTACGCCGGGATAGATATCGGGGTTTTCCAAGATTTTAAGGGCCTGGGCTTGCGTGGCCTCTTTTGTGACAGGGATCGGCTGATACAGCGTCCCGTTCCAACAACCGGCCTTTGGGCCTTTTGTGATTTCTCCGCAGAGTCGGGTTCGAACATAGAGATCGTGGTATTTAATGCCAATTAAAGAGGCGACGCGTTTCAAGAGCGCCTGACCCTTATCTGGCATTTTGGCGAGCGCGCTGCGATCAACGGTAATAACCATTCCGGGGCGATCCATCACCATGGGTAATCCTGTGTCATCGACGATTGCTCCTCGAACAGCAGGGGTGACGATATCTCGACTGGTGATATTGACGGCAGCATTTTGATATTTCAACCCTGCTGCCACCTGGAGATAGAAGAGTCTGCCCATCATCGCCAACATCAACGACAGGACTAGCACCTGAACTACTACCAAATTAAGACGAGAGCGCTGACTCATTATCGCTCCCGCGCCGTTAAGGAGTATTCATGGCCACGACGGAGCGCCGGCAAGAACATCGGAGTGAAGATGACCGTCCACAGCAGGTTGCCCCCGAGGACGGTCGCATCATGTCCTAATGAGCCATTTTCCTCACCCAAGAGGGAGCCAAAGATGAGATATGCGACCAGAGCGAGAGTTACTCCTCCAGCAACAACGATGACGAAGGTAATTGGCGAGGACGTTACATCGGCGATCGAGTCACGATTCACCGCGAATAGGAAGGCGATAGAGGTAAGGATCAGCGCCCATTGCCCGAAGGGAGCATTTGAAGTTGGAGAGAGATCCAAAACTATTCCTGCCAAAAAGCCGGTCACGATCGCGCCATTGTGATCTTCAAATGCAATCAGTGAGATTGCCAAGGCGAGATATAAGGAAAATCCTGAGATTGGAAAGTGAATAAGCGAGACGGCAGACTCTTGAATCACAAAGAGCGCGAAGAAAAAACCAAGGGTGTAAATAATCCGAACTGGGCTCATCTACTTCTTCTTCGTAGGACTAACAGATGGCGTCGGCGAAATTACTGGAGAGGGAGTTGGCGTCACATAAACCGTCACAGTTGGATTTGGCGTAGGTAGAAGCGGCCTACTTGGAGCAGTCGTCGGGGCGCTCAACACGACCGACACGATGCCTAAGTCGTTAAGGTTGGCATAGGAGTTAACGGTGGCCGTTTGCGTCAGTGAGGCTGCCGAATTATCTGCGCCGACGACAACACCAACAGGAACACCGGGAATAAAGGGTCTATTACCTTCGGAGCCATTTGTTAACAGGATGTCACCTGTCTTGATCGTTCCGGAAGGATCTAAAAGCACAAGAGAGTATTCCGTCGAGCCAAGACCCGAGAGAACGCCAACGCTTTGGCTGCGTGCGATGCGAACTCCAACTTTAAAACTTGGATCGCTCATCAATAAAACTATTGCAGTTGAACTGGTCGTAGATTTAACGACTCCAACCAGTCCATTCTGGGAGATCACAGTCATGTTGGATCGAATGCCACTCGAACTTCCAGCATCGATCGTTATGGTTTGGGAGAAACTGGATGCAGATCCACGGGCGATCACGCGAGCGGCCGCAACTTTATAATTTCCACGCCCAGCTAAATCTAGAACGGCTTTGAGTTGGAGGAGTTGGCCCTTTGCATCCGAGTCAGCGGCGAGTTTGCTCTTCAACAATTTATTGGTCGCAAGCGCTTGTGTGAGCTCGGCATTTGTCTTCCCGAAATTCTTTACATCGCCGAAGAAGCGCCCCACTGGAGAGAAGATAGTTGAAACTGTTCTCTGCACTGGCGAGAGAATTGTCTGTGTGACAGATCGTGAACCCTTGGTAAGGCTCACCCCGCGCAGATCAAGGGTAATAAAGAAAAGAGCAGTGACTAATAAAATGACGAGCAGTAACCGGGATCGATTACCGCCGCCTCTTGCCACTGATCTCCTTTAAAGAATGGTCGCTAAGAATTAACGACGTGGCTCAGAGATCAAGACCTTCTCCAAGGCCTCAAACTCCTCAACGCACTTTCCTGAACCTTCGGCTACCGCTTGGAGTGGGCGATCACAGATGTGAACCGGCATTCCAGTTTCATGGCGCAGGCGCTCATCAAGTCCACGTAGCAGCGCTCCGCCACCGGTGAGCACGATTCCACGGTCCATAAGATCGCTGGCTAGCTCAGGTGGAGTCTTATCGAGCGTGCTCTTCACAGCATTAATGATTTGATTGACCGGCTCTTCTAAGGCTTTGCGGATCTCTTCGGCTGATACAAAGATCGTCTTAGGAAGTCCGGTGGCAAGGTCGCGACCGCGAATTTCTGCATCGAGTTCGCCGGGCAGCTTATAAGCAGAGCCAATTGCCATCTTGATCTCTTCAGCGGTGCGCTCACCAAGCAGCAATGAGTATTCGCGCTTTACATAATCGATAATCGCCTGGTCGAGTTCATCTCCGCCGATACGAATCGAGAGTGCGGTAACAATTCCGCCGAGGGAGATAACGGCAACTTCAGTAGTTCCTCCGCCAATATCTACCACCATGTTGCCGGTTGGCTCATGGATCGGTAGACCTGCACCAATCGCGGCAGCCATTGGCTCTTCGATGATGTAAACCTTGCGGGCGCCAGCTGCATAACCAGCATCCTTAACCGCGCGTTGTTCAACGCCGGTAATTCCAGATGGAACGCAGACCACGATGCGTGGCTTGGCGAGGTAGCGACGACGATGCACCTTTTGAATAAAGTAACGGAGCATCCGCTCGGTGGTATCAAAGTCAGCGATCACGCCATCTTTAAGAGGACGAATAGCCACGATATTTCCCGGGGTACGACCAATCATGCGCTTAGCTTCAATTCCAACGGCGAGTATCGCGCCAGTGTCTTGATTGACGGCGACCACGCTGGGCTCGTTGAGAACAATTCCACGTCCGCGGACATAGACCAACGTATTAGCAGTACCTAAATCAACCGCCATATCGCGACCGATAAAGGACATACGGCTCGGCTTTTGTTTGCTCACAAGAGACCTTTCTTAGAGTTCAGGGAAGAAGATGGAGATTTCACGATCTGCCGACTCAACAGAATCGGAACCGTGCACAATATTCTGTACGACTTTGGTGCCTTGGTCGCGCGCTAAATCGCCACGGATGGTTCCGGGTTCGGCTGTTGTTGGATCAGTTGCACCAGCAAGTTTGCGAAATCCTTCGATTACGCGATTGCCTTCTGCAACGATAGCGACGATCGGACCTGACAACATGAATTCCACGAGCGGTTCAAAGAAAGGTTTGCCTTCGTGTTCTGCATAATGGCGAACTAAGAGTGAACGATCAGCGTTCATCATCTTGAGCGCTGCGATTGTGTAACCCTTGTTCTCGATGCGAGATACGACTTCGCCCACCAGATTGCGCTTAACGCCATCGGGCTTGACCAAGATCAGGGTTCTTTCCATGGGGGAAGTGTATTAGGTACTCCTCAGGGGAAAGAATCGAGGCGATTTCGGCTGAAATCTACTCTTTCGGAGGGTTGGCCAGCAGGGAGGCCCGAATCGCCTCACCCTTACGCCCAATCAAATAAGCACTCACCCAAAGCCCAGCAAAGAGGAGGCCCAAGAAATACATCGCTGGGACAACTACTCCATATGCAATAAGGCAGAGTTGCCACACCGTGCCTAAATACCAACCGGTCATTTTTTTCATGACGCCCGCCGTCAACAAAATTACCAGAGCTAGGGTCGCTCCCAGCGAGAGGGCTAAGGCTCCATGTTTATTCATGGCAATCAAAAGTGCGAAATCCATTACGAAGAATTCCATTACGAGTACTGCAGAACCTAAAACTCTCACTCTTCGTACCCCGCGATGGAACGAACAATGGCACGTGTCTCCCCTGCCGTCACGACTGAACCCGTAACGACGACCGCGGAAATTCCTTCGCTCACCTGATTGATAAGGGTGCACTGCTCCATCGCATAGGTGATAGCTGTGCGCAGGTCGGGCTCTTTAAAAGTTCGTTCCGCACCGAAAACAGTAAGCGCCAAATCGAATAGAGCATCCACTGGAAGCGCACGATCGGAGGTGCTCTGGGTAACTACCAGACGATCTATCACTGGCTCCAATTCCTTCAACACTCCGAGAACATCCTTATCGCCAAGAATCGCGACAACTCCAAAGATGGACTCGAAATCAAATTCATTAGCGAGGGTTTGCGCCAGAGCATGTGCGCCATGCGGATTGTGCGCAGCGTCAACGATTAAAGTTGGATCGCGATAAATAACCTCTAACCTTCCTGGTGAATCAACGTTGGCAAAGGCTTTTCGAACAACCTCTTCATCAAGTTTGACACCAGCGAATGCTTCGACAGCCGCGAGTGCAACCGCAGCATTAGTTGATTGATGTGCCCCGTATAGAGGAATGAAAATATCATCGTATAAACCAAAGACTCCATTAACTGAAACCAACTGACCGCCGACAGCCAGGTCGCGCTTTGCCACGGAAAATTCCAAACCTTCGCGATATGGAGTTGCAGCTCGTTCAACAACTCGTGCAGTAAGTATGGTTGCAACCTCTGGTGGCTGAGCCGCGAGAACTACATGTGACTCTGGTTTGATGATTCCTGATTTGGTGAGTGCGATCTCTTCGAGTGTATTACCTAGATACTCTTGATGATCCAGCCCGATCGGGGTGATTACCGATACCTGGCTTTGTACGACGTTGGTGGCATCCCACTCTCCGCCCATGCCGGTTTCAATCACCGCCACATCGACAGGGAACTCTGCGAAAGCTACAAATGCCAGAGCCGTCATCGCTTCAAAGAAAGAAACGGGGTGCGGCTGGCGACTATCAATCAAATCAAAGTACAAAGCCACGTCGTTATAAGTCGCAATCATTCCCTCGGGTGGAATGGGCAGGCCATTGATAGAAATTCGCTCCAAAAAGCTTTCCAGGTGCGGGCTGGTGAAGCGGCCGGTGCGGTACCCGAGCTCACGCAGCAAGGCATCGATCATCCGCGAGGTAGTCGTTTTGCCGTTTGTTCCAGCGATATGAATGGTGGGGTACGAGAGCTGCGGGCTGCCCAAGGCGTCGCAGAGAGCCGAGATTCGATCAAGAGAGGGTTGAATGCGCGTCTCGGGCCAACGCTTTAAAAGTGCGTGGTATATCGCATCGAGAGTTTGCAGATCATCTGGCGCGGTCATGTGACTCTATTCAGTTGGTAGCGCAGCAAGCGCTGCTTCAATACGCACGATATCTATCGATGTTACGTCCAGTCGTTCCCGAATCTCGGTGACGACTTCGAGAGGCGCCTTCGCCATAAACCCTTCGTTCTCTAACTTCACCTTCGCGGTTGCCAAGTCCTTTTGCGCTGTCGCAAGATCCTTGGTTAAGCGTGCGCGTTCCGCCTTAACATCAATCGCGCCAGTTAAATCGAAATCAACAACAACGGAACCCAGTTCGATCTTGGCACTGAATGGACCGTCACCGCGATCGGCGCGAACGATAAAGCGAATCGCATCTTCGTAATCTGAAAGTTCCCCAAGACCAGTGAACTTCGCAACAATCTTTGCGGAGGTCTTGATACCTTGATCATTTCGGAAGCGGCGAATTTCGGTAATGATTTCTTGAATCTCTGCCACTACCTTGAGCGACGTTTCACTGGAAAGAGTTGGTTGAGCCTTCGGCCAATCGGCAATAACTAGTGATGGATTACCTGTAAGGCTGCACCAGATCTCTTCAGTGATAAATGGCATCACCGGATGCAGCAGACGCATTAGTTGATCAAGCACATGCCCTAAGACTCGCGCAGTCTTAGCAGAATCAGCACCGGCGAAAGTTGCCTTTGTGAGTTCGAGATACCAATCGCAGAGATCGTCCCAGGCAAAGTGGTAAAGCAATTCCAGAGCTTTTGCAAATTCAAAATCTTCAAGTAACGAATCGACTTCCGCAATAGTTTCATTTAAGCGAGTGAGAATCCATTGGTCGATGAGATTAAGTGATTCAAATTCTGGAAGCTCTCCCTCAGTATGAGCACCATTCATCGTCGCAAAGCGAGTTGCATTCCACAGCTTGGTAGCAAAGTTACGCGAACCCGCGATCCACTCCTCGGCGAGCGCCTGGTCGGTACCAGGGTTGGCCATGCGCGCTAAGGTAAAGCGCACTGCATCTGACCCGTACTTGTCCATGAATTCGATCGGATCGATGCCGTTGCCGCGGCTCTTGGACATCTTCTTGCCAAATTTGTCGCGAACCAGTCCATGCAAAGCAATAGTCTCAAATGGTTGAACGCCATCCATCGCATATAAGCCCAGCATCATCATGCGGGCGACCCAGAAGAACAAGATGTCATAACCAGTAACAAGTACCGATGTTGGGTAAAACTTCTTAAGATCTGCCGTCTCTTCGGGCCACCCCAGGGTAGAGAAAGGCCAAAGTCCTGAGGAGAACCAGGTATCTAAGACATCGGGATCCTGTGTATATCCAGCAGGCGGCTCTTCACCGGGTCCACAGACAACAACTTCATCATTCGGACCGTAATACACCGGAATGCGATGGCCCCACCAGAGTTGGCGAGAGATACACCAGTCGTGCATGCCATCTACCCAGTCAAAGTAACGCGGAGAGAGTTCTTCGGGTTCGATCTTGACGCGACCATCGCGCACCGCATCGCCCGCAGCTTTTGCAAGCGGTCCGACTTTTACAAACCACTGCTTTGATAAGAGTGGTTCGACAATTGTGTCGCAACGACTGCAATGCCCAACAGAATGAAGATAAGGACGCTTCTCGGCAACGATGCGACCTTGCTTACGCAATTCTGCAACGACAGCAACACGAGCAACAAAGCGATCCATACCGTCGAACTCTGTACCGGATCCTTCCATTACGGCATGCGTGTTCATGATGATTGGCATCTCGATGCCATGGCGGGTTGCCATTTCAAAGTCATTGGGGTCGTGTGCGCCGGTAACCTTTACCGCGCCAGTTCCGAAATCTGGATCGACAAGCTCATCGGCGATGATCGGGATCCAACGGTTAGCCAACGGCAACAAAACTTTTTTACCAACCATGTGTGTGTAACGCGGGTCATCAGGGTGGACTGCAACTGCACCATCGCCCAGCATCGTCTCTGGTCGCGTAGTTGCAACGGTAATTTGTAGATCGTCGTCGCCGTAGCGAACCGAAACAAATTCGCCTTCGATATCGGAGTGCTCAACTTCAATGTCAGAGAGCGCCGTCATGCAACGTGGACACCAGTTAATGATTCGTTCGGCGCGATAAATAAGTCCATCGTCATACAGGCGCTTAAAAATGGTGCGAACTGCTAAAGATAAACCTGGATCCATGGTGAATCGTTCGCGCGACCAGTCGACGCTGGCGCCCAAACGTTGAATCTGATCGAGGATTAATCCACCAGATTCGTTCTTCCACTCCCAGACCTTTTCGACAAACTTCTCGCGACCAAGATCGTGACGAGAAATCCCTTGGGCAGCCAACTGCTTTTCCACAAGGTTCTGCGTAGCGATGCCGGCATGATCCATTCCGGGAAGCCAGAGCGCTTCAAAACCCTTCATGCGCTTCATGCGAATCAGGATGTCTTGCAAGGTGAGATCGAGCGCATGGCCGATATGGAGCGAACCGGTCACATTGGGAGGTGGGATAACGATCGTGAAAGGTGGCTTTTCGGAGTTGGCATCAGCCTTGAAATATTGCGCATCCAGCCACTTCTTGTAGAGGCCAGGCTCTATCTCGGCAGGAGTAAAACTCGCAGCAAGTTCCGGACGCTCGTTCATAAGGAGGGAGTCTAGATTAAGTTAAGCGCTCTTCTCTTCATCGCGCTTTTCGCCCTTGGCCGCACGCTTTGGCCCAGCCCCGCGGTTGATATAGGTAGGGAGTGATTCCTTCAGCACAACTTCGGGGGTAATAACGACTCGTTCGACCTCTTTACGGGATGGCACTTCGTACATGACACCAAGGAGGGTCTCCTCCATGATGGCGCGCAATCCGCGAGCTCCGGTGCCGCGCTTAATTGCAAGATCTGCAACAACCTCAAGGGCTTCTGGCGTGAATTCCAGTTCGACCCCATCGATATCAAAGAGGCGTTGGTATTGCTTGATCAAGGCGTTCTTGGGCTCGGTCAAAATCTGCATGAGCGCCGGGCGATCTAGTTTTTCGACGCTGGTAAGAATAGGAAGGCGCCCGATGAATTCTGGAATCATTCCAAACTTAAGTAGATCTTCTGGCATAACTTCACCGAAGATATCGACCTGATCGATATCGGCCTGAGTCTGCAGCGTCGCATTGAAGCCGACACCAGCTTTGCCCTTGCGGCCTTCGATGATCTTTTCTAACCCAGCGAATGCTCCACCAACAATGAAGAGAATATTGGTGGTATCGATCTGGAGAAATTCCTGATGTGGATGTTTGCGACCACCCTGTGGTGGAACTGAAGCCGTAGTGCCTTCGAGAATCTTGAGAAGAGCTTGCTGAACACCTTCGCCGGATACATCGCGAGTAATGGAAGGATTCTCGGACTTACGAGCAACCTTGTCGATCTCGTCGATATAGATGATTCCGGTTTCGGCTTTCTTCACATCGAAGTCAGCAGCTTGAATTAGTTTGAGCAAGATATTTTCGACATCTTCACCAACATAGCCGGCTTCGGTCAACGCAGTGGCGTCGGCAATTGCAAAGGGAACATTGAGCATGCGCGCCAGTGTTTGGGCGAGCAGAGTCTTGCCGCAACCGGTTGGTCCAAGAATGAGGATATTGGACTTCGCGAGTTCGACAGCATCTTCGCGATTTCCGAGATCAGATTGAACGCGCTTGTAATGGTTGTAGACAGCAACCGAGAGCGACTTCTTGGCGCGATCTTGACCCACTACATATTGGTCCAAGAATGAGTAAATCTCTTGTGGCTTTGGAACTTCAGTTAAACCGAGTTGAGAAGTTTCGTTGAGCTCTTCGACAATGATCTCGTTGCAGAGGTCGATGCATTCATCGCAGATGTATACGCCAGGTCCCGCAATCAACTTCTTAACTTGCTTCTGCGTCTTTCCGCAGAAGGAACATTTAAGGAGATCGCCGGTTTCGCCAATTCGCGTGGTCATGGGTTAAGGGTAAATGGAAATGCAAAAGGCTGGGTGGTTTTTTCCACCCAGCCTGTTCGCTTAAAGAATAATCAAGTTATGGCTTGATCGCCTTGCGGCTTGCAAGAACCTGATCGATGATGCCGTAAGCAACTGCCTCTTCGGCGGTCAGAATCTTGTCACGCTCGATATCTTTGGAGACTTCTTCAACGGTCTTCTTGGAATCCTTGGCGAGCATCTTCTCCAGAAGTGAGCGCATTCGCATGATCTCTGCCGCCTGGATTTCGATATCTGAACCCTGTCCTCCACCCTCTGAATAAGGCTGGTGAATCAAGATACGTGCATTTTCAAGAGCCATGCGCTTGCCCTTTGCGCCACCAGCCAAGAGGACGGCAGCAGCAGAAGCTGCTTGACCGAGGCAGATGGTCATCACATCGGGGCGAACGAATTGCATGGTGTCATAAATAGCGGTCAACGCCGTGAATGATCCACCGGGTGAGTTGATGTACATCATGATGTCGCGATCTGGATCCATCGACTCGAGGGTCAAGAGCTGAGCCATGACGTCATTTGCCACGGTGTCATCAATTGCTTGTCCCACGAAGATGATGCGCTCTTCGAAGAGCTTTGTGTATGGATCTAGACGCTTATAACCATACGAAGTCTTCTCTTCAATAGTTGGAAGCACATAACGGCTTGTGATTTCTTGCGCGTTGTTCATCTCGTTCTTCATGCTGTTCCACCGCTTCCAGAAACTTGTCCCACAGAACGAACGACATGGTCGACGAGTCCGTAGCTCTTTGCCTCTTCGGCATCGAACCAGCGATCGCGATCTGAATCTGCAGTGATCTTCTCGATTGTCTGACCTGAATGGAATGCAATGAGTTCGGCCATCTTGCGCTTGGTGAACTTCATCTGATCCGCTTGAATCTTAATTTCGGTGGCTGTTCCGCCGATGCCGCCCAGTGGTTGGTGCATCAAGACGCGAGCATTAGGAAGCGCGTAACGCTTGCCGGGTGCACCAGCAGTCAAAAGGAATTGGCCCATCGATGCAGCAAGACCCATCGTCACGGTTGCAACATCGTTCTTGATGTATTGCATCGTGTCATAGATGGCCATACCAGCAGAGACAGAACCGCCTGGTGAGTTGATGTACAAGAAGATGTCCTTATCTGGATCTTCTGCGGCCAGTAGCAACATTTGAGCGGCGATGGCGTTAGCCATATTGTCCTCAACTTGCCCGACCATAAAAATAATGCGCTCACGAAGTAGGCGCTGGTAGACCTGATCGTCTAACCCACCTACATATTGAGCCGCTGAACGCGCGGTGATTGGATCCACTTTTCCTCCTGACATCAACGCTGAAAGCCCAGCATTAACTCCTGTAATGACAGTAACAATCTTTCACCTCTAACGCTTCCCAATTTCGCCAACTTTCGCGCTTGGGCTGTTCGCTCTGAGAGAAGTGTTATTCAGAATCCTCGGCTGATTCCTCGACTGGAACCATTGGCTTTGGGCGCAGCGCTTCTAGATCAACGCTCTTACCCGACTTGGTTACAACCTTGACTCGGCCCAGGACTGAAGCGAGCGCCTTGGCGCGTGCCACTTCTGAAACCATCGTCGAAACCTGACCATTCATGGTCACCTCTTGGATGAACTGATCTGGACTCATTCCATAACGCTGTGCCTGGCGCACCAGGTACTCGGTGAGCTCGTTCTCGTTGACCGAGACATCTTCAGCAGAAACGATGGTGTCCAAAATAATTTCATAAGTGAGCTGCTTTGTGGTTTGGGCAGTTACCTCTTCGCGGTGAGCGGCGTCTTCTAGACGACCCTCTCCTTCGAGATGATGATTGACCTCATCTTCGATCAAATTCTGTGGGAGTGGAATGGTGAGAGATTCAACAAGGGTCTCTACAAGCTGATCGCGGGCGGCGGCACCCTGCTCGAGAGCCTTTACGCGCTCGATACGAACCTGAACATCGCTCTTAAGTTCGGCCAGCGTGTCGAATTCTGAAGAGAGCTTGGCAAAGGAATCATCGAGTGGAGGAAGCTCGCGAGTCTTGACTGCCTTAACAGCAACATCGACCTCGCCCTGCTCGCCTTCAGGCATCCCAACAAGTGTTGTGGAGAAGCGCTTGCTTTCGCCAACAGATAGGCCAGTGAGGGCATCATCAAGTCCATCAACCATTGTGTTTGAGCCGACTTCGTACGAGATGTCATTCGCAGTTCCGCCATCGAGAGGCTTGCCACCCAAAGAGGCGACGAGATCGATTGTGACGAAATCGCCAAGTTCAACCGATTTCTCTACGGTGGTCAAAGTTCCAAAGCGAGCGCGGAGCGCATCAACTTGCTCATCAATCTCTTTATCTCCGACAACAACATCATCAACGGTGATTGTCATCTCAGAGAAATTTGGAAGTGAGATCTCTGGGCGAACATCTACCTCAACCGTAAATGTGAATTTCTCTTTATCAACCAACTCAGTGATATCGACTTGTGGTCGACCAATGGCAGCGATCGCGTGCTCTTTCTTAGCAATTGAGTAGAAATCACCCATGGAAAGATTGATTGCTTCATCAAGGATGGCAGCTCGGCCAACGCGTTGTTCAACGAGAGCAGCCGGAACCTTGCCCTTACGAAATCCAGGAACGGTGATCTTCTCGGAGAGGGCTTTTGTAGCCTTGGCTAAATAAGGAGCTAGCTCTTCGAATGAAACATCGATAGTTAACTTCGTACGAGTTTCGTTGAGTTTTTCTACGGCGCTTTTCACGAAGGCCCTTTCGACAGATTGGTCTGATTACTGGTCGGGGCGGGGAGATTCGAACTCCCGGTCTCCTGCTCCCAAAGCAGGCGCGCTAGCCACTACGCTACGCCCCG
>JBAXVT010000035.1:0-16498 GCA_037128715.1 Actinomycetes bacterium
CCCAAGGCTAATAGACTCCTGCCCGTGACTACGATCAATCGAGAGCATTTAAAGAAGCTAATCGCGCAGGAAGAAGCGCGCTTTTTGACACTTCACCCCAAGAGCGGGGATTTATTTGAGAGAGCCAAAGAGGTTATGCCAGGTGGCGTGCCAATGTCTTGGATGGCTAAGTGGCCCGGGGCATATCCAATATTTGTTGATAGCGCCCAAGGCGCGCGTTTTAGCGATGTCGATGGCCACGAATATGTGGATCTATGTTTAGGCGATACCGGTTCGATGACGGGCCATTCGCCACGGGCGACCGTGGAGGCGATCAACGCCCAGTTGAAGCGTGGATTGACCGCGATGTTGCCTACCGAAGACGCGGTCATTGTTGCAGCCGAACTAGCTCGCCGATTCGGGCTTCCGCTCTGGCAGTTCACTGTTACTGCGACTGATGCCAACCGCCATGTGATTCGCTATTCGCGTTTGATCACCGAGCGCTCGAAAATTATTGTCATCGATAAGTGTTATCACGGCTCGGTTGATGAAACCTTTGCAACCTTGGATGACGCTGGCAATACCATCAAGCGTCCCGGAAATCTTGGATCACCGGTTGATCCGGCGCAGACAACGCGCGTCGTTGAATTCAACAATTTAGCGGCGATGGAAGCAGCGCTCGCCCATGGTGATGTTGCAGCTATTCTGATGGAACCTGCTATGACAAATATTGGAATTGTTCTACCAGATGACGGTTACCTCAAAGCAGTTGGAGAACTTGCTAAAAAATACGGTGCTGTTTGGATTATTGATGAGACACATACGATCTCGGTCGGACCGGGCGGTATGACAGCATTACATGGATTGAACCCCGACGTTTTAACAATCGGTAAGGCAATCGCGGGTGGAATCCCAACCGGGACCTTTGGGATGACCCAAGAGGTAGCCGCACGCATTAAGGTAAAGGTAGAGCGCGAACTTATCGATACTGGTGGAATCGGCAGCACCTTGGCGGGTAACGCACTTAGTCTCGCTGCGATGCGAGCAACGCTGACCCAGGTACTTACAGATGAGGCCTTTCTCCGCATGGTGAATTTGGGCTCTCTCTGGTGCGACGGCGTCGATGCCGCTATCAGAGAGTTTGAACTGCCTTGGTCTTGCTCGCGTCTTGGTGCGCGCGGTGAATACCTGTTTCAGCCAACCGCTCCTAAGACCGGAAGGGAGGCAGCGGATGCCGGGGACTTTGAACTAGAGCAGTATGTCCATCTGCGCCTACTCAACGATGGATTCTTAATTACGCCGTTCCACAACATGGCGCTGGTTTCCCCTGACACAACAGAATCAGATATCGAAGCACATACCCAGGCTTTTCGCGCGATGTGTGCCGATCTGGTCTCTGCCTAGTGAATCTCAAGAACTTACTTCGCCCGCATAGGACTATCCCGCGGACTAGCTGGACTGCTCACTCTCCCTGGTCGCTCAGTATTTCGCGGGTGCTCATCCTGACCTTTGGTTTAACCATCTTCGGATTTGGGGAAGCCCTGCTTATTCAATCCACGTTGGGTAATGCACCTTGGAGTGTGCTCTCGCAAGGAATAAGTCGCCACTCTTCGCTCTCGCTGGGTTGGGCAACTTTCTATTTAAGTATTGTCGTACTGCTCGGCTGGGTGCCGCTCAAGCAGCGTCCTGGATTTGGAACTCTCGCCAATATCGTGGTCATCGCTTTTTCTCTCCAAATCGGAACAGATATCTTTCCGATCCAACATCACACGCTCTGGATCCGTCTTGCATACGTCTTTGGCGGAATCGCCTTAATCGGGTGTGGGTCGTCGTTCTACATTACCTGTGGCCTGGGACCTGGCCCGCGTGATGGGCTGATGACAGGAATTCATCGCGTCACCGGAATCCGCGTCGGACGCGTTCGCTTATTTATTGAAATCATTGTTTTGAGTATTGGGTGGGCAGCCGGTGGTCGAGTTGGAATCGGAACACTCTGCTTTGCGCTCTTTATCGGCAACTCGGTGGCGATCTGGTTAGGGCTGGTTCGCCATCTGGAAAATGCCATCCAACATCGGCGGAGTTAATTTCTTGGTAAAGGTATTTTGCTGGCTGGGGTGATAACTCCCGATCACTTTTAAATTCCGTCCATCAGCAGATTTCGTCGTGAAGGTAGAACCATGGCCGAACTTTGGCCTAGGCGATGGGATCTGAAAATCCATTGCTAAAAGTTGCGCGATCAAACCAGTCCATGCAAAGTTTCCCAGCGCCACAAAGACTTTAGCGGTGGGTAGCAAAAGCTCAATCTCATTTGCCATGAATGGAGCGCAGGTGGCCTTCTCTTCATTGGTTGGCTTATTGCCAGGAGGCGCACAACGGACCGCGCAGAGAATGCGCGTTCTATAAAGCTCTTGTCCATCCTTGCGGGAGTCACTGGTAGGTAACTTCGCTAAACCAGCGCGATGCAGCGAGGCGAAGAGAAAATCGCCGGAACTATCACCAGTAAATATCCGGCCTGTTCTATTTGCTCCATGAGCTCCTGGCGCTAGCCCGACAATAATGATTTCAGCCTTGGGATCTCCGAAACCGGCAACTGGTTTTCCCCAATAATCGTGATCGGCATAGGATTTTCGCTTGGTCAGGGCGACCTCTTGGCGCCAATCAACTAAACGCGGGCAGAGAGTGCAGGCGGTGATCGCTTTATCTAACGCTGCGATCGACTTATATCTTGGCAAGGCCCCAGGCGATTCCGTCGAGAATATCGGATTCTGAAGCCACGAACTCTTTTGCTCCGGTTAGTGTCATGACACGAGATAAGACGAGGGAGCCAGAGGTAATTACATCTACGCGTCCCGGGTGCATATAACCAAGCGCAGCAATCTCATCACGTGTCATCGATGCAAACATCTCGGCGACCTGGTGCACCTTGGCCGCCGGAATTCTCGAGAGGTGGATCGCATAACGGTCATAATCCAGCAGGTCTAACGCTGCAGCAGCAACTGTGGTTGCGGTGCCCGCAACAGCAATGAGCGTTTGTGCTGCTGTGAAGTCAACATCCGCACTAGCATCGAGAATTGCAGAATCGATATCTGCGATCGCTGCGGCGATCTGCTGCGCGGTCGGCGGTTGCGAAGTCAGATGGCGCTCAGACATACGCACGCAACCAATATTTACCGAGCGGGCCGCTATAACATCGCTATCCCCCAACACAAACTCGGTTGATCCCCCACCAATATCCACAACCAAGAATGGTGATAGTTCTTGGCCTAACTCCTTAGTGGCTCCGAGAAAAGAGAGCGCCGCTTCTTCGCTACCCGGTATGACTTCGGGAGCAATTCCCAATATGTCTTGTACGCCGTCGATAAATAGATCGCGATTTGTTGCATCGCGCGTAGCACTGGTGGCGCAGAAGCGAATCTTCTCCACTCCTTTGGCACGAAGGACCGCCGCATATTCTGCAGTAACGGCCAAGGTACGTTCTATCGCTTCGGGAGCAAATACCTTGTTCTTATCAACGCCTTGCCCCAGTCGAACCACCCGCATATCGCGATGGACTTCACGAAAATTATTTCCATCAATATCTGCAATAAGCAGACGGAGCGAATTAGTGCCGCAGTCGATAGCCGCTACTCGCATGGGCTCGCCTTCCACCAATCTGGAAGCGCCGCGAGAGCTTCATCTCCCAGTGGGTTTACTCCGGGTCCGGCTGCAAGTGAGTGAGCAATCAACGAATGCAAACACTTCACGCGATCTGGCATTCCCCCGGCAGAAATTCCCGCAACTTCAGGGACATCAATTCCGAGGGCGGCGCGGGCAGCCATGTAATCATCATGCGCTGCATGATATTCACCAGCGAGATCGTGATCGGTTTCTAGGCGACTTTGCATCTCACCCATCATTCCCGAACTCTCCAGCGTTGAAATCGCCCCGGTAAGTCTGGGACAAGTTGCATAATAAAAAGTTGGGAAGGGCGTGCCATCGGATAATCGGGGCGGCGTCTCAACTACATCGGGCTTGCCACAGGGACAGCGGTGCGCAATGGCGTGTACATCTCGTGGAGTTCTCCCCAGCTGCAGTCCAATGGCGAGGAGATCTTGTTCCGTAGGATTATCGGTCATTTATTTTGACTTGTACTCGTAATTGTTGTCACCAGGCGGGAGTACCAGGGAGTCCCGCCGGGAACTACGCCTTGAATAGGAGCAACCGGGACGGTCTGCGCCGCACCTGGAGTGGAATTAGTGAGAACCACATATTCGCGCTCACCGGGAAAGACATAGTGCAGACGAATTCTGGCTTGTGTTGCGACATAGGTGGGATCGTTCCAGAGCATCAACTCTTTTTCAGCGGCCGCCAGCGTTGCCTGCGATGTCGCAAGTTGGGCGCGATAAGCGCTGATCTGTGCGCGCTGCGTAAAGTAACTATGCAGAGGTGGCGCGAGGGTAATTGCTAAAACAAGAAGCACCGTGGCGAAGGCTAAGCTTCGCCCCGAAATGCTTCTGAACATTTATTTCCTCTCGGCGATTAGCCGTTAAAACGTGGGAAAGCCCCGCGTCCCGCGAAGAGCGCTGAATCATCCAGCTCTTCTTCGATGCGAAGAAGTTGGTTGTATTTAGCGACGCGCTCGGTACGTGCAGGAGCACCTGTCTTGATCTGACCGCACTCCAGCGCCACTGCTAAATCAGCGATGGTGGTGTCTTCTGTCTCACCAGATCGATGTGACATCATTGTACGAAATGCGTTGCGGTGGGCAAGAGAGACAGCATCCAAGGTCTCGGTCAAAGTACCAATCTGGTTTACCTTAACCAGAAGTGCGTTTGCGGCGTGCTCTTTGATGCCGCGAGAGAGGCGCTCTGGATTCGTTACGAACAAATCATCGCCAACGATCTGAATCTTGTTGCCGAGATCGGCTGTCATCTTCGACCATCCGGCCCAGTCATCTTCATCGAGTGGATCTTCAATAGAAACGATCGGATAAGAACTTACGAGATCGGCGTAGTAAGCGATCATTTCATCGCTGCTCTTCTGCTTGCCCTCAAAGGAGTACTTGCCATCTTTAAAGAACTCGGTGGCTGCCACATCCATCGCAAGACCAATATCTTTGCCAGGCTTAAATCCTGCGGACTCAATGGCAACAAGGATGAGATCGAGCGCAGCGCGGTTGCTATCAAGGTTGGGAGCAAATCCGCCCTCATCGCCGACGCTTGTCACAAGACCCTTCTGCTTAAGAACAGACTTGAGCGCGTGATAAATCTCTACACCCCAGCGCAAAGATTCCTTGAATGATTCAGCTCCGATAGGAGCGATCATGAACTCTTGTACATCAACGTTGGTGTCAGCGTGTGCGCCACCATTGAGGATATTCATCATTGGGACAGGCAGGGTATGCGCTGTTGGTCCGCCGATGTAGCGGAAGAAAGAGAGGTCAGCGCTCTCGGCCGCGGCGCGCGCAGTCGCAAGAGAAACTCCCAAAATTGCATTTGCGCCTAGGCGAGACTTGTTCTTGGTTCCGTCGAGGGCGAGCATCTCGGCATCAACGAGGCGTTGATCCTGTGCATCATAACCTGTTACGGCCGGTGCAATTTCATCGTTAACAAAATTAACGGCCTTCTCAACGCCCTTACCGCCGTAGCGCTTTCCGCCATCGCGAAGTTCGGCCGCCTCAAAGGCACCAGTTGAAGCTCCGCTGGGAACTGCTGCGCGCGCGGATGTTCCATCCTCAAGTAGCACTTCGACTTCTACCGTTGGGTTTCCCCGAGAATCTAGAATTTCGCGAGCATGTACTGCATCAATCAGTGCCACAGGGTTCTCCTCTTAGTTGTTGTCGTAATAAAGTCAGTACTTAATTCTAGCGAATCGATTCCCAAGGCTTCGCCTCGGCTTCATATTCATGTATCGCAGCGATATAGCTCTTTGTAGCCGTTCGCAGCGCTATTTCAGCGTCTATGCCTAGTTTCTGTGCCTGATCGATGATTCCAAGTAGCAGAGCACCTAACTGCGCCTCATCAGTATCGCTCTCGATGGTGACGAGATGGGCAACGGGAAGTGAATAGCCGTATTTATCTGCCCGATAAATCAATTTGGCAGCCAGCGCCATGGCTGGTTGGGCCAGCGGAACTCCATCGGTCGCCGAGGTGCGCCCCTTCTCTTCACGCTTCTGCTTCTCCCAGTTCTCCAAGACATCGTCAAAAGTCACCTGCGAATCGGTAAAGACGTGGGGATGGCGGCGAATTAACTTGTCGGCGATGCCACGAGCGACATCATCGATGGTAAATGGATCTTGGGTATCTTCCTCCGCGATTGCCGCATGGAAGTAAACCTGGAGCAAAACATCGCCAAGTTCTTCCCGCATCGCAGCGCGATCTTTCTCATCGACCGCCTCTGAAAATTCGTACGACTCTTCCAGCAAATATTTGAGAAGGGACTCGTGGGTCTGCTCTGCATCCCAGGGGCAACCCCCGGGAGAGCGCAAACGATGCATGACCTCTTGCAGTCGAACCAGCTCAGAGGTCATGTTCGCTTCTGAACTACTTTGTTGTGGTGGTCGATGCAGCAGTTGTCGGTGGAACGACAGTCACTTGCTTTGCATCCCATGTTCCATATTTAGCATTTACTTTCACGCCATCTTTGAGAGCCACTGCGCGAACCAGAGCCTGCACTGCAGTTCCTGAATCCGCAACCGCGGTTCCTTGCTTCTCAACGAGCGCTGTTAAACCTTCGACATAAAGAATTTCGCGGACATAGCCTGGGAAATCTTTTGATGCAATGTTAGATGAAACTTCGCCTAGCTTTAATTTCGCGGCACTGCCTTGTTGCTTCAAGATAGCGGCTGAACGTGTGGTGACTTGGGCATCTGTAACGGTGATGTTGTTAGCAGCTGCGGTTTGAGCTAAGAGGGTCGAGATAATGTAATAGTTGAGCGCTTCGGCGCTGAGCGATGAACCGATGGCGAGTTGCATACCGGTCGTAGAGACCGTCTTTCGTTCCGCGATAATCGCTTTAACTGTTCCATCGACCTGGCTGGCGCTGATCTTGACCTTGCCAACTGTGGCCGCGGCGGCCGAGGAATCTAAAAAGAACCAGAGGCCTACCCCTGCGCCCGCTACAACTAATGCGCCAATGACGCCAGCAACTATCTTCTTCACGCGGAGCTCCCTAGAGATGGTTCAGGACTTCGATAGTCCAGGACAGGACAGAAGTATCGCCTACCGAGGCATTTTCTAGCCAATTTGGAGCGGAATCACGTGCCACCAAGAGGCTGGATGTCGCCTGCTTCACAAGACTTCCTGGGTAAATCCGGAGCAAACGCAGTTGCGCCGACTCGGGAAGCACAATTGGGGCCACTTTAAGGAACTTTCCTTGCCACACAACCTCGGTCAAATTCTTAGCTTTAGCCAGGGTGCGCACTCTTGCTACCTCTATCAAGCTGCGCGCCGGTTCTGGAAGTTCGCCGAAACGATCCTGCAATTCATCAACGATCGCGCTCAAGCCCGCACCATCGACACAGTCAGCCAGGCGGCGATACAAATCTAAGCGCAAGCGTTCAGAGGGAACATACTCCACCGGTAGATGCGCCGTTATCGGTAATTCAACTTTGCACTCCTTGTTGCGCGGATTGACATCAACATATCCCACCTTGAAATCCTCCACCGCTTCACCAACCATGCGCATATAGAGATCGAAACCTACTTCAGCAATATGCCCGGATTGTTCGCCTCCCAGCATATTTCCAGCGCCTCTAATTTCTAGATCCTTGAGCGCGACCTGCATTCCAGAACCGAGATCGGTATTTGTAGCGATTGTGGTGAGGCGATCGTGCGCTACCTCGGTTAACGGTTTGTCGGGAGAATATAAGAAGTACGAATAAGCGCGCTCACGGCCGCGGCCTACGCGTCCACGCAATTGATGCAGTTGGGAAAGCCCAAAGGCATCAGCGCGATCCACGATGAGGGTGTTGGCATTTGGAATATCTATTCCGCTCTCAATAATTGTGGTGCAGACCAAGATATCGAAATCGCGTTGCCAAAATCCTAAAATAACTTCCTCGAGTTCGCGCTCACCCATCTGGCCGTGCGCGACGCGTACGCGCGCCTGCGGGACTAACTCTTTGAGGCGAAGCGCGACTCGGTCAATGCTCTCTACGCGATTGTGCAGAAAAAAGATCTGCCCATCGCGCAATAATTCGCGATGCAGCGCTGCAGTAACCTGCTTTTCATCGTAGGGCCCCACGTAAGTGAGTACTGGATGACGCTCCTCTGGTGGCGTTGTTATATTCGACATCTCGCGAATTCCGGTTATTGCCATCTCTAAAGTCCGGGGAATTGGTGTTGCAGACATGGATAGCACGTCAATATTGGTGCGCGCCTTCTTGAGCTCCTCTTTATGCTCCACACCAAAGCGCTGCTCTTCATCCACGATGACTAATCCAAGATCTCGAAAGATCACATCTTTGGAGAGCAGGCGATGGGTGCCAATAACGATGTCAATACTGCCGCTGGCAAGTCCTGCGAGAACCTCCTTGGATTCCTTCGCAGTATTGAAGCGCGAAAGCCCCGCGATTCGAATCGGGAAACCGGCATAACGCTCCGAGAAAGTTTTGAGGTGCTGCTGCACCAAGAGCGTTGTAGGAACTAATACCGCGACCTGCTTGGCATCTTGCACCGCTTTGAAGGCAGCGCGAATTGCAATCTCGGTTTTGCCATATCCCACGTCGCCACAGATGATGCGATCCATCGGATGGCTGCGCTCCATATCGCGCTTGACCTCATCAATCGTGGAGAGTTGATCAATGGTTTCCACAAAGGGGAAGGCCGCTTCTAACTCCCGTTGCCATGAGGTGTCCTGTGAAAATGCGAAACCTGGTGCGCTCATTCTGGCGGCGTATAACTGAATCAATTCGGCGGCGATCTGTTTGACCGCCTTACGCGCCTTGCGTTTGGTGTTCTGCCAATCTGCTCCGCCGATGCGGTGCACCGTCGGGGCTTCTCCACCCACATATTTCGTTACTTGCTCGAGCGTATCTGTCGGAACAAAGAGGCGGTCTCCTGGTTGGCCCCGTTTGGATGCGGCATACTCAATGACTAAATACTCGCGCGAAACTCCAGCAACGGTGCGGGCTACGAGTTCAATATATTGGCCAACACCATGTTGTTCGTGAACCACGTAATCACCCGCTTTGAGCTCAATGGGATCAATGGCTTTCTTGCGGCGCGACGGCATGCGCGCCTGATCTTTGTTCGAGCTGCGCACCCCGGTAATGTCCTTCTCCGTGATGAGTGCACTTTTAAACTCATGCGAGATAAAGCCGTGCTCTATGGGCGTAGCTATTACATAAATCGCATCGCGTGTCAGGGCCGATGAAATATTGTTGAGTAAGCGCACTGGTAAGCCCGATTGCTGAAAGAGTTTGGCGTAACGCTCGACCAGTCCAGGTCCCGCCGCGGTAAATACCAGCAGATACTTCTCGGTGAGCCACTCCTGCAGATCTGCAACCAACCCTTCGCTGTGGCCTTTATATTCAGGTACCCCTTGCAACGGAATAGTTTGCTCGCTCTGGGAATAGTCGCTGGCATACGGATCAATCGAACTCCAATGATTGGCGCGTTCGCGCAACTGGTTCAGCGTGAAATACCCACCGCCGGCCAGTTCTGCAGTCAAGTTGATTGGAGCTTGCGCACCGTGAGCCGCGTTCGACCATGAGGCGTCGAGAAATTCCTTATTGGTTGCGACTAAATCCAAGGCGCGCGAGTTGATACGCGGTTCATCAATCAGAACAATTTGATAGTTTGCCGGCAGAAGATCCACTATCGAAGTGAGATCATTTCGTAGAAGCCCCTGCAGTGACTCCATTCCATCTACGTAAATTCCCTCGGCCAATTTTGCAGTTAGCTCTGCAACCTCTGGAAATGCCGTTGTTAGGAAGCGAGCGCGCTCTTTGATATTTGGGGTAAGCAAAATTTCACGACAGGGATAGATGGTTACTTGCCCTGTTACTGGTTCATAAGTGCGTTGATCTGCCACGGTAAACCAGGCGATTTCTTCCACCTGATCGCCGAAGAAATCAATGCGGATGGGATGGTCGCGGTCGGGGAGAAAGAGGTCGAGTATTCCACCACGAACCGCAAAGTCACCACGTCTTTCTACAAGATCGGTTCTAGTAAAGCCCAGGAGAACCAAATGAGCGATCAAATCGCCCATGGCAATCTCTTGCTCGATATCAAGCGTCAGCAATGGGATTTCCAAGGGAGCGATTGGTTGAATCAGCGCTCTGACGGAGGTGACAATCACCCGTTCGCTGCCCAAGGTTGAAAGCACCTTGATTCGGGTGGCTACGGTGTCGCTCTTCGGGCTGAGTTTTTCATGGGGCAAGGTCTCCCACGGAGGGAGTTCAACGATGGAATCTGGGCCGAGATATGTTTCTAGCTCATCCTTCAACTCGCCAGCCCGCCTAGAGGAGGCGGTAACCACGATGAGGGGCGAGCGTTCGCTGCGCGCGGCTAACAAGAGACCGGTGGCGGATACCGGGGCGGCCAAGTGTTGCGCGGATTGATCAATCGCAATATCAGAGAAGGCGCGGAGCAGAGTGCTCATAACCACCTCCCCACGCCAAAAGCCCCCAATTTCCAAGGAGACGGGGGTACTTAATTAAGGGAATTCTAGCCCTCTCGGGGTGCGATGATTTACCCCTGTAACAGGCCCCCACCGGTGTGGGCCGCAACGCTTCTAAATCCCGCGGAGGTAACGCGAGCATGAGCAATCCCAACTTGGCCGCCGACCCCAAGAGTTACATCGCGCGCGATGATCAGGCGCTGCGCAGTGATGTGCGCAAACTCGGTGAGTTACTTGGTGAGACGCTGGTGCGACAAGAGGGCGCAGAGTTGCTGGAGTTAGTCGAATCGGTTCGCAAGGCAGTTCGCGAAGGTGGCGGAGAAGAGATTCTCTCCGAACTTTCGGTAGAAGATAGCGTGCAACTTGTTCGTGCATTTAGTACCTACTTCCACCTGGCCAATGTGGCGGAACAGGTTCACCGGGCGCGGGTACTTCATGATGAGCGCGAAGCGAGTGGTTCGTGGATCTCGCGTGCTGTCGACCGGATTATCGAAGCGCAAGAGAGCGGACATGTAATCTCGCAAGAAGATTTACAAGGTTGGATGAATGAATTTTCTGTTCGCCCGGTCTTCACCGCCCATCCGACGGAAGCGGCGCGACGTTCAGTTTTAAGCAAGTTAGGCACGATTGCAGATTTGCTCGATGATAAAAAGGGTTCGGTACAAGAGCGCCGCTTGGCCGAGACCGTTGACCTCTTATGGCAGACCGATGAACTTCGACTGGGCCAACCCGAGCCGCTCGATGAAGCAGTAAATGCGCTTTATTATCTCGATGACCTCTTCTCGATGACCGTTCCCGAAGTCCTGGATGATTTTGCGCGGGAATTATCGCGCCTGGGTGTCACTATCTCTCCTACCGCGCGTCCGCTCTCCTTCGGTACTTGGATCGGCGGAGATCGCGATGGCAATCCAAATATCACAGCAGCAATAACTCGAGACGCAATCACGCTACAGATCGGTCACTTCATCCGCGCCATGCTGGCGGCCCTTGATCCACTTCGCCAAGCCCTCTCGGTCTCGACGCGCATTGCTGGCGCATCCCCAGAGTTACAAGATTCAGTTGCGCGAGATTTAGATAACCTCCCCGAGATCGAAGCTCGCTTCCGCCGACTCAATGTCGAAGAGCCATACCGGCTCAAGGCAACGGCGATCCGCCACCGTTTAATTCTGACGCAGCGCCGCCACGCGGCAAATGCGCCACACCAAGAGGGCCGCGACTACGAAAATACCGCCGAATTATTGGCAGATCTCGTGCTGATGCGCGACTCATTGCTTGCTCATAAGGGTGAACTCATTGCCCATGGGCTCTTGGAGCGCGTCATTCGCTCGGTTTCAACCTTTGGAATTACGCATGCGACGATGGATGTCCGCGAACATTCAGATGCGCATCATCATGCCTTGGCACAATTAAAGGCGAACCCAGATTCGATAGATACGCTGGCGCAGAACACGATTGATACCTTCAAAACTATAAATGATTTAATTAACAAGTTCGGCCCCGAGGTCATTGAGACCTACATTATTTCAATGACGAAGTCACATAACGATGTCCTTGCGGCTGTAGAGATTGCAACGTTTGCCGGTCTTGTTGTGGGTGGACACTCTAAGGTCGGCTTTGCCCCTTTGCTTGAAACAGTTGCAGAGTTGCGAGCAGCAGATACCATCTTGGATCTCTTGCTCTCTGATCCGAAGTACCGCGAAATTGTAAAGAGTCGCCATGATGTGCAAGAGGTAATGCTCGGCTACTCCGACTCCAATAAGGATGCAGGTATCGCTACATCGCAATGGGAGATACATAAGGCGCAACGCAAACTGCGCGACGTTGCTATCAAGCACGGCGTAAAACTTCGACTCTTCCATGGTCGTGGTGGCTCCGTGGGCCGCGGCGGCGGACCTACCTATGACGCGCTCATCGCGCTGCCCTGGGGTTCTATCGATGGACAGGTAAAGATGACCGAGCAAGGTGAAGTCATCTCAGATAAATATTCGCTTCCCGCACTCGCGCGCGAAAATGTCGAACTCACACTCGCGGCGGCTCTGGAGGCGACTGTGCTCAATCGCGCGCCCCGGCAGAGTCCAGCTGACCTGGCAAAGTGGAGCACGTGTATGGATCTGGTGAGCGATAACGCCTTTGCCAGATACCGCGAACTTGTCGATCATCCCGATCTTCCCGCTTATTTTTACTCATCTACTCCCGTTGAACAGTTGGGCGACCTCTTCTTAGGATCTCGCCCATCGCGCCGTCCTGATGCCTCTGGAGGGCTAGGAAGTCTGCGCGCAATTCCTTGGGTCTTCGGGTGGACGCAATCGCGTCAGATCGTCCCTGGTTGGTTCGGAGTGGGGTCCGGTCTGAAAGCGGCGCGCGAGGCGGGGCAATTACCCGTGCTGACGGGGATGTTGCAGGATTGGCACTTCTTTAGAACTTTTATATCTAATGTAGAGATGACGCTGGCTAAGACGGACTTAGTTATGGCCGGCAAATACGTCGATCGCTTAGTTGAACCGAGCTTGCACCACTTCTTGGCGACCATCGAAGCGGAATTTAACCTGACGGTTTCCGAGATCATGCTGCTAACCCAGAAGGATGAAATTCTGGGCGATCAGCCGATCTTGGCACGTACCTTGGGTGTCCGCGACGCCTACCTGGCGCCGCTGCACCTGCTGCAAATTTCTCTACTAGAACGCGTGCGCAAGGGCGAGAGTCCAGATAGCACGATACGCAGAGCGCTCCTGCTTACTATTAACGGCGTAGCCGCGGGTCTGCGAAATACTGGTTGAGTTAAGCCGCGCCGTGACAGCGCTTGTACTTCCTGCCAGAACCACATGGGCAGGGAGCATTCTTAGGAGTTCCGCCAGTCTGCGCAGTTGAGCCGTCTTCATCTGCAGCGGTGTAGCGCAACTGACTAACCTCGGGTTGATCGGGAACTTCGAGTCCAGGGGCCGCGATAATCGGAGCACCGTTCTCATCCGTAGCCTCGACGTTAACCTCGACGTGGAAGAGCAGACCAACCAGCTCTTCTTTGATCCCATCCATCATCGCGGAAAATAGTTCATAGCCCTCGCGCTGGTATTCAACGAGTGGATCGCGTTGCGCCATCGCACGTAGGCCAATGCCCTCTTGGAGATAGTCCATTTCATAAAGGTGTTCGCGCCACTTGCGATCGAGAACCGAGAGCAAGACTTTACGTTCTAATTCGCGAGTTACGGCTTGCGTCAGTGACTCTTCGCGCGCCACGTATTGCGCACGAGCATCCCCAAGTACGCGATTTAATACGAGATCAGCATCGAGGTTGGCAACGCCCCCAACTTCGGCGGCGAGAGACTGGGCCGTGATCGAAGATGGATATAGGACATTGAGAGCGAGGAATAGTGCATCGAGATCCCATTGCTCTGGGTAACCCTCGGCTGTCGCACCTTGTACATATGCGGTGATGGTGTCTTCGAGGAAGTTCTTGACTTGCTCGCTGATATCGGCGCCTTCGAGAACTTCTCTGCGCTCTGAGTAAACGACGGTGCGCTGGCGGTTCATGACATCGTCATACTTCAATACGTTTTTACGCATTTCAAAGTTAAGAGATTCAACCTGTGTTTGAGCGGAGCGAATTGCATTAGAGACCATCTTCGATTCAATCGGAACATCATCTGCGATTCCAGCGGCGCCAAGGAAGCGTTCCACCAATCCGGAGTTGAAACGGCGCATCAGATCATCTTGTAGCGAAAGGTAGAAGCGAGATTCACCGGGGTCACCCTGGCGACCAGAGCGTCCACGCAGCTGATTATCGATACGACGAGATTCGTGACGTTCGGTACCGAGGACATAGAGTCCACCGGCGGCGACAACAGTTTCGTGCTCGAGCGCTACGGCAGCCTTCTGCTTGGCAATTTCGGCGGGCCATGCTGCTTCGTATTCTTCCGGAGTCTCGGCTGGATTTAAGCCACGATGTTGCAACTCAAAGTCAGCCATAAATTCTGGATTTCCACCGAGCATGATGTCAGTACCTCGACCGGCCATATTAGTAGCGACCGTTACAGCTCCCACGCTGCCGGCGCGGGCGATAACAGCAGCCTCACGCTCATGCTGCTTTGCATTCAATACTTCGTGCTTGATGCCACGACGGGTCAACACCGCCGAGAGTTCCTCTGATTTTTCGACAGAAACTGTGCCCACAAGTACGGGCTGACCAGCTTTATGACGCTTGGCGATATCGTCGGCAACCGCTACAAATTTTGCGATTTCAGTTTTGTAAATGAGATCAGAAGAATCAACACGAGCCGTTGGCTTATTTGTTGGAATTGGAATGACGCCTAATTTGTAAATCTGCATAAATTCCGCAGCTTCAGTCATAGCGGTTCCGGTCATACCCGATAGCTTCTGGTAAAGGCGGAAATAGTTCTGCAGGGTGATTGTTGCCAGAGTCTGATTTTCGTCCTTAATCTCAATGCGCTCTTTCGCTTCCAGAGCCTGGTGCAGACCTTCGGCATAGCGACGCCCTGCGAGCATGCGGCCAGTGTGCTCATCGACGATGAGAAGCTCGCCATTCATAACGACATAATCCTTATCGCGCTTAAATAGCTCTTTGGCGCGGATGCCGTTGTTGAGGTATCCGATTAAGGGAGTGTTTACTGCTTCGTACAAATTCTCGATGCCGAGAGCTTTCTCAACTCTTGTGACACCCTCTTCCAAAATGGAGACGGTCTTCTTCTTCTCATCAATTTCATAGTGCAGATCGCGTTGTAACTGTCCACAGATGGTGGCAAATTCAACGTACCACTTGGTGGCCTTATCGGCTGGTCCGCTAATAATCAGCGGAGTTCTGGCTTCATCAACCAAGATGGAGTCAACTTCATCGACGATAGCAAAGTTGTGTTCGCGCTGGACGCAATCTTCCAGTGACCAAGCCATGTTGTCGCGCAGATAGTCGAATCCAAATTCATTGTTGGTGCCATAAGTAATATCTGCTGCATATGCTTCGCGGCGCTCGGCCGGTGTCATGCTGGCCAGAATTACACCTACGCGTAGACCTAGAAAACGGTGGACACGACCCATCCATTCGCTATCGCGTTCTGCAAGATAATCATTTGTTGTAACAACATGAACGCCTTTGCCAGTTAGGGCATTGAGATAAGCAGGGAGCGTGGAGACCAGGGTCTTACCTTCACCGGTACGCATCTCAGCGATATTTCCCAGATGGAGCGCGGCCCCACCCATGATTTGCACGTCGTAGTGGCGTTGTCCAAGGGTGCGCATGGCGGCCTGGCGGACGGTGGCGAATGCTTCTGGAAGTAGAGAGTTGAGGTCTTCACCGGCGGCATACCGATCGCGAAATTTCTGGGTTTGAGCTCTCAGTTCGGCATCGCTGAGCGCAACAACCTTGGACTCCCAAGAGTTAACCTCTTCGGCAATCTTCTCTAAGTTGCGGATCGCACGACCTTCGCCTGCGCGCAGGATTTTATCTAGAACAGCCACGAACCCTCATTTCAGAATTTTTACTCATCTACCAGCCCCCTATCGTATTAGGAAAAAACACGAGGCGAGACCCCAGCAGCGAGCACCCCAGCAGGGGCGATTCCAAGCTGCCGTAGGGCTCGTAGCCCCTCGCGGATAGAACTGCCGGAAGTCACCAGGTCATCAATTAAGAAGATCGACCGTGCCGCCGGGTGGCTGGGGTGAGCTATTTGACGACTATTTATCGAGTACGCCCCCGTCACATTCCGTGCGCGCTCTGCTCGATTGAGATTGCTCTGATCTGCGATCTTCCGATTTACGCGAAGCGCCTCTTTTACCTCAACTTGGCGCATAGATGATTTTTCTATCAGTGCAGCCAGCACTCGAGCCAGCAAGAACGAGTGGCGAAACCCACGATGCCTATTGGCAGCCTTGCTAGAAGGGATAGGAATAAGCGTCACCTCAGTTTCCT
>JBAXVT010000036.1:0-16190 GCA_037128715.1 Actinomycetes bacterium
CATCACTAGGCTGCGAGCCTCCTTGGTGACCTCCATGGGACCATCGCCAGTTCTTGGTTTCATGGCTGCCATGGTGAAACTCCCTTACTTAAAAACAATGAGGAACGTAGGGGAGAAGTATCTCGCATCAGGCCAGAGGTGGGAAATCCAGTGCCGCTAAGAGGCGCTTCTTGCCACGCTCAATGACCGCGCTGACCACCTTATTCGGGACTCCAAGCGTCTTTGCAATCTCAATTGCGGTCATCCCCTTGACATAATGCAGCGAAAGAATAAAGCGCTCTTCGTCCGGCAGGCTCGCTAAGAGTTCCGCAATAGACGGCGCCGGCTTCATGAGGGCAGATTACTAGTAGGACTGGCAAAGTAGCACGGGCCTGCAAAAAGGCGCAGCCAACCTTGGTTATTGGGCCATTTGATAGCGTTCGCCATATGAGAAGAGGCTTCGGTTCTGGCGTAGCAACAATTGCAGCAAATGGAGATCTCCTCGATTGTTGGTTCATCCAGGTTGGCCTCGAACCACTCGCAAATCCAGCGGACCGCTCTTCACTTCTCGCCGCCGACCCATTGCGCGGAGTCACGAAAGAGGCAGTCGATCTCGAGATTGATTTGGACGGCGCAGCTACTTCGGCTGCCGATGCTTACCTCCGGCTACATCTCTTGTCCCATCGCTTAGTGAAGCCCCACGGTATCAACCTCGATGGAATTTTCGGGCTCCTCACCAATGTGGCGTGGACTTCTGCCGGACCTTGCTCACTCATCGACTTTGAATTAACCCGCGCCAAGTTGCGCGCAGCTCATGGCAATCTCACCGTCTATAGCGTCGATAAATTCCCGCGGATGGTTGATTACGTAATCCCAGAGGGAGTACGTATTGCAGATGCAGATCGAGTCAGACTCGGTGCACATTTATCCTCAGGTACAACCATCATGCACGAAGGCTTCGTCAACTTTAACGCCGGCACCTTGGGCAAATCGATGGTCGAAGGTCGCGTTAGCGCCGGCGTTGTTGTTGGTGATGGCAGCGACGTCGGCGGCGGCGCATCGATCATGGGGACATTGAGCGGCGGCGGTAAAGAAGTAATCTCCATCGGTGAGCGCTGCCTGCTTGGCGCCAACTCTGGTTTAGGAATTTCTCTGGGCAACGATTGCGTCATCGAATCCGGAACTTACATCACCGCCGGTTCGAAGATCACCCTGCCCGATGGAAACGTTGTGAAGGCCCGCGAATTATCTGGCGCTAATAACTTGATCTTCCGTCGCAATTCTCAAAGTGGAAATCTTGAGGTAGTACCCAAGGTGGGCGGCTGGGATGGGCTCAACTCCATCCTGCATTCAAATTAATTTCTAAAAACAGGGCTTCGATGCTAGTCACCTCGAAACCCTTTTGCTCGTTAGTAACTATTTGGTGCGATCTCAAACCAAGACGAGGGAAGTTTTAGTTTCGTTTTAAAATCCCCGACTGCTAATTGCGCTGTAGCGCCGCTACTTGAAGTTGCAGTCACCATCGTCGCACTATTAGTAACTGTGCGCGCGGTAATCGCCAAGGCAACAACATCTGGCAGATTGAACGCTGCCTCAACATCTTTTTGAACTAATACCCGCTGCCAGTGTGCGTATAGCGGGTTCAAGAAAATATCCAAACTCCAAGGGTCTGGAACATTTGTTAGATAGGGGAATGCGGTCCCCCAGACATCTGCGCTGGTCTGCGTCTGGCCACCATCAGATGAGAAGAAGTAAACCGAGATGGGTTTGCCTTGGTAATAAATTGCTTGGGCGCTACTCGGGTCCGTCTCGGTTGCCGCCACCGCAGCTTTCCAATTCACCCCAACTCTTGCCTCTGCTTCCTTGGCATATCCGATGTAAGCCTGGTCGTACTTAGTGTTGTAGACATTGCAATCACAGGCCGTACGCACCGTTAGATGAGCGAGTGCATAAGTCCGCGAAGCAATTGCTTGGGCTTGCAGCGCAGCGGGAAGCCAACTCGAGGACATCTCGCTGATACCCATGAGATATTGCTCGATAGTCATGGTCGCCGTTATTTCAATCTTGGTACCAACGACTTTAAGTTGCACCTGACCGTAGCGCAGTTGAGTGGAGCCAGCGCTCGTAGTCACTTTAATAACTGAGAATGGCTCGGGCTTTGGTCCGTAAAGCCCACCAGTTGGTGACGGAAATGCCGTCGTGCCAGTCCAATACATATTCCATAAGGATGCTGCGGGATAAGTGAGGGTGAGCGCGCCTTTGTTGCTCATGGATGCTGCAATTTTTTTGCCGATTAGAGAGAACCGATAAATACTCGTCGCAACTCCCAGCCCACCATTATTAATCGAACCATCAGGATTGTTTGAAAGATCGATATTGGATCGTGATGCGGGATCAGCCATTGCAATAGTCGCTGAGTTAACCAGGTGCGCGATATTCACTCGAATCAACTGCGTATCGGGAACCGAAACAACTTGCGTTCCGGGGAACCAATAATTCACGATGTACTGCGCGCTCTGACCTTCCATTGCTTGACCTTGAGCGCCTATCTGACTCATACCAACTCCATGGCCAAATCCTGAACCCGTTAAAACAAAGTGGGGCGGTATCGTCGAAGCGAAAGCTGGAGCAGGCATAAGAGCAATGATAAGAACTAAAAGCAAGCGCTTCATTTTAGATCAAGTTCTTTGGAGAGGTAATAAAGCCAATCCCCCAGAAGAAGTGCATCGTCGCAAGAATTGCAGGCAACATAATCTTCTCTTTTATATCTTTACCAATTATGAAAGAGCCAATTAGATTTCCAAGCAAGTACAGCCCGGCCGGTAGAAATAGGACTGGGTTTACGGCGGCGCCCAAAACAATTGAGAGAGCCGTAATTGCAACCGTGACGGGTGGTGCCAGATAGCGGAAGTTGATGGTCCCTTTGTGGTTGCGGCTGACCGCGCGACGCCAACGACCGTATTCAAAATATTGTTTTGCCAGCGCACGTAAGTTGGGACGCGGGCGATAAGTAACAACGAGTTCGGGATCAAACCAAATGATTCCCCCGGCTTGGCGCAACCGAAAATTAAGTTCCCAATCCTGCGCGCGTGTGAATCTTTCGTCGTAGCCACCTACCGCGAGCAGGGCCGCCTTATTGAAAACTCCTAAATAGACGGTATCTGCCGGTCCGGGCTTACCACCAACGTGAAAACGGGCGGCGCCCACTCCTAAAGGGGAACGCATGGCTGTTGCAACCGCGCGCTCAAAGGCACCAACACCTTTGGCGGCCATGATGCCACCGACATTCACTGCACCGGTCTCGCTCATTCCTTTAACTGCGCTCTCAATGTAAGTAGGCGCAACTTCTGCGTGGCCATCGATACGGCAGATGATTGAATACTGCGACGCGGCTATCGCCAGGTTAAGGGCTGCGGCGGTTCGACCCGTTGGGTTTTCGACCAAAACCACCCGCGGATCTTTCGCGGCAAGTGCCAGGGCTATCTCGTTGGTGCGATCGGTGGATGGTCCGAGCGCCAAGATGACTTCGAGTGGACCTTCATAGCGCTGCGCCAAAATGGCGGTGATCGCATCGTCAAGGTAGCGCTCTTCGTTCAAAATGGGCAGGACAACGGATACTCCGACAGGAGTTTGCTCTGAATTTACGTTCTTCGGGCTCATACAGCGCTCACGCTACCGTTTCGGAGCGTTACTATCGGCGTAATGACTCTCAAAATCTCTGTGATTGGCACTGGATACCTGGGCGCCACCCACGCCGCCTGCATGTCGAGCCTTGGCTTCGAGGTCATCGGCATCGATATCGACGCTGCCAAGATCGCCAGCCTTTCATCCGGAACGATTCCGTTCTACGAACCTGGCCTGCAAGAGCTCTTGCAGAGCGAGTTAAAAACCGGTCGACTTTCATTCTCGACAGACTTCAACGCGATCAAGGATTGCGATGTGCACTTTATCTGCGTGGGCACCCCACAGGTAAAAGATGGCCTGGCCGCAGATCTCACCTATGTCTTTGATTCTCTGGCCGCCATCGCGCCAGTTATCAAAGACGGTTCACTGGTTGTTGGTAAATCAACGGTGCCAGTTGGGACCGCCGCCAAGATGCGTGAACTGCTTCTGAAAATTAATCCCAATACCGATTTGGCGTGGAACCCCGAGTTTCTGCGCGAAGGTTTTGCCGTTGAAGACACTCTTAATCCAACCCGTCTCGTCGTTGGTGTCACCAATTCTCGTGCCGAAGAAGTTTTGCGCGAGGTCTACGCGAAAAATCTGGCGGCGCAAACCCCGTGGGTTAGCGCTGATCTGCCCACATCCGAGCTCGTGAAAGTTTCGGCGAATGCATTTTTGGCAACCAAGATCTCATTTATAAATGCTATGGCTGAAATTTGCGAGGCCGCTGGTGGAGATGTCACTGTGCTTGCAAAGGCAATTGGGTACGACCCTCGCATCGGACACCGCTTCTTACAGGCGGGTATCGGATTTGGTGGAGGCTGCTTGCCAAAAGATATCCGCGCATTTATGGCGCGATCAGAAGAGCTCGGCGCGCAACAGGCGCTGGAATTCCTGCGGGAAATCGATTCCATCAATCTGCGTGCGCGCACTCGCATGATCGATCTGGTTCGCAAAGATCTTGGTGAAGATCTCCGCGGAAAGAAAATCGCAGTGCTAGGCGCGGCATTTAAGCCAGATAGTGATGATGTTAGAGATTCTCCAGCCCTGGATATCGCAGTTCAGATTCAGGCAGCTGGCGCGACAGTGACTGTGCATGATCCCAAAGCTATTGCCAATGCCCGCACTCGCTTCCCCGCGCTGGGATTTTCCGAGAGCATTGAAGAGTGCGTTGCGGGGACTGATCTCGTGCTGCATCTGACCGAATGGAAGGTCTATCGCGAGATTGATCCCTCGCTCTTGATCAAACTAGTGGCTAATCCCAAGATCATTGATGGTCGTAACGCGCTCGATCGAGATAAGTGGCGCGCGGCGGGCTGGAGTTTTAGAGCGTTAGGTCGCAGTAACTCTTAGAAACCAGTTCGAGTGTTTCGCTTTGCGTTGAGGTTCTTTCCCTTTTCTAGCGAAGCCACTCGTGCACTCTCCATCAAAGCACCAACCTTTGCTGCAATAACCGCATCACTTGATCCCAAGATACGTGCTGCCAACAATCCCGCATTCTTGGAATTGCCAACTCCCACAGTTGCCACTGGAATTCCAGCGGGCATCTGCACAATCGAGAGCAATGAATCCATACCGTCTAAGACCTTGAGAGCAACTGGAACTCCGATAACCGGCAGGGTCGTTGCAGCTGCGATCATTCCTGGCAAATGTGCCGCACCACCAGCACCAGCGATTATTACTTTATAACCAGCACCGACTGCTCCGTTGGCAAAAGCTAACATTTCATTTGGAGTGCGATGAGCACTCACAACATCGACTTCATAGCTGATTCCTAATTCATCGAGGACATTCGCCGCTTCTTGCATCGTGGGCCAATCAGAGTCAGACCCCATAACGATTGCTACATCTTTACTCATCAATGGCTCCGCTCAGATAATCGACTGCATGGCTTACCTCAGACCTTAAGTGTAGAAGATCGGAGCCGAGAAGGGTGACATGCCCAACTTTGCGACCCGGGCGCAACTCCTTCATATATTGGTGAACTTTCAAGGCGGGTATACGCGCCATCAGATGCAGGTAGGGGCGATACAAATCGCTGCTCTTATCTGTCTCGATACCAATCACATTGCCCATCACAGCGTAACGAGCAACCAGCGAGGTGTCACCGAGTGGTAAATCCAACACTGCGCGCAGATGCTGTTCAAACTGGCTCGTAACCGCACCTTCAATACTCCAATGCCCCGAATTGTGTGGACGAAGTGCAAGCTCATTAATAATCAGGTGATCTCCCACTACAAAGATCTCAACAGCCATCACTCCCACAAGATCAATACCTTGTGCGATAAGTAAGGCAATCTGCGCCGTCTTTGCCGCCAGCGCCTTGGAAAAGTCGGGAACGGGAGTCACGGTTTGAGTGCAAATGCCGTCGCGCTGCACCGTCAAAGTAGGCGCCCAAGTTGCTGCCTGACCATGGGGCGATCTGGCAACCATGATCGCTATTTCATAATCAAAATTGAGTAGCTCTTCAAGCAAGATGGTCTGGCCTATTTTTGCATGCAGCTCGTGTAGCTCAGAAATATCATGCACTTTAAATACGCCACGGCCATCGTAACCACCAGAAATACTCTTCGCGATCAATGGAAATTCGATCTCAACACTTCCGCCGTCATATGCCTGCCAACGCGGATTGGGAAGCCCGAGTTCTTCCATCTTTTGGCGCATCGCCAATTTGTTTTGGCTATAAGTAAATGACTCTGCTCTCGGAAAGACTTTAACTCCGGTGGCCTCCAGCGCAGCGATTAGCTCTGGTGCAATCAGTTCGTGTTCAAAGGTTATGACGTCACAGTGAGATGCCCACTCCAAGACGGCTTTGGTATCTGAGAGAGATCCGACGGTATGGGGAGCGATCTGCGCACCACTTTCAGTGCTAGCGCCCGCAAATAGGGAGAGCGATATTCCCAGATCAACCGCAGGTGGGACCATCATGCGGGCGAGTTGACCGGCACCAATGACACCGACGGTTGGGAAGCTCACGAGCCCGAGTCTAGCGAAGGTGCAACACATCCCCCACGCTGATGAGATCCCCGCTCTCTAACTTCAGTCTTCCCTCTTCATCAACTCCGATAGCCCGGCCAAGTTTCGAGGTCGAATCTGGTAGCGAAACCTCAACATCACGTCCGATCGTCTCTGAGAGCGCGCGATAAGTAGGCAGCAAATCAACTCCCTCTTCCCACTTGCTAAAGAGTTCACCAAACCGCTGGAGCAGCGCAGGTAAGAGCGCATTTCGGTCTAGTTCAACACCTGAATCTATAAATACCGATGATGCAGTGGGAACCGGAAGTTCATGCAACTGCGTCGAGACATTGATTCCCATGCCCACGATGATTCCTTTCCCATAACGTTCGCATAAAACTCCAGAAACTTTTCCAGTTGCGCAGATGACATCGTTCGGCCACTTAGTTTTAAAGTTCTGCGAATCGGTTGCCTCATTGAGTGTGCGCGCAATCGCGGATCCAGCAATGAGTGGGATCCATCCCCATTGGGAACTCCGCTTTGGCTCTATATAAAAGGAGAAGAGCAACGCGACGTTGGGAGAGGACTCAAATTTTCTCTCAAGGCGTCCGCGACCAGCGCTCTGAAATTCTGCAGCAATGCAGTCACCGTTACTGACCAGTTCATTCTTCAACTCATCCTGCGTCGATCCAACCGCTTCCAACACACGTACCCGCCAGTAATTCGAGGGTAGGGCGGCGGAAATAGCTAATTCATCAAGGTATGCACGTATCACAGATGCCTGCTTCACTAGTAAAGTGTGGATGTGACTGATGCGATAAATACTACTGCGGCCAAGATCAATGATTTGAAAGCGCGCCTTGAGGGTGCAGCGCAGAGCGGTACTCCGGCGGCTATCGAGAAGCGACATGCGGCAGGCAAGTACACAGCTCGCGAACGAATCATGAAGTTGGTAGACGAGGGTTCTTTCGTCGAGTTCGATGCTTTCTCAACGCACCACTCCGACAAATTTGGTATGGACAAATCCCACCCGTATGGCGATGGCGTTATAACTGGATATGCAACGATCGATGGTCGTACCGTGGCACTCTCCTCGCAAGATTTTATGATCTTCGGGGGATCTTTGGGCGAGACGATGGGCAAGAAGATCGTCAAGGTCATGGATTTCGCTCTTAAATCTGGAGTTCCAATGATCGGTCTCAATGATTCAGGCGGAGCGCGCATTCAAGAGGGCGTGGCATCTCTCAGCCAATATGGTGAAATTTTCAAGCGGAATATCCGTTCATCGGGAGTCATTCCACAAATCTCCGTGATCTTGGGACCATGCGCCGGCGGCGCTGTTTACTCCCCGGCGATGACAGATTTCACAATTATGGTTAATGAGACTTCACATATGTTTATCACCGGCCCCGATGTAATTCGGGCAGTCACCGGCGAAGAAGTCGGAATGGAAGAGTTGGGCGGCGCCGCAACGCACAACACGAAGACAGGTAACTCGCATTACCTGGCAGAGAACGAAGATGCCGCACTTGATTATGTAAAAGCACTTCTCTCGTTTTTGCCGAGCAACAATCTCGACGACGCACCCGTGCTACGCGCCACAGAATCCGATGGAATTGCACCATCCGATCGCGCGCTAGATTCGCTCATTCCAGATAATCCCAACAAACCTTATGACATGCGCGTGGTTATTGAAGCTATATTGGATGAAGCGAATTTCTTAGAAGTTCACGCTCTCTTTGCTCCTAACATCTTGGTGGGCTTTGGTCGCATCGAAGGACACTCTGTTGGAATCATCGCTAATCAGCCGCAAAGTTTTGCTGGCACGCTCGATATCGATGCTTCCGAGAAAGCAGCAAGATTTGTGCGCACCTGTGATGCCTTCGGTATTCCAGTGGTTACCCTCGTCGACGTTCCCGGTTTCTTGCCAGGAACCGAACAAGAGTGGAACGGCATCATCCGCCGCGGCGCTAAGTTGCTTTACGCATATGGAGAGGCTTCGGTTCCGCTCGTTACCGTTATTACGCGCAAGGCATACGGCGGCGCCTACATCGTGATGGGCTCCAAACATCTCGGCGCAGATATCAATTTAGCGTGGCCGACAGCGCAGATCGCCGTAATGGGAGCACAAGGCGCAGTTAATATCCTTTATCGTAAAGATATTACCGAGACTCCAGAGCGAGCTCCGGAATTGATTAACGAATATGAAGAACAGCTCCTCAACCCTTATATCGCCGCCGATCGTGGATTCATCGATGCGGTTATAGAACCGCACGCCACACGAGGGCAAATCACTAAAGCGCTGCGCGCGCTTGCCAATAAGCGAGTAGATCTACCTGCTCGCAAGCACGGGAATATTCCGCTTTAATGGCTCATAGCGCAGATTTTCCCCGCGAGTTTCGCAGACTTGGCTTTACGATTCATGCTGGAACCCCGACTCAAGAGGAATTACTTGCGCTCACTCGCGCTATCGATGAGATCGAGAAAAATGCCCACCCGCCTACTAAATATCGTAGCTCTTGGGCACGCCTCAAAATTCAGAACTCTCTCCCGCGCAAATGGGGAACAACCGCATCATGAGCAAGCAGATCGTTCTCGCCTCAGCATCCCCTTCACGCCGGCGCCTCCTGGAGTCTGTCGGAATCCAACCGCGCATTGAGATAAGTGGAGTCGATGAAGAGACTCCAGAGTTGTTAGCGCTGGCTCCCGCAGATCTAGTGATTGCACTCGCCATCCTGAAAGCGCATACCGTTTTCAATAACCATCCCGAGATAACCAACGCTCTCATTATCGGTTGTGACTCAACCTTTGAATTCGAAGGTGCATCACTCGGAAAACCTGGAACCCCAGCCGCTGCGATTGAACGTTGCCAGTTGCTCAGCGGTAAGAGCGGTTATCTCCACACAGGTCACAGTGTTATCGATACCGACCAAGAGATAGAAGTTTCAGATATCTCAACTTCAAAAGTTACCTTCGCAAAGATGACCGAGGCCGAGATAGCGGACTACGTAGCTACAGGCGAGCCGCTCGAGGTTGCCGGTGGATTTACGCTCGATGGACATTCAGCTCCATTCATCACACATATCGAAGGTGATCCCAGTGGAATCATTGGGCTATCCCTTCCGACTCTTCGCAAAATAACAATGAACTTAGGGCTCGAATGGTCCGCGGTCGTACCAGTGAGGGCAGCGCTATGAAAGAGATTTCAGCAGTATTAATCGCCAACCGTGGAGAGATCGCGGTTCGAGTTGCACGAGCCTGTCGCGACCATGGCGTTAAGAGCATCGCTATCTACTCCGATGAAGATCGCAACTCTTTACATGTAGCGACCGCCGATGAAGCCTTCGCGATGAACGGATTATCTGCTGCCGAGACTTATCTGGATCAGAGCAAAATTCTTGCCATCGCAAAAGAATCGGGAGCTGATGCGATTCACCCGGGTTATGGTTTTCTCTCCGAAAACGCTGGCTTTGCTGAAAAAGTTATCGCGGCCGGATTAATCTGGATTGGACCTCCGCCGGATGCGATTCGCCAATTAGGTGACAAGGTATCGGCTCGTAAAATTGCGGCCAAAGTTGGCGCTCCCCTCGTCGCCGGAACTGCAGATCCCGTTGACACCGCAGAGGAAATTGTCGCTTTTGCGAAAGAACATGGCCTACCCGTTGCAATTAAGGCGGCTCACGGTGGTGGCGGTCGTGGCCTCAAGATTGCATTTACTTTGGAAGAGATTCCAGAACTCTTCGCCTCTGCCGTTCGCGAAGCGATCACGGGCTTCGGTCGCGGCGAGTGTTTCGTGGAGCGTTATTTAAACAAGCCGCGGCACGTTGAAACCCAATGTCTCGTTGATACCTTTGGCAATGCCGTGGTTGTGAGCACCCGCGATTGCTCGTTGCAGCGTCGCCACCAGAAACTGGTCGAAGAAGCTCCAGCGCCGTTCCTCACAGATGCCCAAATTGAGCAGCTCTACACCTCGTCAAAAGCGATCATGCGCGAAGTTGGTTATGTCGGCGCTGGTACCTGCGAATTTCTCGTTGGACAAGATGGCACCATCTCCTTTCTTGAAGTTAATACCCGACTCCAGGTAGAACACCCGGTAAGTGAAGAGGTCACTGGTCTTGATCTCGTCCGCGAGCAACTGCGCATCGCCTCGGGTGAGGCCATTAGCCCGATCGATCCCGTCATTCGCGGCCATAGCCTGGAGTTTCGTATCAATGGCGAAGATCCCGGAAATGGCTTCCTGCCGTCACTCGGCACCATCACCAAATGGGAAGTCCCATCAGGCCCTGGCGTTCGTATCGATGCGGGCTTTGATCATGGCCACACTATTGGCTCCCACTTCGACTCATTGCTCGCAAAATTAATCGTCACCGGCGCCACTCGTAAAGAGGCGCTCGAGCGGGCTCGTCGCGCTCTACGCGAATTTGAAATTGGCGGGCTCGCTACTGCCCTGCCCTTCCATCGCGCCATCGTCATGGATCCCAATTTCACCGAAGAATTTAAAGTTTACACCAGCTATATTGAGAACGAATTCGATAATCAAATTCCGGCATTTAACTTTAAAGAGGGCGTTGCTGCTTCTAAAGTGGCATCGCAGAAAGTTGTCGCCGAAGTTAACGGTCATCGTTTCGAAGTAGTGCTCCACTCCCAGGCACCTGCCGAAAAGCGCCACCGTATTAAGAGCAACAGCGTTGCCAAGAGCTCCGGAAATTCGGTTTCAAGTCCGATGCAAGGAACTGTCGTAAAGATCGTTAAAGCAAATGGCGATCGCGTCGAGATTGGTGACCTGATAGTTGTTCTGGAAGCGATGAAGATGGAACAACCATTGATTGCACAGAAGGCGGGCGTGATTGCCCAACTTGGAGTGGGTGTGGGTCAAACTGTCTCTAGTGGCCAACTGCTCTGTGTAATAGAAGACTAAGGAAGTTTAATTTTTCCACTCTTGATCTTGGCTATTACTGCACTTACTTTTGCAGAGTAGCGGGCGCCTAATGCGGTAAGCGCGATAGATACTCCGCCATCTTTCGCTGTATACATGTGCCCGTAAATCCCTGCTTTACTATCTAAGACGTCAATGATGGTCTCGGAATTAATCGCAGCGGTCATAACGTCTGCAACCGCCAAATCCATGCGTTTTGAAACAGCACCGATCAAAACCTGTTGGCTACCCTTTCCGAGCAAGAAATACTGGTCCGGATTTATGCCAATGAGATAGATAGGGCGCTTCTTTGTTGTGAGGGCAGCCACGGAATCTTCCACACCGCTGGTGCTGGTCCATTCCGAATAAATAATGTCTGCTCCCTGTGCAATGAGTGCTTTTGTTGCATTTGCGGGAGCTGAATCTAGGAGCACACTTTTCACAACTGCTTTGCGGTTAACGGAGGCCAGCCCCAACTGAAAATCAGAGACTACGGGACCCGAAGTTACTGGTCCTAGGAATCCCACTTTATTAGTCAACGTTGCTGCCCCGGCTAAAACTCCGGCCAGATAGGCCGCATCCCGCTTGGAAAATACTAAATTTGTAATATTCAGATTCCCAATGGAAGCGTCATTGACGAGTGCAAACTCTGTTGAAGGATTAGCTGCGGCCACCACACTCACGGCTTGCGCATATCCGGAGCCAATCGCCACTATCAAGTTGTAGTTGGCGGCGGCAAGGAATTGTAAACGTGATTCGCGGTCGCCCTCGGTACCATTGGTAACCATCTCTCGAACTGAGAGCGGACTCAATCCGTACTTCTTCTTTATCGCATCAACGCCCTTTGCGGCTGCGTCGTTGATTCCGTGATCTCCACGTCCGCCAATGTCATAAGCGATGGCAATTTTGATGGAAATAGCTGCTCCCGCAGTTGGCGGAAGCAGCGAAAGAATGAGTGTCGTCGATGCAAAAAGTGCAGCGAATTTACCCGCGCGCAATTAAACCGATCCGTTCGTAAACATCTGCAATCGTCTTTCTCGCCACCGCTTCCGCTTTTTCAGCGCCAACTTTGAGGATCGCATTGAGATGTGCCGGATCATCCAACAATTCCAGGGTCTTAGTTCGCACTGGGCGTAAATACTCAACAACTACATCAGCCACAGCACCTTTGAAGTCGCCGTAACCCTTGCCAACAAACTCGGCTTCAATATCAGGGATAGAACGGCCCGACAATGTGGAGAAAATGGTCAATAGATTTGAGATCCCGGGCTTCTCTACGGCATCAAAGCGAACCTCGCGGCCAGTATCTGTCATCGAACTCTTGATCTTCTTAGAGTTCGCTTCCGGGGTATCCAAAATTTCAATGAGTCCACTCATAGACTCTGCCGATTTGCTCATCTTTGAAGTGGGGTCTTGCAGGTCGTAAATCTTCGCGCCCTCTTTCAAGATATAACCTTGCGGAATTGTGAAGGTCTTGCCGTACTGGCTATTAAAACGGGTAGCCAGATCTCGCGTCAGTTCAATATGTTGACGCTGATCTTCACCCACCGGAACTTGATCGGCTTGGTACAACAAAATATCCGCTGCCATCAACATCGGATATGTAAATACTCCGACCCCAATTCGGTCATTACCGACCTTCTGGGACTTATCTTTAAATTGCGTCATCCGACTGGCCTCGCCAAATCCGGTGAGACATTCCATGATCCAACCCAGTTGGTTGTGTTCGACGACATGGGATTGCAAAAAGAGCGTGCAGTGCTCGGGGTCGACTCCTAGCGCCAACAGCTGAGCGATCGAGGTAAGCGTGTTCTGGCGCAGCTCTTTTGGGTCTGGTGAAGAGGTTAGCGCGTGTAAATCAACGACACAGTAAAAGGCATCATGGCTCTTTTGTAGATCCACCCATTGCTTGACGGCTCCCAGGTAATTTCCGAGGTGAAATGAGCCATTCGTTGGCTGGATTCCAGATAAAACGCGGGGCTGTGACATGTGGCAATCCTACCTAGTACTAATCCCCGGCCGAGATCAATAGCTGCCCTGCGCGCTTACCTTCTAGCGTCAGAACGGTTATTCGAACCCCCGCAACACTAATAACATCATGCACATTCGGTAGCCGACCCAGCAGATGCATAATCAATCCACCCACGGTTTCATAGGGCCCCTCTGGCAAATCAATCCCGGTCTGCTCATGCAGATCCTCTAAGGAGATCAGGGCATCGATCTCATAATCTCCGGTGCGAGACTGTGCGGTCACTTCGCTCTCAGGCTCGTCATACTCATCTTCAATATCGCCAATAAAGCACTCCACGATATCTTCCAGAGTGACGATTCCATCAGTCCCACCATATTCATCAAGCACGATTGCCAAGTGCGCCCGCTTTACCCGCAGCTCAGTCAACGCTGGTAAAACTCCTTTGGTTCCCGGTAGAAAAATGACTGGGCGCATAACATCCAGAAGGGTTTTGCCCATTTCTTCCTCGCGCGCATTTAAGAGATCGCGGACGTGCAAGAAGCCGATAACTTCATCGCTCGAACCTCTGGTGACCGGGTAGCGCGAGTGTGCGGTGCGAACCGCGATCGCCTTCGCTTCCGTGAGAGTAAGACCTACATCGAGAAAGTCCACTTCCGTGCGCGGAACCATAATTTCATGTAAGACGAGATCGCCCGCATTAAATACATCTTCGACGATATCTCGCTCTTCATCTGATAGCGCCGCATGTCCTGTGACCAGGTCTACCAGTTCAGCCTCAGATATTTCAGCGCGAACTTCTTGTGGCTTGAGTCCAAAGAGTTGAACAACCGCATCGGTCGACTTAGAAAGAATCCAGATGATCGGACGAAAGACATTTGCGATGCGATCAATGCTGGGAGCAGCAGCGAGCGCAATCTGTTCGGTGCGATAAAGCGCTAACCGCTTTGGAACAAGTTCTCCAATTACCAAGGAGACATAGGCGATCATCAGAGTTACGAAGAGAACAGAGATCGCAGTGCTTACTCCGTGGGATAACCCCCACCTCTCCAAAATTGGAATGACGAAATGAGTTCCAATGCGCTCTGAGCCCAGGGCTGCCGAGAGGAAGCCACAGAAGGTCACTCCAACCTGAGCGGCGGCTAAGAAACGGTTGGGATTTTTGGTGAGTTTGGCCAGCCGCGCAGTCCGCTTGGGCTTTGCGCCGGCCGCCTCCATCTGGCGCAGCTGAGACTCACGCAATGAGATTAAGGCGATTTCAGCGGCGACGAATATGCCGGCCACCACTATAAAAAGGAGGACCAAGAGCAGGTCAAGGAGTAGCTGTCCTGTACTGCCGATCTGCGGTTGTGGCTCCATAGCCCTAAGGGTAGCGTGGCGAGAAAAGGCTTGGTTCTAACGCCTAAGGTGGCTAATCTTTACCCACTAGCAGGCTTCCGCCGGCTGGTGCTTTACCTTCATCCAACGGATCGTCGGGCACGTACCTGCCCGGAGAAGGAGTGAATAACTCATGGCATCAGTAGTATTTGAAAACGCTTCGCGTATTTATCCTGGCACAACTAAGCCAGCAGTAGACAAACTAAACCTCACCGTAAACGATGGAGAATTTCTTGTTCTCGTCGGACCTTCTGGTTGCGGTAAATCAACATCACTTCGCATGCTCGCCGGTCTAGAAGAGGTCGACAACGGTTCGATCCGTATCGGTGATCGCGATGTAACAGATGTTGCTCCAAAAGATCGCGATATCGCGATGGTCTTCCAGTCTTACGCTCTCTACCCACATATGTCAGTTGCAGAAAACATGGGCTTCGCGCTCAAGATCGCTGGCGTTGCTAAGGAAGAGCGCGATAAGCGCGTACTTGAAGCAGCAAAGTTGCTCGACCTCGAGCCATACCTAGACCGTAAGCCAAAGGCTCTCTCTGGTGGACAACGCCAGCGCGTTGCCATGGGTCGCGCCATTGTTCGCGAACCTCAGGTCTTCTTGATGGATGAGCCACTCTCAAACCTTGATGCAAAGTTGCGCGTAGCAACTCGTACCCAGATCGCAGCGCTACAACGCCGCTTGGGAATCACCACGGTTTATGTAACACACGATCAAGTTGAAGCAATGACCATGGGAGATCGCGTTGCGGTTCTCAAGGATGGCTTGCTACAGCAGGTCGATACACCTCGTAACCTTTATGACACACCAGTCAATGCCTTCGTTGCTGGATTCATCGGCTCACCAGCCATGAACCTCTTGACCGCTCCAGTATCTGGTGGAAAAGCCAGCCTCGGTGATTTCAAGATTGACGTTCCAGGACATGTCAGTGGCACAGTCACTGTCGGTGTTCGCCCAGAGGGCTTCACTCCATCTGATAAGGGCTTCCACGTGCTCGTAGAAGTCGTTGAAGAGCTCGGTTCTGATGCCTTCGTATATGGCCGCCCAGTAGATCCAGGCGTCAAGTTTGCTAACGCTGGCGATGAAGGCGCACAAGTAATCGTGCGTTGGGATCCAAAGCACCCACCAAAGCCTGGCGACACCATTACCGTCGTGGCTGTTCCAGCTGCAATTCACCTCTTCGAATCTGATTCGGGCGAGCGCATCAACAAGTAAATATAGGAATCAAAAAACCCCGGTGATTAATCACCGGGGTTTTTTACTGCTTACAATCTATGCGAGCTTCGTCTGTAGATTCTCTGCGATTGCGGCGAGGAAGTCCTCGGTGT
>JBAXVT010000037.1:0-15915 GCA_037128715.1 Actinomycetes bacterium
CGATCGCGATGGATTTGTACTTGGTGAAGGCGGCGGAGTGATCGTCCTGGAATCACTGGAGCATGCCCTTGCTCGCGGCGCCAAGATTTATGCAGAGATCGCCGGACAAGGCTTGACCTCTGATGGTTATCACATTGCTGCACCAGATCCAGAAGGCGCCGGAGTTACTCGCGCTGTGAAATTTGCGCTACGAGATAGTGGCGTTGATTTAGCCGAAGTTGTTCATCTCAATGCCCATGCCACATCGACTCCCGTGGGAGATGTCGCTGAAGCGAACGCTCTAGCCGCCGCCCTTGGCGAGCACATCAACCATGTAGCAGTTTCTGCTACTAAATCGATGACCGGCCACCTGCTCGGTGGCGCTGGCGCTATCGAAACGATCTTCTGTGTCTTGGCGCTCCACAATCGCATCGCTCCGCCTACGATCAACATCGAGAATCTCGATCCAGCGGTCAAGATTGATGTTGTTCGAGACCAGCCCCGCCCCTTGCCTGCAGGCCAGATCGCCGCAATTAATGACTCCTTTGGCTTCGGCGGACACAATGTGGTCCTAATTTTCCGCTCATACGAGGGCTAAGCCAGCCTAATTAGCGCTCCTCGAGGGGGTTTCAACCCTCGACTTTTGAGTTACACTTTCCAACAGTCGGACGCTTGGCAGTACCCGTTTCATGGATTCGGTATCGCTGTAAAAGAGGAAGACCGAAGCTAAGGAAATCTTTAGCTTCACACACATACCGAAGGAAATATCTACATGGCAACAGGCACAGTTAAGTGGTTCAACTCTGAAAAGGGTTTTGGTTTTATTGCTGTTGATGGCGGCGGACAAGATGTATTTGTTCACTACTCAGCTATCCAAGGCAATGGCTACAAGTCTCTCGAAGAGGGTCAAGCAGTAACTTTTGAAGTCGTACAAGGTCCTAAGGGTCCTCAGGCTGATGCAGTTAATCCTGCTTAATTAACCATTAATACGAAAGGCCTCACCAGAAATGGTGGGGCCTTTCGTATTTAGTAACCGACTTGCTTCGGTACTTGCCCAATCTTCTTCTCTAACGCTTTAACAGATTGCGCAGGCGAAAGATTCTTTCCTCTCTTCCAGGCATCCAAATACTTCCAGGGATACAACTCACCACGTCTGACCCACCAGATTCCAGGCGGCGTGCTCCACGAAATTCCAAAATGTAAATGCGGCGCCGTTCCCTTTGCATCACCGCTATCCCCGGTGCGACCCATCACTTCACCCATTTTGAGGCGATAGCCCGGAACTATCTTTGCGCTTATGTAGGAAAGATGTGATCCGTAATACCGCACGCCATCGCTACCAATGATTGAAATCGATAGACCACCACGATCGGCACCAATATCGGTCTTCCAGGTAAATCGATCGATGCGATTGACCTCATCGACAATTCCTGCAGTGGGAGCCACAAAGAGACAACCCACGTGGGTCAAAATATCGGTCGCGGGATAATTGTGGTGATACCTACCATAGGTGTACTTACAACCCTGAATCGGGAAGGTATAGACCGGCGCTGCCTGAGATATCGGCATCGCGACCCCAGTTATAAGCAGGCCAAGAGCCATAACTTTGGTCAGAGTTCTCATACCGCGTACGATACGCGGGTACTCCATCAATAAGAGGCAATAGCTCAGTTGGTTAGAGCCCCGAACTCATAATTCGGTCGTCGTAGGTTCAAGTCCTACTTGCCTCACTTATTACCAGGCGTAATCTTCCGGAGAAGTCTTATAGCCGGGGAAGATTTCATCGAGTGATGCCAGATCCGCTGCAGAAAGTGTTACTTCCAAAGCCTTGAGTGATCGCACTAACTGATCTTGAGTTCGAGGACCAATGATGGGAGCGGCAACTGCTGGCTGCGCAAGTAACCAAGCCAGCGCTACATCTGCTGGTTCGTGTCCGAGGGATTCGCAGAAAGCTTCGTACCTTTCAATCTGCGGACGCTTGGCATCGAAGAACTCCTTGGAACGTCCCTCCAAGCGGCGCTTGGAATCTTGCTTCTTAAGTATGCCTCCGAGCAACCCACCGTGAAGCGGAGACCAAGGCATTATTCCTAAACCATAATTGAGTGCTGCCGGAATTACTTCGCGCTCGATGTCGCGAGTCACCAAGTTATAAATAGATTGCTCGGAGATCAGTCCCATGAAGTTGCGTGCTTTGGCCTCCTCTTGCGCTTGCGCAATATGCCAGCCACCGAAGTTGGAACTGCCAACGTACAAAATCTTTCCTTGTGCGACTAAGACTTCCATCGCCTGCCAAACTTCTTCCCACGGAGTTGCACGGTCGATGTGGTGCATCTGGTACAAATCGATGTAATCGGTTTGCAACCGCTTCAAGCTGGCATCGCAGGCGCGACGTATATTCAGCGCAGATACCCCGCGGTAATTTGCCCATGGATCCATCGGCCCATAAAGCTTTGTTGCAAGAACCACCTTCTCGCGGCGTCCCCCACCCTTTGCAAACCAGCGCCCGATAATCTCTTCGGTCCGACCGAAATTCTCCGGGCCGCCGTAGCGATTCGCGGTATCGAAGAAGTTAATGTCATAGCCGAGCGCCGCATCCATAATGGAATGAGAGGTCATCTCGTCTGTCTCTGGACCAAAATTCATCGTTCCCAAACAGAGTTGGCTTACTGAAAGACCAGACCGACCCAGATTCTTATATTTCATTTCCAATGCAAACTCGATTCAGGAGTGGCCGAAATTGTCAGCCGATCAAGCAATACTAGCCCCAACTTTGTCAATTGGCTGAACTCCACGAAGTTGGCGATGATATAAGGCCGCCAGCGAAACTCTCTGGTTGGTGCCTTCCGATTGCGTTACCTGTAATTTTTTAGCAAGTCTGCTAATCGCGTTTTCGATCGCATTAACGGTGACTCCCCTTGCCTTCGACATTTGGATATTTGAAAATCCCATTGAAATGTCTCGCAGGAGTTCGACTTGGTTATTTGTAAGGTGAGAGCGATTATTAAGTTGAACCGTTGAAAAGTGGAATTCATCTCCTCTTCGAACCCTATTGTGGGCCGCCTCGATCAAGATCGAACGTAACTGCGCTAGGTCCCTAATTTCAGATTTGATTACTAGCGATGAATCACGAGGGGCTTCCTCATGATTTATTCCAGCCATGCGCTGGTCGAAGTGAGAGGTGAGAAAAACTAACCCCATATTGGGAAATTTAAGCCGCAATGAATAAGCGAGATCAAAGCTATAAGCGGAGCCGTTATGGTCAATATCAATTATTGCGACATCAGGAGCATCAACGTGCCGATCCATCTCAAACTTCTGCGCTTCCCCTCTCACCTGGGGAAGTTCAAACCCCAGCCCCGCCAGATTATTTGCAAGCAAAATATTGAATAGTGAGTCATGGCCTCGCAGCAAGACTCGAACCCGACGTGGCATACAACCCCCCCCTTCAGTAAGGGGCTAACCTTTACATAACTCTGGAAGGCGCGCGCGCCGAAAATCACAGCAAACTCACCTCATTGAAGGGGCAGTAAAGGTCACCTTCCGATAGACGTGTGGTTAACCCGACAAAGCCCAGACCAATCTCGTGGTGACCCCACTCCAAAATGAGGGCGGTGCGGCTACCCTCTCATTTTGCGACTCACAAATTGTGAGTCAAGTATTACCACATTAACTTCCCGATATGAAAATCAACACGCGTCACACAGGTCGCATCTTTTCCATCGCACTTGTCGTGTTAACTCTCTTGCCAACTCTGCTGGCAACGTTGCTCGGCTTTCACTTGAGCGTTGTCACTTCAGGCAGCATGCGCCCCACCATAAAGCCGGGAGATGTAGTACTGACCAAATATGAAACCGTCAGTTCTCTCAAAATTGGAGAAGTAATTCTCTACTACAACACTAAGTTGGGAACTGAAGTCGCCCACCGCATTGCGAGTATTCAGGTGAGGTCCGATCAGCTCACGGTTACCACCAAAGGTGATGCTAATCCCGTAACCGATACCCCAGTTATCTTCAACCAAAGCATGCCAATTCCCGTGGCTAAATTTGTTCTTCCAAAAATTGGGTACGTGCTCATAAACCTGACCGGCAAAATCGGCAAATATGCCTTTGCCCTCTTTGCGATCTTGGCCATTATGAATCTTACCTACCGGTCGATGAAGGCCAAGTCGAAGAATGACCCCGAAATAGAGAGCGTTCCGCTAGAAGCAACTTCTCAAGGAGGTGACTCTTAGGAACACCTGGCTTACAGATTTGAAGATTCAAAATTACAACAATCAACCAATAAGAAACAGGAGTTAAATTGAAACTATCCACCTTGTTCGTCGGAAAGAGCTCTGCTCAAATTTTCCGTATGATGTTAATACCTAGCGCTGGAATCTTGGGAATTGCCCTTGTCACCGGCGTCACCTCTGCAAACCTCACCGCTGTTGGTACCAACGCCACGGCGCAGAGCATTGCGTCAGGCTCATTGAACCTCACCCTGGCAAACTCCACCGCCACAAGCGAGACCGCTGGCTTCTCCTCAACGACCCCGATTGCTGGAATGGTTCCTGGTGATGTTCAGTACCGTTATATCGATTTGAAGCAGGGCGCCACACAGGGCACCGCACTCTTGCCAACGCTGGCGCTCAGCGCAACGGGTGACACCTCGCTCACTAGCGATAACGTCCGTGGTATTCAATTCACTGTGAATAATTGCACCGTTGCTTGGACATTTGTCAATGCAACTTCAGCAAGCACCTGCAGTGGCACACAGTCCGTTGTACTCGCATCAACTGGTGGATACACACTTCGTACCGCTCAAGCACTTAGCAACTTCAATCTGGCGCAGAACACAACGAACTTCCTTCAGATCGTTATGACCCTGCCGGCCAACACCACAAACAATGAGACCACCACAAATGCTGGAACTCCAGTAGTTGCCAACGGTTCTCAGACAATCACCGCTGTTCAGAACAAGACCGTTGCTAATGCAGCAGTTTCCTTCACCATGTCATCAACCGATGCCGCTCAATTGGCTGTTGGTGAATACTTCTCCGTTGCCGGCTTCACGGGAACCTCAATTGGTTTCAATGGCGCCTACCACGTTCTAACCACTTCAGGTACAACCGTCACGGCGACTCCTGTTGTAGACACAATCACCAATACCTCTGCCGCATCATCTGTTTCAGTTGCAGCAACCGAACCAACAATTCAAAGCCAGACCGCTGCCGCAACTTTTACTTTCACCGAGCAGCAGCGCACCGCCACGACGACTAACGGATAGTTAGTAGTCGTTTAGATACCATGAGCAAACTAAAGCAAGGTCTCTCCTTAACTGGAGGGGCCTTGCTTTACTCTTTTCTCCTCCTTCTTGCTGCAAGTCTCGGACTCTCCTTAGTTACTTCATCCGCCGATGCCAGCCTTTTAGCTCAGGCCTCAAATCGAACCACCCAATCAGTTGCCTCGGGAAAATTGAGCATGACTGCCTCCTCAGATGGAAGTAGCGCTGGCTGGTCATCCTCCATAACAAACATGGCGCCGGGTGATATCCAATATCGCTATGTTAATTTCACGCAGGGAACGGGTGGTGCAACAACTCCCAGTCTTACGATCACTGATTCAACTCCAACACTTCTCAGCACCGATGCCAGCCGCGGCCTCATTCTCACTCTCAAATCTTGTACTCAGGCTTGGACTTACACAGTAGGTAGCTCTACCGTCGGCACATGTGGGGGAACAACAACCACAATATTTGGTGATTCGCTATCCAATTTGCGCGGAACAAATCCCTTCGGCATAAACACCGCCGCCAATGCCACCACGTACTTGCAACTTGAATTTCAATTAGATCTGATAGATGCAGAATCAGTAACCGATGGTCAAACTCCAGTAGTTTCGCCAGCGACCGCTTCATCAATACAAGGATTAACGGCCACGTTAATATTTGCAGTCACCGAAAACCAACGTGCTGCGGTTAAAACTAACCGATGATTAAGGTGTGTAGTTCACTGGGTAGGGTATTCCTAGCCCTCATTCTTTCTTGCTATATGGTCACAGGAGTCTCTAGCGCTAGTTTGGTGGCGGCAACAAACGGCACGCCCACGGTTAGCAGTGGAACCCTCTCTGCCGTAATAGTCGCAACTAGCCTTACTGCTAATACCAAAACATCATATGCAATTGGTCAGGCAAATACAATTACAGGAAACTTTGCTTCACTTGTTAACTTCGGCACTATCCCACTGGCCAGTGAGACCTTGACAGTGACCAGAAATGGTGGAGGATCGGTATCAGTTCTTAGTTTGCAGTACTGCACTGGAACATGGAACGAAACGACCGGAGTTTGCAGCACTGGTGCAATTACTATTCTGACGGTTCCCGCGGGAACTACTTCGGTAAGTCAATTGATTGCGCTTCCTATGGCGGCGGGAGCCAGTTGGCGTTTGCGCCTAACCTCCTCCCAGACAGGGCAATCAGTCAAATTGTCAGCTACGGTCACAACTTCTAATGATGTAAATACAACTAAAAATAGCTAGCCACCCCCAGGCAGTCCCGCACTTCAGAGTTTGCTGGGAATTCATCTGACGGCTCGCCTGCCTCCACGAGGGAGCTGGCAAGTCTTAATCGCTCTTTGCTTTATTGTTCAGGTATGCCAGCGCTCACCGTCGAAGAGATTAAATCTCGTTGGAACGAAGTTTTAGACGCCGTGCTCGAAACAGATCGGATCGCCTGGCTCGCCTTCTTTGATGCGCGCATTGTCTCTATTGATTCCGGAGTATTAATTATTGACTTCTCGGATGCCCAGAAATTTAGCGGGGATCACAACTTTTCGATGGCCCGCAATCCGCGCCATCTGGCGCTACTGCAAGCGAAGATTCAAGAGGTGTTCGAAGAGCCGCTAGAGGTTCTCGAAGTATGAAACGCTTAACAGTAGCTATCGCTCTAGCGCTGGCGATGATTGGTAATGTGGCATCCGCCGTACCGACTCCAGCCAAGATCGATGCGCTGGGACCCGGTACTCGAATCCACGGCATGGATATCAGTTACTACCAGCATCCGGGTAACTCCGCGATCGACTTTAAGAAGATGTACGCGGCTGGAATTCGCTTTGTAATTATCAAAGGTGGCGACACCATCGATGCCAATGATGCACAGGCCGTTAAATATATGGTTCCTGATCGTCTGGCGGCACAAGCGGCCAAGATCTATACCTCGTTTTACTACTACGCCTACCTTCCCAATACCAACGACAAAGCAACCATTATCAAGGACGCCAAGGCACAGGCACAGAAAGTCATCTGGCGCATCGCATCGTTAGGTGGTTATGGAAAACGCGATCTACCCGTGGCACTAGATTTAGAAAATAACTGCATCCTCTTTAATAACGGTGGTTGCACGCGCTACGCGAACCCTGCCAGCGTCACGCTCTGGGCGCAGACCTGGCTTGATACCGTCGCTAATGCAACAAAGCGCAAGCCCTTTGTTTATAGTTACCCGCAATTTTTAGAGAATGCAATGTCGCGTTCGGCAGCCCTACGCCAATATCCGCTCTGGCTGGCGCACTATTCCATTGACCCCGCGATCAAGACTTCCCAACCCAATGCCAAGACTGTGGGTTGTTACGCCGACTCGTGGACCAACCAAGATTGCACCACCCAATGGCAGATCTGGCAGTACACCTCTTGTGGGATCGCCGGAAAGTATGGGGTTCCCGGTACGCGAGTTGATCTCAATGTCTTCTTCGGCAATAACAACGACTTCCTGAAATTGGTTCGCGGACTGTGGCAACCCGACAATTCAGAGATGCTGCCCTTCAACGAACCGACCGCCATCTCAATCACGGCGCAATCGGCCCTCACAAATAATGATCCCGTGCTCTTTTATGTCAATGTAGTGCGCCCCGATGCCACGCCTGTGGTAACGGGAAGTGTCACCTATGTACCTGCATCGACGATGATGAGTCCAGGTATTCAATCCGTAACTCGAAATTCATCAGGGTCCTGGCTGGTAAAAATTACCAATCTTCCCGCGGGCACATATGTCGGCACGATTAATTTCACCGACCCCAGCGGCACCGAAGCTGCCGCGCAAATTCCCGTCGTATTTACGGTGGCGCAAGCCCCTTCCCCGACACCTAGTCCAATAAATACTCTTCCCACAAAACCGTCACCAACTCCCTCACCTAAACCAAAGCCGGTCGACTCGTGTGCGGGGCAAATCCGTAATTAAAGTAGGCTTCTTCCCATGTCGAGAATCTTGGTAACTGGCGGAGCAGGTTATGTTGGATCAACTGCGGTAGCAATACTGGTTGAGCGGGGATATGAAGTCGTTGTCTTTGACGATCTATCCATGGGACATGCAGATGCAGTAGATCCACGCGCTACTTTCATTGAAGGTTCCCTCTTGGATCCCGATGCGCTGCGCAGCGCACTGGCTGGCTGCCAAGCGGTCATCCACTTCGCTGGTAAATCACTCGTTGGAGAGTCCGTTGAAAAGCCCGACCTCTATCATCATGTCAATGTCGACGGTACGGCGAATCTGCTCGATGCGATGGCTATTCACGGCATCGATCGCATCGTCTTCTCTTCCTCGGCGGCTACTTACGGCCAGCCAGTCGATGATCCAATTACCGAAGAGTCGGTCGCAGCTCCTACCAATCCATATGGCGCCTCAAAGTTAGCAATCGATAAGATGATTAGTGCCCGCGGTATCAGCGCTATCTCGCTCCGTTATTTCAACGTAGCAGGTGCTTATGAATCAGCGAATGGTTGGTTGGCAGAACGACACAATCCAGAGACTCATTTGATTCCGCTGGTATTACGCGCCACCGCAGCGAATCCACTTAAAATTTTTGGTACCGATTGGGATACTAAAGACGGCACCTGCATCCGTGACTACGTACACGTAGTTGACTTGATCGAAGCCCATATCTTGGCGCTTGGTGCCCTTAAACCCCATGTGCACGAGATTGTGAACTTAGGTAGTGGTGGTGGTTATTCAGTTCGCGAAGTCATCTCGGTTGCTACCAAGGTTTTAGGACGCCCCATACCTGTCGTTGAAAGTCCACGCCGCGCTGGTGATCCAGGAACTCTGGTCGCATCGATTGTTAAAGCGAAATCTCTACTCGGATGGCAACCCACTCGTGACCTTGAGACGATGATTAGCGATACGGTTAAATCGCAGGTTCGATAGAGCGAACTTCAACTCCACCGATTGCGTTTAATACCTCAAGCAAATCAGTCGGATCACTTCCAGGAATAGCTACAGTAATATCGTCGATTCCCTTTCCATCCTCAGTGCGCACGGTTACCAGCGAACGAATATCTCCGCCGGCAAAGCCAATAGCCGAGGCGACCGCACCTAATGAACCGGGGCGATCTGGCAGCGCGATCTGCAATTTGAATATAGCCACTTTTATACCGTCACAATCGAGTTGCCGCTGATGGCAACCTTGTAAGTAGGAAGTGGTGCTGGAGCTGGGCCACCGAGCACCGCGCCGCCGTTGGCTACATCAAATGTACTACCGTGGCATGGGCAATCGAGGCTATTTGCAGTCGGGTTGTAACCGAGTGTGCAACCTTGGTGAGTACAAATTGCAGAATAGGCAAAGACTCCAACTTTTGTTCTAAATAAGAAGGCCGGGTTTCCATCGGGTGCAGTGAATTGCATCGTGGAACCCACTGGGAATTTGGCGAGGTCTACGATCTTATTTCCGGCGACCGGAACTGGAATCGACTTCTTGAACTGACCGGCAGCGAGCGCTGCAATAACTGATGTGGCGCCGACACCGATAATGCGCACGACCTCGCGACGATCAGCCAAATTAGGAATTGGACTCTTGCGCGCTTTGCCGCCAGTTTCTTTGCGTACGAGGAAGAATAGCGCGATCCACATAACTAAGTAAGCGGTATCTGATCCCAGGAAATAGGGATGTACATGCCAGGTAACCGACAACCACAATATGGTTGAAACTCCCGCGCCGGCGATGATTGCGGCTTGGAGCGCGACTCCGCTGAGAACTGCTAATCCGATGGCTATTTCACCGAGCAGGATCATCCAGCCCGACAGCGCGGCATGGGAGATCATGTGCTTCAAGATGAATGAGAGCGGAGAGTTCTTGGCGAAGCCCGTGATCTGGGCTCCGATATAGCCCGTTGAGGCCTTATTGAAGAATTGAGAATCAGAAGCCTTCTGTAGGCCTCCATAGAGCCAAGTTGCGCCCAGCATGAGGCGAAGTACCCGAGTACCTGTTGATTGTATGCGCCAAGTTTCAGCAGTTGAAAAGCGAGCCATGATGTCCCTTCGGTCTGCGCTGAGCATACCGACCCAACCTTAAAAATCTTGGTTGGCGTAAAGCTCCCTGACTTGGACTCGAACCAAGAACCTGTCGATTAACAGTCGACTGCTCTGCCAATTGAGCTATCAGGGAATATCTGGCACCTTGAGAGGGAATCTTAGCAAGATCCCGTGATTTGGCTAAATCACAGATCCCCTATCGCCAAGTCCTTCTGGGCTCGCCTTTGCGCCTCTTTGGCCACCAGCGCCCCAAAGATTTCGGTATATCGCTCAGCCTCATCGACCGGGTTGATCCGCTGCAAGGTCGACTTAATCTCGGCGATATCGCGACTCAGGGCGACTTCACGGAGCCGGGCAATAATGCTTGCCACATAGCGCTCCGAGACTTCGCCATCGGTGCGGATGGGCTCCACGATCAATTCCGTGAGCAACCCGCGCAGATTTTCATCTTCGGTCCGTTCCAAAAGGGATGCAATATTCATGTCGGGAAGGGAATCGATCTTCGCGCGCACTGCTGCATAAGGTGGATAAGTAAAAGCATTGGCCTCGATATCAACCCACTGTGGAGCCAACTCGTTGGCCTGCAACTTCGCCTTAAGAACTTCGCGCTCAAGCATCAAGATCGGATCAGAGAGATTGACCGCCATCGCCGGCGCATCCGGAAGAGGAGTGTTGCTCTTGCCTGCAACGCGCTTTACCGCGGCCGAGACGGTATCAACTTCCATTCCGAGCCACCCCGCTACCAGGCGAATGTATTCGGGGCGAAGCGAGGCATCGCGAATCTTGCCAACAAGTGGAGCAACTTGATTAAGGGCGCTCACACGACCTTCAGCTGAAGCAACATCGTATTGTTTGATCACACTGCGCATAGCAAATTCAAAGAGTGGAACTCGTCGTGCAATTAGGTCGCGTACCGCAAGGTCTCCCCCAGATTGGCGCAATTCGCAGGGATCCATGCCGGATGGTTCAACGGCTACAAAGGTCTGCGCTACAAATTTCTGGTCGTCATCGAAGGCGCGCAGTGCGGCTTTCTGTCCCGCAGGGTCACCGTCGAAGGTAAATATAACTTCGCCTCTAAATGCGTCGTCATCCATCAAGAGGCGGCGGATGATGCGAATATGGTCATCGCCGAATGCAGTCCCGCAGGTAGCTACCGCTGTAGTGATACCCGCCAGATGTGCAGCCATTACATCGGTATAACCTTCTACGATTACAACTTGGCGCTTCTTGGCGATCTCTTTCTTCGCCATATCCAGGCCATACAAGATCTGCGACTTCTTATAAATCGGAGTTTCGGATGTATTTAAATATTTAGGTCCTTGATCTTTCTCATCGCTCGCAAGTTTGCGGGCGCCAAAGCCAACGATGTCTCCAGAGATATCTTTGATGGGCCAGACCAAGCGATTGCGATAACGATCGATTAAACCACCGCGGCTTCCCTCTTTAGTCAGACCAGCCAGGTTCAACTCTTCATCCTTATAGCCCAGAGCGCTCATATGCTTATAAAGGGCATCCCACTCATCGGGGGCGTAGCCAACACCGAATTGTTCCGCCGCCGTCTTATCAAAGCCACGTCCGGTGAGGAATTCGCGTCCGACTTGTGCGGGGCCGGGTAGAGCAAGTTGCTCCCGGTAAAAGGCAGCGGCGGCGGTATTTGCGGCAACTAAACGCGAACGATTGATTCCACTTCCGGCAGATGGCCCGGTGGAGTCGTAGTGCAGTTGATAGCCAATGCGTTCAGCTAAGCGTTCCACGGTCTCAGTAAATGTCAGATGTTCTAACTTCATTAAGAAAGCGATGACATCTCCGCCGACGCCACATCCAAAGCAATGGAAATATCCTTTTGCGGGGGTCACATTAAAGGAAGGGCTCTTCTCGTCATGAAATGGACAGAGACCCTTCTTCTGGCCCCCACCAGCGCCTTTGAGTTGTACGAAGTCGCCGACGACATCTTCAATCGGGGTGTGCTCGCGGACGTAGGTTACGTCTTCATCTCTAATGCGTCCGGCCATGGTGGCTATCTTAGACTTTTCAATTTGGCATGCAGTGCATATGCGCCGGGATCGGTCAGCACAGCGACCTGGTCCACCACAACGCGCAGGCGTTCGGAGTGGTTGGTTGCTAAATCCCAGTCATCCAAGAAGAAGGATTCCAGAGATGCGGGGGCTTGTGCCAAGACCATCTCAACCAACTCTTTGATGATGATCTGCTGGTCGGCATATCTCTCTTGAGAGGAGGCAGCGTTAATTACATAATAGGTAGCGATCGATTTCAGAATAGCGACTTCAATACGCTGGGCGCGTGGCACAACCAGGTTGGCGTTATAACGAGTGAGTGGACCATCGCCATATTGATCGCGCGTTGCGCTTTCCGCAGCGAGCGCAAAACGGCCGACCAATTGCGAAGCCAAATCTTTGAGACGAGCCAGGTGGCGATGCGAACCGTCGTAATTGATGGGCCAGCACGATAGCGCTTGTAGATCTCTAAGCGCGGCTTGTGCTTCAACTTGTGTCATATCGCTCATATAGGTGCCTTGAGCTACCTCAAAAAGTTGTGGCAGATCCGCGCTCAAGTTTTGCAACATCACGTGACCGGTAACGAGTGCATCTTCTAAATCATGGACGCTATATGCAACATCGTCAGACCAATCCATGATCTGCGCTTCCATCGACTGTCGCCCTTTAGGAGCGCCGATGCGCACCCAATCAAAGATCTCTTGATCATCGTCGTACACGCCGAACTTACGATTGTTGACGGCGCGCGGCCACGGATATTTAGTTGCTGCATCGAGCGATGCGCGAGTGAGATTGAGACCGACAGAAAGACCCGATTCATCGACGGTCTTCGCTTCGAGTCGAACCAAGAGTCGGAATGATTGTGCGTTACCTTCAAATCCCCCGCACTCTTCCGAGACGGCGTTGAGAGCATCTTCACCATTGTGACCAAAGGGTGGGTGGCCAATGTCATGGGCTAAGCAGGCACCTTCCATCAGATCGGGATCAGCGCCGAGCGCCCAACCCAACTCACGGCCGACCTGCGCGCACTCCAATGAGTGTGAGAGACGAGTACGGGGAAAGTCATCCAGCCATGGAACAGCGACCTGTGTCTTGGCGGCCAAGCGACGAAGTGCGAAGGAATGGATGATGCGGGCGCGATCGCGGGCAAATTCGGTGCGGCCCATGCGTTTTGCGGGCTCGCTCAAGAAGCGATCGCGATCGCTCTCGGAGTATCCGGGTGACTCTTGCGCCTGACGTAGCACCATAAGGGGGTAAGCCTACTTTTTAATCTGATCGCTGAGGTGGATTCCAAAGCGGCCTACGGTTTCATAGGCGATATAGGCAGCTGTTTCGCGGAATAGATAGCGAAAGCCGGTCGCCTTGAGCGACCCAGGTCCATTCTGTGCCTGGGCGCAGGTGGCGGTAATTCCCTGACCGCGCGCTTCGGCCATCGCGCGATAGCAATGATAGGGATCGGTGGCGATGATGACGCTGGTGAGGTTGTGTATCTTCATATAACTCACATAGGCCACGGTGCTGGACAAGGTATCTTTGCCGATCGGCAAAGTTACCAGGTGCTTTCGTGGCACGCGCTGGTCGGCCAACGAATTGGTGCTGGCGGCGGCTTCGGTTGAGAGATCACCCTTCTGTCCGCCACCCACAGTACTGATCAGCGGTGCCAAACCAGATTCGTATGCCAAGCGTGCTTGGGTAATTCGCTCCGCCAAAATCGGAGTCGGCTTTCCATTATCTTGCGCGGCGCCAAGTACAACGATGGCAGCGCTCTGCTTCACTGAAGGATGGTGCGCGGTCCACCAGATCTGACTGGCAACATAGAGCGGAATAATAATTATCAGAAGAAGTATCGCTCCAATAACGCGGCGCAGAATTTTAAAGAGGAACACCATCAACCGCCAGAAACTGAATCATCAATAGTGATCGTTGCAAACTCATCAGGATCGTTGAGCCAGCCATCGGGAAGTGAAACGGCGCGCCCATGGCTGCGACGACCACGGGGAGCTTCGGCAATTTCGATGGGATACGGCTGATCTTCCAGCTGAGAGAGCAGATGATCTAACTCGCCGAGTGAAGAGACCATGCCAAAGCCGGCGCGGATTTCACGCGGAACCGAGAATCCTTTTAAGTACCAGGCCATATGTTTGCGCAGATCGCGCATGGCACGCCCTTCGCTCTCAAAGAATGCAACGAGCAATTCGCCATGGCGATACATAATCTTGCGAACTTCAAAGAGGCTGGGTAAGGCTGGAGTCGCATCGCCATTAAATGCTGCAACGAGATCAGCGAAGAGCCAAGGGCGACCGAGGCATCCGCGTCCGACAACAACACCGGCGCAGCCAGTCTCTTGGACCATGCGTAAGCCATCAGCGCCAGACCAGATATCTCCATTTCCCAGAACAGGAACTCCCGTCGGAGCTAAATGTTCTACCAGGCTTGCGATACGCGACCAATCGGCCTGACCTTCATACATCTGCTCTGCGGTGCGCGCATGCAAGGCAACCCAGGCAACGCCAAGATCGGCGGCAGATTTACCTGCTTCTAGGAAGGTGTGGTGATCACTATTGATTCCAACGCGCATCTTCACCGTGACGGGAATGCCATATTGAGCTGCCGTCTTTACCGATGTTCCTACAATCGCGCTAAAGAGATTGCGTTTAAAAGGAAGTGCGGCTCCCCCACCACGACGGGTCACCTTTGGTACAGGGCAGCCAAAGTTGAGGTCGATGTGATCAGCCAAGTTTTCGGCGCCTAAAATTTCAATAGCCTTGCCCACAACCGTTGGATCAACGGCATAGAGCTGCACCGAACGCGGAGTTTCTCCGACCCCAGGTGTAATCAATCGCATCGTCTCGGGATGACGTTCGATCAAGGCGCGAGCGGTCACCATCTCGGAAACAAAGAGTCCTGCACCCTGTTCGCGACAGAGCGTTCTAAATGCCGAATTGGTAATGCCCGCCATGGGAGCAAGTACGACCGGGGTATCTAAGACCACTTCGTCGTTGGCAAATTGCCCGTTGGCAATCGGCAAACGGAGCGGAGCGATCTTAGTAATCACGAGATTAGGCCCCGAGAAGGCGTGGTGCGAGCCAGGCTTGCACCTGGTCAATGCCGATGCGCTCTTGCGCCATCGTGTCGCGATCGCGGATCGTAACTGCATGATCTTCCAGGGATTCAAAGTCGATGGTGATGCAGTACGGAGTACCGATCTCATCTTGGCGACGATAGCGACGACCAATGGCGCCGGCATCATCAAAATCAACCGACCAGTTCTTGCGCAGCTCTGCAGCCAGGTCGCGTGCCTTCGGTGACAAGTCAGCGTTACGTGAGAGCGGAAGAACAGCGACTTTGATTGGAGCTAAGCGATGGTCGATCTTCATGACCGCGCGCTTCTCCATTTCGCCCTTGCTATTAGGGGCTTCATCTTCAGTAAATGCATCCATCATGAAGGTCAGCGTGCAACGATCGACGCCAGCCGCAGGTTCGATAACAAAGGGCGTCCAACGCTCGTTCTTCTCTTGATCAAACCAAGAAAGATCTTTGCCAGAAGCCGCGCTATGCGCCTTGAGGTCGAAGTCGGTACGCGAAGCGATACCTTCGAGCTCGCCCCATTCGGTGCCATTGAATTCAAATTTGTATTCGATATCAAC
>JBAXVT010000038.1:0-15755 GCA_037128715.1 Actinomycetes bacterium
CGATATCCATCTCTGGAAGGGCTGTTGACCCAGTTGGAACCGGCGGCGATGGGGCAAACACCATCAATATTTCGACAACCGCGGCCATCATCGCCCACGCGGCCGGGGCCCGGGTTGTGAAGCATGGCGCCCGCGCCGCTTCCTCTAAATCAGGCGCCGCCGACCTTTTAGAGGCTCTAGGAGTGAATATCGACCTCAACGGCGAGCAGGTTGCCGCCTGTGTTGCCGAACTGGGGATCGGGTTCTGCTTTGCCCCGAAGTTTCACCCTGCGATGCGATTTGCCGCCCCCGCCCGTAAAGAGTTGGGCCAAGCCTCGGTATTCAATATCTTGGGCCCCCTGGCTAATCCGGCCAAACCGACCGCAGTAGCGATCGGAGTGAGCAAGGCTCGAGTGATGCCGATCATGGCCGATGTCCTGCTTCAGCGCGGGGCAGAGGGATTCCTCTTCAGAGGCGATGACGGAATCGACGAAATCACATTAAGCACAACTACCCAAATCATGCAGATCAACGGCGGAAAATCTCGAATCGAAAGTTTCGATCCGCGAGATCTCGGCATTCAGTACGCACCGATCGAAACGCTTGCAGGTGGGGACTCCGAATTTAATGCAGCTGTAACGCTTCGGATATTTGCGCGGGAGATGAGCCCGGCTCGGGATGCCGTTCTTCTCAATGCCGCAGCCGCGCTAGCGGCTTTTAAGGGAGACTTTGAAAAATCAATCACCGAGCAATTGGCAGAAGGTTATCTGGAGGCCAGCGCCGCAGTTGATTCCGGGGCGGCCCAAGAGTCCTTGAAAAATTGGGCTACCTTCACCCAGAAATTTAAATCAGCCTAGGCTCGCGCTTAATTCGCTTCTTGGAGAATTTTTCGAGTTCGCCAAAGGTTTGCACGCCAAAGCCAGAGAGTCGTTCGATGAGCGCATGGAGTACTTCGACCGTGGTCTGCGCATCGTCTAGCGCCCTGTGAGTTGGAGTAACTTGGGTATTGAAAAAAATGGCCAAGGTTCCCAATTTGCAATCTGTTACCTCGTCGCGAGTGAGAACTGAGCGAGCCAAGCGGACAGTGTCTATTACCTTGTATTTGGGCCAGCGATATTCGAGTTCGCGGCTAGCGGCTTGCAGAAATCCAATATCAAAGGGGGCGTTGTGAGCGACGAGAACCGTCTCGCTCTCTGGCCCACAGAATTCCAGAAAAGTTGGAAAGACCTCGTCAATGATCGGCGCAAGACGGACCATCTCATTATCTATGCCGGTCAATTCGGTGATAAATACCGGAATAGGTGCGAGTGGATTTACAAAACTCTTGAACTCTCCCAGTACGACTCCACCACGGATCTTCACGGCACCAATCTCGGTGATGACAGCTCCAGCATGAGGACTGCCTCCGGTGGTTTCGAGATCGACCACTACAAAGGTCGTCTCGTGAAGGGCCAGGGATTCCATAAGAGTTACAGGCTACGCGACTTGACCGACATTGATCATCGGAGCACCAGCCCCAGAACAAAGATAATTGCCATCGTAAACGGGAGAGTCTGCATTAGGCCGCGGAGAGTTGATGCGGTCGCGGTGGGACCGAAGCGCCGGTGATTGAAGCTTCCGAGTACGGAAGCGATCACCGGGTAGGTCGAGAGCGCGCCGGCTACTTTTGCTCCTACATGAGGCGCAAGAGCGCTGAGTCCTACCAATAGTGCGAGTGTCACCAGAATTCGTACCGGCAACTCCCAACGCGGAGGAGTAATTTTCTGTTCGGGCAATCCAGAGTGGGGCCACCACTTCATGGCGACCAGCCAAGTGAGAATGAGAACAGGGGTACTTACCCAGGGCGAAACCTTTACCTGGGTTACGAGGTATCCGGTGGAGAGACAAGCAACCGTTCCAATAAATATGGCGAGGTGCCAGGGAGCACGTAGCGATGCAAAGGCGTATGCCCAGCAGAAAACAATGAGCGCAATCTGGCCGAGCAAAATTCCGCGGACTGTATGGCCAGCAAAGGAAACCCCCTCTTGGATTCCGATAACCAAGATGAATGGACCCGTGGTGATCGGCAGGCCGATCAACCAGCCTCCAAATCGGTCGCCAAATCTCCGTTGTAAGTAACTTACCGAGAGCACCATAACGGGGGCGATTATTACTTTGATCCAGAAGAGAGTTGTAAACATTATGGTGGACGATACCCGAGTACTGCACTTAAATAGGGGCATGACTACGACTAATGCACCAGCAGGATGGTTAGAGGACTACTTCTCGGAGGGGGATGAGCACGCTGACATTGGAATCATCTTCGTTCATGGTTTCACCGGCTCTCCTGCGTCCATGCGCCCGTGGGCGGCCTACTTTGTAGAACGTGGCTACACCGTTTCAGTGGTGCGATTACCTGGCCACGCAACACAGTGGCAAGACCTCAATGCGGTGAAGTGGCAGGAGTGGCCTGCTCGAGTGCAAAGTGAAGTCGATAAGTTCAAGCAGATCTGTAAAAAGGTCTTTCTCTTCGGACTATCGATGGGTGGCGGCACAACGCTTAATATTGCTGAGAAGAATGATCTTGCGGGAATCTGTTTAGTAAATCCGATGATTCATATACCTGGGTTCCTCATCAAGATTGCGCCTTTGGTCGCGCTTGTGCAGCCCGGTCGATCATCCGTTGGAGACGACATTAAGAAACCGGATGTTACGGAATGGGGTTATGACGTACTTCCAACCAAAGGTGTGGTTCAACTTAACAAGATGCTTAAGGAGACCCGCGCCAATTTGGGATTAGTTAAATGTCCGACCTTGCTCTTTCATAGCGTGGATGACCACGTTCTCCCTATTTCAAACTCAAATATCATTATGTCGGAAATCGAAAGTATTTCAGGACAGCGAATCGAACTCACCAATAGTTTTCACGTGGCGAATTTGGACTATGACGCACCATTGATCTTCGCAAACTCCTTGGCCCACGTCGAGCACTGGAGTTAAAGTCGAATCGTCTCCTTGTGTGTTGTAATGGAATCTAGGAAATCCAGGTGCGGCACCCGTCCGATGCCGATGGATTGGGGCACGGCTAAATAGCCATCTTCCATGACAAATGGATCTGTGATGTCTTGGTGGTAGAAGCGACTAGATGCGGAGGTGTCACCGGGCAGAGTGAAACCAGGGAGCGCTGCCAGTGCAACGTTCGCTGCGCGACCGATTCCCGTCTCTAACATTCCGCCGCACCAGACAGGTATTCCCTCATTGAGACAGAGGTCATGAATCTTTACCGCTTCTAAATATCCACCAACGCGACCCGGTTTGATATTTATGACCGTTGTCGCCTTGAGAGCAAGAGCATCTTCGGCAGAACGTAGTGAGGTGATCGATTCATCGAGGCAGATAGGCGTTTGTACCTGCTTAGATAAGAGTGCATGGCCCAAGATGTCGTGTTCGTCTAGCGGTTGCTCTATAAGAAGAAGATCGAATTGGTCGAGTTTGGAGAGCAGGTCCCCATCACCTCTGCTGTAAGCCTGATTGGCATCTACCTGTAGCGGAATATCCGGCCAGTTTCTGCGCACTTCTGCGACAGGATCGATATCCCACCCCGGTTCAATCTTTAATTTGATTCGCTTGTATCCATCGGCGATGTAGCCGCTTACCTCTTCGATGAGCTGTGGGATGCTCGGTGCAATTCCGACCGAGACGCCGCAAGGAATCTTCGCCTTGTTTGCACCTAGGAAATCAGCGAGGCTGCGCTTTTCAATATGAAGTTGGGCATCGAGCAAAGCGGTTTCTAAAGTTGCCTTTGCCATAGGGGAGCCGAGGAAGGGCGCTAAGAGCGGGGCAACGGATTGTGCAGTCAAATCTCCAGCCTGCAAAAGAGCGGGAATCAAGAAGCGACGCATCAGATCAAGTGAGCCGGCAACATATTCAGGAGAGTAAAGCGGTTCTGACATTGCAACGCATTCGGACCAGCCGACGAATCCATCGCTAGTAGTTACCTTGAGAATCAAGACCTCACGTGCGGTCTGGGTTCCGAAGGATGTTCTAAAAGGTCGCACCAGGGGCAAGTTGATGGTGCGCAGTTCTAATTCAGCAATCTGCATTTCTACTCCAATACATATTCGTTGTGCGCGGAAAATCCGATGACCTTCTTGCCGGAGGAGAGTGCATTGGTAAATGATTTGCGCACTTCGTAACGAAGACGCTGACTCAACTCTGGATCAGAGTGGCGAATCTCGGTTATATCGAGGGGGAGCGCTATCAACTCTGCATCAAAAGGTGGATCGACCATTTCAGCACGTGGTGCAGGCTTTTCACTTCGCGTATCCCAGCGCACCATTAGTCGATCAGATTCATCTCCGCTATTTAAATCATCGGCCATATTTCCGTAGAAATTTGCATGGTACGAGACGATGTCAGCACCGAGTTTCAATATGTTCAATCTTGCATTACGCCGAACCAGCGGATCAAAGGTCCACGTTATGGAGTTATATCCGCGCTCATTTGCCCATGCCCACTGATGCATTTTGACCGCAGTTCCGAGTCCAAGATCACGATGCGTGTCTATGAAAGCTGTCATATGAGAATGGAGGTGGATCTCGGGTTCTATGGCGGGAAATGCGAAGGAAGCGCCAACCACCTTTGCTCCATCGAATACACCTACAAGATAGCTCCCGCTATGCACCATCGCTTGCAATAGATTAGAAGTTATCTGCGTTTCGTTTGCCGCCGGCCAGACCGAGTCGAAGACCATTCGTGCATGAAATTGCTCTTCGAGGCTGTGCAGCTCGCGGATCTGGATCATTGTGAAATATTAGTTGGCAATTGCCTTAAAAGGGTACCTTTAGGACATGAACGCGAGTCTGCAATTATTAGCGATCGTTCCCGCATTCGCACTCACTGCTCTCTTGTTGGCAATGGTCCCAGGTCAAGGCGTGGCGATGGTTTTGCGTCAGAGTCTGGTCGGAGGCAAACGCGCCGCTTTCTTCTCCGTATTTGGAAACTCATCTGGGCTCATCGTGTGGGGAACACTCTCGTCGATAGGGCTATCTGCAATCTTTGCTAAGTCTCACACTGCATTTAATGTCCTTAAATATGTCGGCGTGGCATTCTTGTTGGGGCTAGCGATACAAACCCTGATTCAATTGAAGAATGAGTTCGGTAAGTTTGATGTGGAGAGTGGCGCCAAGACAAAAGCGGGAGCGGCATTTCGCTTAGGGCTTTTCACCAATCTCACCAATGTAAAGGCTGCGGTCTTTGCGGTTGCCTTCATCCCTCAATTTGTCCCAAACCGTTTCTCGCTAGGACTTGGAATCTTCATTTTGGCTTGTGTTCAGGCAACAGTTTCTCTGGGCTGGTACACCTTCTTGATTCTTGCGGTGGATAAGTCGGCAGTTTTCCTCGCGCGGCCAAAGGTCCGTAGAACGTTAACGGGAGTATCAGCAGCGGGAATTATTCTGCTCGCGATCGGATTGCTATTTTCACATCCAAGATGAGTTAGAGCGCTGAAGTCAGATAATTGATGACATCAGCCGATGTCCAAGATCCTCCGTGCAGCTCACTTAATTCGGAGGCGCCCGATAGATCTGAACCTAAAGTCAGCAGAGCGGGTTCATGATAGGTACCCCAGCGCACCTGCCCCAGTCCGATATTCGCCATTAGGGCGTTACAGAGACATTTCACATTTTCGGCTTCACCGACCGCACCGCCTTTAAATTCAAAGGTTTTTACTGGTTCAGCGCTGCATCGGTAACCGATACCACCATCTGGTCGCAGGAATGGGGAACGTAAATACCCAAGATCGCATTTGCGGTTACGGGCCTGGTAGACCTCTGAATCGGTGGCCGTGCCATTTATTTCGACTACCTTGAAAGGAAACCCAGTAGAAGAGGTCTTAGGCTCTGTACGAATCTCTAAAGTTCCTTCGCTGAGTGACATGAGAACCTCGCTACGTAGATCCTCTGTGATTCCGGATTCGGTTGAGAGAGCGAAGAGAGATCCAACTTGTACACCGGCAGCACCTAAATCGATTGCTTCCTTCACCTTTGCTGGAGTTCCGTAACCGCCGGCTAACCAGAAGGGGAGTCCCACGGCTTTAACCTTTTCGAAATCTGCTAGATCCTTATCGGTAAAAGTTACTTGCCCATCCTCGCCGATATGTTCTTTGCTCCGCGGTGGGGCGTTGTGTCCGCCAGCAGTGGGGCCTTCTATAACAAATCCATCAGGGCGAGTAACTTCATCACGGGCAAGATAGTTAGCCAAGATGTGAGATGAGACGATGGCCAAGAATTTAGGGCGATGCAAGGCGCCGTATTCAACCCCTTTAATGACTCCTGGATCAAAACTTAATAGGTGTGGCTTATCGGCGCCTTCGACTTTAATCTTGAATTGCACTCGTTCCCCGGTCAAGAGATCCGAAATTAACTTCGGGATATCTGCAGGAATGCCAGCACCCATCAATATGTAATCAATATCGGCAAGGATGGCGCCAAAAATAGATGCAGGAGTGGCTAGTTGCACTTTCTCAAGGAAATTAATTCCGATTAGTCCTGTGGTGTGCCGTTTAGCGAGGGATACCTCAACAAAGTTGGCCGCTACGAGTACTTTGGATGCAAAAGGGGTTGGACTCAAACTTAACTTCGGTACATCAAGATAGCTAGAGTTCTGACCGCGACCGCCCGGTATATAAAAACGATCAAGGATTTCAGTAACACACTCTTGATCAGGAAACTTCTCAAGCGCCCAACGGATTTCACCATCGAGATCGCCGTCCTGTAATCGCCGTGCAAAAACCGAATCAATCGCTGTTCCAGATACAACACCGAGATGACCCATGTGTGCTACAGCTCGTGCCATCTGCACCGATGAAACGCCGATTCCCATGCCACCTTGAATGATGACAGGTAGCTTTGCATCTTCTTGGCTATTCACAGCAGAAATCTAACCCCGCTAAAAGGGCTACTGATAAGTACGACTGGGGGCAGCACTCAAACGGAATTAGCTGTGGTGATCGCCCATAGAACACAGATAATGATTCCGCACGCTGATAAAACCGTGCCTAGCGTTATGCGCTCATGGAGAAAGAGCGCTGACCAACCCAGGGTCATGATTGCTTGCATCTGTTGCACTTGCGAACCGTGAGCCACACCCAGATCTTTCAGGCCACGATACCAGGCGAAGAAACCTAGGTACATTGAAGAGAAGCCGATTCCTAAGAGACCAAGCAGTGCATTCCAGTGGAACTGATATAGATGTTCAGTATGTTTGTAAGTTAGAACTGCTCCGACAATGCTGATAGGGATGGCGATGATCACCACCCAGGAAATCACCTGCCAACCGGGCATATGTTTGGTCAGGCTCGCACCTTCGACATAACAGAATGAGGAACCAAGAACGGCCGCAAGTGTCAGAAGATCTGCGACCCCATTTTCACCCTCTGCCCCACCGCGACTTAATGCGAAGAGAATGAGTAGCAGGGTGCCTAGTGAAGAGGCGATCCAAAATTGCGTTCCAACTTTCCGCTTTGTTTTGATCACTGACATTATTGCCGTGACTAACGGCATAACTGCGGCTATCACTGCCACATGTGCTGAAGTGGATCGTTGTAGGGCAAGAGCAATAAAGATAGGCCAGCTAAAAGCTCCACCGATTGTTACATAAATCATTGGACGCCAAAGAGCGCGCGGAAGTCTTAGAGCGCCGGCGCGTACCATCAACGGAATAGCCAACGTGCCCGCAATCAAAGGGCGAGCGAATGCAGTGAAGAGTGGGTCGTATCCCTGCAACGCCAATTTTGTAAGGGGGAGAGAAGCCGAAAATAGAAAGATCCCGAAGAAGGCATACCGCAACCCGGATTTCTGAAGCGCAGTGAGAGTCATTCGATTCCGAGCTGACTCTGCAATTTGTTCGCTAAGTGCTCTTCTATCGCCGGCCATTCCGATTTCAAGATTGAGAAATATGCTGAGTCGCGCCAGGTGCCATCTGGTCTAAGCATGTGATGGCGCAGGATCCCCTCGAAGGTTGCTCCGAGTCGCAAGATTGCAGCGCGCGAGCGTTCGTTCATAGAGTCGGTCTTTAAAGTGACTCTTTCGGCCTGCCGAACTTCGAAAGCCTCGGTCAACATAAGAATCTTGCACTCAGTGTTCACAAAGGAACGCCAATGTTCTTTAGCGTAGAAGGTGGAACCTATCTCAAGAGATTTTTGGGTGGGATTTAGATCAAGAAAGGAAGTTGTACCTATCGCCAAACCAGAGGATTTGAGAACGACTGCATAAGCGATCCTCAATCCCGAGTTAGTGTCTCTGATAAACCCATTTAAAACGGTAGCAAGGTCATCAAGAAGCGTTGGCGCAGCGAAAGGGAGCCAACGATAAATATCGGGGTCTGTTCCGAGCGCGGCGAAGAGCTCTGGGATTCGTCCCGAAGTCAGAACTTCCAGTTTGAGATGTTCTGATTCCATGGGGAGAGATTAGTAGAACGCCCAGTTGTTTTGGGTAATAATTGCTTCATGACTCAACCATCATCACTCAAGACCTTTCTCTGGTTTAGCGACGGATTACAGGAGGCGCTGGTGTTCTACAAAGAGATTTTTGGGGATCATATGCGGGTCTCCGCAGCGGACTTAGCTAACCGCAATCTCTTCACCGCGGACTTTGCAATTTACGGTCATGAATTTATCGGCATGAACACGCCTGGAGGTGACCCCTTCAATAACTCGATCTCGCTATCAATTCAGGTCGATGGACAAGATGAAACTGACCGAATCTGGAGCGCGATTACCACGAGTGGTGCACCGGGTCGATGTGGGTGGTGTACCGACAAGTGGGGTGTGGTCTGGCAAGTTACGCCGCTGCAGATGCGGGATTTTGTGGGACATCCCGATAGAGAGAAAGCAGAACAGAATTGGGGAATTCTGCGCGGGATGACGAATATTCAGTTATCCGACTTCGTCAGTTAAAGCGTGGCTATCTGCGCGGCGATGGCGTCGGCATCCTCTTTATCAATTTCTAGCGCCACCTCATGGAGCGCTATAGCTTTGAAACGCTCGCATTGATCCATTTTTCCTGCGCTCTTATACGCCCGCGCCAGACCTTCATTGAGACTTGCTTTAAGCCAGTGAGGGAAGCGGTCTTGACTGTGGGATATCGCTGCGAGGCAAAATTCCACGGCTTGCTGCGGAGCATTAAGTTCCGCATAGATCCGGCCGATCAGCCAATCAGATATCGCGAATTCTTCTTCACCTCCGATAAGTCGCCAGTGGTATCGAGAAGTAAAGGCGGCTTCGAGCAACCGAGAATCTTCCGTTGGGGTTCTAGCAGAGTGCAAAAGACCTTGAGCGAGGTTGTAATTGTCTATAGCTTTTGATCGATCATCTGCACGGGTCATGCTTTGCCCTCTTTCGTCTTTCGCAAAATAGTACCTTGATCACGCAGAGAATAGGTACCCAAATCTATTGTCCAACTATGTCGGGGTGATTTACCCTCAAGCATGGGAATTCTTCTTAAGGCTAAACGCGGAGGGGCCGTCCCATCAGCTATTTTCTTCACAATATTTTTCACCCTATTATCGCTAGCCGGGAGCGTCTACCTCTCCGTTGGAATAGGAAATCCTGTAAATAAAGTTACTAATTCTTTGCTCTCGAGCGCCACCTTCAAGGCAGATGCCGGAAACTATTTTGTATCCAAGGCCCTGGAAACCGCTACGGGGGACGAACGAGCACTCTTGCTCAAGAAGGGTCCGCAGATTTCGGCGGCGGTTACAGCCTTTTTAGGTAATCCGGTATTCAAGGGGGAGTTGGGCGCGGTCTCGGATATCGCGTATAACTACTACACAGGGGGAACGAAGGCGCGACAGAGCATCGATGTGAAACCTATCCTGCAGTTAGCTTTGCTGGGGTTCGAATCCGTGGATCCACAATTTTCAAAGTTGAGCAAAGAACTTAACAAGATTAAGCCCATTAAATTGCAACCACAGACCAACGGACCTGACGCTTCCCAAATCAAATCGTATTTCACTCTCGGAGTTGGGCTACTTCTCGCTCTATCTGTTTTGACTCTTCTTCTCTATCTGCTCTTTGCAAAATCGTTGCGGGCAGCCATACGAGTTCCAGGAATCATCCTCGTAAGCGATGGCTTGCTTTTGGTTATTCTCAATATTGTTGCTACCGCCGTGGTAAAGCATCAAGCGGACACTGCGACCGAGTCATTAGCTCGCGAAGCTATTCCCATCGCCGCCCATTCTCTGATCTCTCCACTCATGACAACTGGAGTGGTAGAACTATTACTAGGGGTTGTGCTTCTAGTTCTTAGTTACTCAAAGCGAGTGAATGTAAACAGTCAGAGATGACATCACTGTAGAAACAGCGATAGACAGCAGCAGTAATCCAAAGATTCGAGTCAGAATCATCAAACCCTGCTCGCCGAGCCACTTCTCAATTGGAGCCGCTGCGAGTAGCAAGATGCCGGTAAGGGCGGCAAGAATCAAAATGATCACTAAGTTGGCGGCGCGAACGGTTCCGCGGTCGGTATTTCCAATAGCAATCACCGTGGCGATAGCTCCAGGACCCGCCATCAATGGGATGGCGAGAGGAACAACCATCGCTCCAGATTTCCCGGCTGTGAATATTGAACTTTGCTTTCCCATAACCATGCTCCACCCGATCGCCCCAATAACTAAGGCGCCAGCAATTCGGAAGGCTTCAATTTGGATGCTCAAAACTTTCAGGATTATGTCACCTACAAAGTAGGCGATTATCAGTGTTAAGCCCGAAACAGCTGCCGTCTGCATCGCGGTAACTCTGCGTTGCTTAGGGGTTGAACCGGATGTGAGAGAGAGAAATACTGGAATGGAGGTAATTGGACTCACGATGGCGAAGAGGGCAACCAAGGTCGTGACGTCGCTGCTGATGTGCATGTTCGCAAGCATCCCACAAAGTTTGAAGCACCTGAAGTTGCCCCACCTATGTATTAAAAGCGGAACAACTTCAGTAGCTTGTGCAGAGCTATAAAGAAGCACCAATTTCCTCAGGCGCCACGAGGTTCTGCGAATTGAGGCAAGGCTACCCCCTAAGGCCCCTTTTACAAAGAAATCAGGAAAGTTCAGGTGTCGTTGCGCTTGAACGCTTCCGCCAATTTAGTAAGAGGTCTAAAGTCTTAGAAGAATTCCTTAGGGGGTATTTAGATGTCCGAAGAATGGTCCTTCTCGACGAACCAAATCCATGCGGGGCAAAGTCCAGATTCCGATACTGGTTCGATTTCGCTTCCGATCTATCAAACGACCGCTTATCAATTTCGTAGCGCCGACCATGCAGCCGGGCTTTTTGCGCTCACCGAGTTTGGTCATTCGTATACAAGAATCTCGAATCCGACGCAAGATGCAGTGGAGAAGCGATTAGCTGTTCTGGAGGGAGGAATGGCCTCGCTGCTGTTCTCTTCCGGAATGTCTGCCACCGCGATGGCGTTGATGAATGTTGCCGAACAAGGCGGTCACATCGTTGCCAGCAGAAATATCTACGGCGGTATTTACAACTTGCTCAATTACACGCTACCTAAGTGGGGAGTGGAAACAACTTTCGTCGAGGATGCCAATAATTTGGATGCTTGGAAAGCTGCGGTGAAACCCAATACCAAGGCCTTCTTTGGCGAGGGAATATCAAACCCGCTAGGTGTGGTTCTAGATATTGAAGGTATTGCAAAAATTGCGCACGATGCAGGCGTTCCTTGGATCGTTGACAACACCATCGCGACTCCATATGTAACTCGCCCCTTTGAGTACGGCGCTGACATCGTCACCCACGCTGCCACCAAGTATTTGTCAGGTCATGGAAGTGCCATGGTCGGCGCAGTGGTGGATTCTGGTTCATTTGATTTTTCTAAGGACCCTAAGAAGTTTCCTGGTTTCAATCAACCGGATCCCAGTTACAACGGCATGGTCTATTCGCGAGATTTTGGCGTTAATTCGCAATTTGGAAATTTGGCTTTCATTATCAAACTTCGCGTGCAACTTCTACGGGATTTCGGGCCGTGTGTAACGCCTTTCAACGCCTGGATTCTGGCGCAGGGCATGGACACTCTCAGCATGCGGATGCGAACCCATTTAGAAAATGCGCAGAAGATCGCAGAGTGGCTCTCAACGCACCCGCAGGTTGCAGCAGTTGCTTATGGGGGATTGCCATCTTCGATCTGGCACAAGAATCAGTTGAAGTACGCGCCAAAGGGCGGAGGAGCAGTTATGTCCTTCGATATCAAGGGCGGTCTAGAGTCGGGCAAGAAATTTGTTAATGGTCTCAAGATGTTTAGGCACGTGGCGAATATTGGCGATGTTAGATCGCTAGTTATTCACCCTGCATCAACCACGCACTCTCAATTGGGAGAGGAAGGCCTGCGCGACGCGGGAATTACGCCAGGCATGATCCGTTTAAGCATTGGCATAGAAGATTTTGCCGATATCAAGGGAGATCTGGAGCTGGGCTTCAAAGCGGCTTTATGAGCCGTCCCGTAATTCAGCCAGAGTTGTGTAGGAGAACGAAATCTCGTCGAAATTGACCTGACAACCCTCTCCAACCGGAGCTTGAGCGACGAATCCAACTCTATGGGTCGACACATCTTCGCCCATGGTGAAGGCTCGAATTAACTTCCAAATCTTTCCGTCGGTAGATGCATGAAAAGCGTAGACCTCTGCCATGCGGGAGATACGAAGCCAAACATGGCTCACGGGAAGAGTGAATGAATTCGCGTCGTCAGATGCACCACGAGTGACAACAGAGACAACCATGAACTCGTGATCAGGGGAGAATTCGAAACATAATTTGACCCAATTGCGTTCATCGGACCAGACAAGAAGCGCTCCTGCGTCGTAAGTCGAGTTGAAATCGACATCTACCCGAGCGCTCAGTTGTAGATCGACACCTCGCGGTAATCCCATAAGTGTTAGAGCGTTAAGGACAGAGGGTGCAGTAGCGGCGAACCCATTCTTAGGATTGCAATAAAGATCTGATTGAGGGAGCGCTTTGGCCGAGATCGCTCCATCCACATCTGAGATCCGCCACTGGTTCGGGTGAGACGCGACAAGATCAAAAGGTATGCGGTTGTTCTTCTCCATGAGATCAATCATACAAAGAGATATGTCTATGTGTTTTGTACTCGGAGCCCGGATTTATGCCAATTCAGAATTTTCGACCAGTGATTTTCTGACGTTCCTTGCCAGCGCATATCCAATAACTCCGACTAGCAGATCGATGACTATGGTTCCCACGGTGAAGGCCTCTACCTGGCCGCGTGTGAGGCCCCAAATATCCATAAAGTTGTAGGAGATTCCGAAGAGTCCTTCGATTGTTCCGGGAAATACCACTCCAATGGAACCCAGCGCGATATAGACGAGAACGACGGTGCCCATGATTTGGAATCCGCGGCGACCACCGGGGGTAACGAATGGTCGATTCACTTCTGGATACGAACGGTTGAGCTTCATGATGGCTGGAATTATTATCAAATAAGAGACGAGCAGGGTTGATACAGCGCAAGAAAGCACAACTTTAAAAATTGCTCCGGCGTCGCCATTAACAATTCTCATTCCCGCGATCAAAAAGATTGACGCCATAACACCCGAGAGCAAATTCACTCGCATGGGAGTTCCAAAGCGCTCGTTGAATTCACCGAACCAACCATTCATAAATGCCCCGTCAGCAGCAGCCATTGCTTGAATTCGATCAGTTGCCATCATCCATGAAGAACCAAGACCTAGTAATCCGAAAATGAACAGTATCGCCGCCACTCCAAGTAGAAACTTACTTGCTGGACCATAAACACTGAAGACTGTTTCGACAGCACTCATGAAACCAGAAAGACCACCGACGCTTTTAGGTGGAACAACCAGGAGAATGGCGAGAACCGGTAAGACATAAGCCAACGCTGAAACGATGCTTCCGATGCGAATGGAGGGAGCCGTGTCCTTCTGCGGCTCTAGCATTTCGCCTGATGCAGCGTTAGGCGCTTCGAACCCAACATAAGAAAATAGAATGATTGGAGCAACCGCCATGAAACCGGCGATAGTTGGAGTCAAGCCTCCAAAGTCAAAGGGTTGAAAGCCATGTTTGATTCCGTAGATTGCGGTCGTTAGAACCATGATGACGAGAACGCCGATTTTTGCGTAAGCCGCGTAGTTAATGATCTTCTTGCCTTTTTTCAAACTGATTACGGCAAGCCCGATTGCAATCCAAATGAAGGCTAATTTAAAGGTCCACTCCGCGAGAGAGCCGGACTTCATATGGAATAAATAGGCGCTAGCCGCGTCGAAGGCAATGAAGCAGAGCGATCCGCCAAGCCAGAGGGGATTAGTAATCCAGTAGAGAACTGATGCAATGCCGGCCGGCAAGCGTCCAAAGGCAAACTTCACCCATTGGTAAGGGCCGCCTTCTTCGGGGAATGCGGAACCAGTTTCGGCCATCATTAATGCGTTGGGAATCATGAATGTAAAGACGATGAATATGGCCCAGAAGAGAGATTGGGATCCACCTACAGCGATGCTGCCGATAGTGTCCAACGAGATGTAAGCGGCGATGATGAAAAGGATGATGTCGAGGCGTCCCAAGGACTTAACGAGGCGCTTTTCTTGCAGGGCAGCTAGCTTGGTTAAATGGCTCTTATCGCGGATTGACATGAGGTGAGGCTAGCGCGCCGCTAGAGATATATCCTGGATGCGGAGAAGTTTTTCTATTTAAGCGTGAGAGTTACGCTCGTTTTGGAACTCCCTGCCTGCGATTTATCTTCCGCCGTAACTAAAGCAAGTGTTCCCAATTTGAGAGCATCTCCAGTCATGTTCAAAGTTGGTAACAACAGCTGCAGATTTAGATAGGCCATAAAGACGCCTGGGTTAGGAATTGCTTCGCGATAAAGTTTCGAATCACTCAGGTGGCTCTTGGTATTTGCAATTGTGCTCATGACACTATTTAGCGAAGTGGTGTCTGTTCCCACATAAATATCAGGGCCGTCTGTCTTGATCTGAGAGGCTAGGTTGCTCAAAATCGTATTTCCGTTAAGCAAGGTGCGCAGACTGGCCAAAGCAGCAGTTTTGTTTTTAGGTGACAATTTCAAAGCGATTAAGGGAGTGGAATCCTTTGATGGAGCGGGCAAAATCAAGATAGTGAGAGGTCCACTCAAGACCGTTTTAATATCATCTCTTCCCAGGCCCACTAGATCCAAAGCATCACGAACTGTCGTGTTCTCTCCCACTGATTTCGATAAGTAATCTCCGAGGCCCGCGATGCTTAAGCTCGCCAGTGTCTCCTCCGGCAGATTGCCTAAGTCGGTCTGACCTGAACTAAAGAGAGAGCCATCTGATTTTCCCATCCCGCGAGTTAAGAAAGTGGCGGCTAAAGCATTAGACGAGAAATGCAATCCGAATACGATGCGGCCGCTGCTATTTCCAAGAACGTTTGTGAGTGAACCGAGTCCACGACTAGAACCAAGAGAATCGATGCTGCTCCCAACCGCTTTTAGAAGTGGTTTGAGGTCGCCCCAGATAACAGCTACTTGTGAACCGCCCAGTGCTGCTACATCTGACCTAAATGTATTGTTTGAATTTAAGTGAATAGGAGAGGCGGCAACAATGTCCAAGGTTGCCTGGGTATCAGCAATGATCGCGAAGCCTTCTTTGATAACGTACTTGAAAGTTGGCTGGTGTTTTGCCAGGTAATACTTCATCTGTGGTTCATTTGATATCCCGACAACCGCGACTGGCGCAATGCCATCCGTCCCCTGAACGCCGGCTATCGCGAAACGATTACCAATCCACGGTTTGAT
>JBAXVT010000039.1:0-15668 GCA_037128715.1 Actinomycetes bacterium
AGAGGAACTACCGTCTTACTCACGCTTACATCTTGCCACTCTGCGGGCGATTTCGGTAAGAGGTCCGCTCATTTATTTATCTTTGGGTGCTAACACTCTGGCGAGCAGGGAAATATCAAGTATTTCCGTATGACGCGATCTGCGCGACGGTGCAGGGGGAAGAATGCAGACCATGTTTAAAAACTCAGGTAAGTGGTTGCCTCGCGTCGCAGTAGCTTCCGCGATTACCGTCTATTTTCTTATTATCTTTGGGAGCCATGTCCGCGTAACCGACTCTGGCATGGGATGTCCAGATTGGCCGCTTTGCAAGGGCAGCCTCAATCCCGCCCAAGGCTTTCACGCCTTCATGGAGCAGATGCATCGCTACTTCGCAGGGCTCGCATCGATACTTGTCGTGCTCACAGCGATCATTGCCAAGCGGAGCAAGGTTCAACCAGCAGCTATTCGCCCAGCACTTGTCACCGCCTTCATTATTTTTATTCAAGTGATTCTCGGGGCAGTCACCGTTTACGACGGGAATGGCGCACCAACAGTTGCTGGACATTTGCTCGCGGGTCTCGCACTTTTGGGAGGCACCACGATTACAGCGGTTGCCGCCCTGGTACCAAAAGTGAACCTTATCGGTCGGAGACTTAACCCAATAAGTTGGATCGCGGTTTCGGCCGCGGGGTTGCTGTACATCTCGGGATCGCTGATAGTAAATGCCGAGGCCGAAAAGTATTGTGCTCGATTCCCACTATGCCCCACCGGAATATCTGCTCGCTATGTCGCTCTGCACCTAGTGCATCGCAGCATGGTTCTAATTGCCTCTATCGCGCTAATTACCTTTGCGGTTCACGCATGGCGCAATTGGGGCTCGTACCGCGCCGCTCGTCCATTAGCTGGCTCAATAATCTTGCTCTTGTTTTCAACAGCGCTACTGGGAATATTCAGCGCATTACTGAAAGCGCCTGCTCACATGCAGGATCTACATCTTGCAGGTGCCGCGGCGGTTCTAGCGGTAACAGTTGCGCTCGCATCGGTGGGCTGGTTTACAGCGGCAGATGCCAAAACGGTTTGATCGCGCAGCCGATTATCCCGCTTGTTTGTTGGCTTCTTCCGCAGAGAGTGGCTGCGTGGTTGCTATGCTCGAAAATCCGCAATCGTTACATTGGACGATCATTCCAATTGCTCTGCTATAGAGGGTATCTAGATTAATTGAGTTGCAATAGGCACATTCTGGTACTTCCAATAATTCTTCTCGCATGTAGACCCACATTCCGCGTTAGGAACTAGCACCGGGGAGCGAATTAAGTGTGACATCTCTCAGCGGTAAATCAGTGGATTTTCAGATGAGTGGCGGCTAGACACTTCGCCTGCTTTAACCCGCCAATAGATTGATTGATGAGGAGGAGAGGTGTTCGTTGGTCGCAGCACACGAATATCCACATTCGATGCATTGGGCCATGAGGCCAGTTGTCTTGGCGTAAAAGAGTTCTAGCTCCTTGGAGTGGCAAAAAGAACATTCAGGAGTATCAATTACTTGTTGCATTTCTACCTACCTTCCGCGCATAGGAAATAGCCTTTGGGGGAAGTAATTGAATTTTTCCACTCTTTTATAGAGATACCCCGACAATAAAGATGAATAGGGGCTTAATGTTGGCTGAATTAATCGTCAGCGTGGCTGCTTGGCAGAGAAATATGTAGGCTGATGGAACTTTTCTAGGTGTGAATAACGCATCGATTCCAACTCCGCATTTGTTGCGTAGGTGTCTTCGCTAAAGAGCGAAAGTAGACCCGCGACCATCAGAAGTGAATAGCGCATTACATGGTTCATAAGAAACCTCCTTTAGCCCAGAAGGTAGCCAATGAAGTTTACGTCGGATCAGCAGTTGGGGTGACGGTAGGTTAACTTTAGATAAACATTTTTCGAGTCTGCGGCAGCGGTAACCACTCAATTTATGGAGAATCCCACAACGACAAGCAGAATTCCAAGAAACGGCGGTAGCGCTTGAATCATTGCCGCGCGCTTGGAATTCTTTACGCTCATCAATAAAACTAATCCCGCGAGCACCATTGATCCTGCAGAAAAAATCATGAGCGTAAATCCCACGGTGGTGTTTGCGCTCAGTAGAACAGTTCCAAGCAGTGCTCCGAGCGCAAGAAATAGATTGTAGAAACCTTGGTTGTATGCCATTGAACGCATTATCTCCGCATGCTCCTGGCTAGCTAAGCCAAATGTCTTCCAAGTTTTTGGTTTTAGCCAATCTATGCTTTCAAGTTTGAAGAAATAAATGTGCAGCATCCCAGCGGCACAAATGAGGACGGAACCAAAAACTAGGGAGAAACTTCTCATAAAACGAGTATGGCACTCTGCTTTTCACTGGGCAGTGAACCCAAAGTCCATAAATGGTCGGCAGCTAAAGGGTGAAGAAAATCTCACTTTTGCGAGCATTTTGAGCGTGGCCTGTCTACTGGATCACACCTCAAAAAACTGCGTGTGACCCATTTGATACCTGCGCAAGTGGTAGCCCCTTCAAATATCGATGACTCGCCACCTTGCTGGGTCAACAATTCACTTGTAAGGAAAAACCTATATATGAGATGGCGGAAATAGAAATGACGCGGATGACAAGCATGAAACGGATCTATTCTCTAATCGCGGTAACAGTTGTTTGTGGAGCGCTCTTGGGCGTAAATCCTGCAAGCGCTGCTACCAAATCCATTACTTGCTATAAAGGAACTGCCTCGAAGATTGTTAAGGCAGCGACACCTAAGTGCCCAGCTGGTTGGACTACAAAGAAGCCGGTAGTTAAAAAGACAACCGCACCTACTTCTAGCACTTCTAAGTCACTCACTCTCAACGCCACGTACACCGGAAAGATTGCAACGCTCTGGACCGATTCGAGCGTTACAGCTACCACTGTCACGGGTACTGGTACCGGTACAACTCTTGGACTTACTCAACTCACCGGAACCGGTTCATCGTCTCCATCTAGCCAATGCGACTCTATAAATGGAACCGGAACTATCTCAGATGGAACCAACACCCTGAAGGCGAGTTTCGATCCAGCATCGCAAGGTTGCGCTAAAGAGTCTGCCGCCCCAACAATAGTAAATATCACAGGTAACGCGATCATCTCTGGCGGAACTGGAAAGTATGCCGGAGCAACAGGAACTCTTAAGTTCACAGGAAGTTTCAAAGTTGGGTCAACAGCAGCGGGAACAAGTGAGTCCAACGCATTGACTCTTACCATCTCTGGAAGTTTCAACACCAAATAATTTTCCCACCTCGAAGTTCTCAACCAATAAGGAGCAAATGCAATGAGAAGTAATAAATCAAAGGCACTGATAGTGGCTTTCGCCCTAGCAGGAGCATCATTAGTTGGAAGTTCAGCAGCAAACGCTGCTGGAACTGCCCCAACGCTCGTTCTATCCGGTGGAAGCACCGTCTTCGGCCTTAGCCCAGCAATTATCGTTGCAACGGCTGGCGCACCAGGAAATGTAGCTTTCTCAGTCGGAACAACCGTTATTGTCGGTTGCGAAGCGGTTGCTACAACCACAGTTGCACCATTTGTTGCTAAGTGCTCGTGGGTACCAGCAGCTGCTGGTCCAGCAATACTTAACGCAGCACTGACACCAACAGATGCGGTTACTTATACAGTCGCAAATGCCACACCAATCACCGTGAAGACAGGTCTTCCTGTACAAGGAACCATTCCAAATCCCGTCAGTCTCTATGTTGATACGGTTTTGGCTAGCGGTTCAACCGGGGCACTTGCACCACGCTTTGGCGTCAGTTGCGCCATTACAAGCCAATTTATTATTGGACAAACCATTGTCTTTCGTGTTTATGGAAATGATGCTGATCTAGGTGGGGCTGTACTTGACACCACCAACGTTGCCAGCGCTTCTATTACGGTTGCCGGAATCGCAAATCCAATTCCACTTACATACGGAAACCATAGTGGCGTCGCTTTCTGGTCTGCTCCATTGAAGACAGGAACAGCACCTGGCCTTTACAACACCTTGGGAGTGATGAATTTCAAGGTAACAGTTGTTACTAAAGACAAGACCTCGGTAAAGGTGCTCGCCACCAAGCGAGTTCCCCGCATGCTTAAAGGAGTACGTGTTAGAGATGCGAGTGGCGCACAGATTTATGACCGTGTCAGCTATTACCGCACCCTTCCAGTAAATCCTCCGCTGCTAGGCGCTGTCGGAGTATGGCAGTCCAGTTTCACGCCTTCGTCACAAGTAACTCTGTACGCGGTTCCAACAAACTAACCACAGAGATAACCGTTGACGCGGTTCCTGCAAACCAATCAAATCAATACTAGGAAGGTTTAATCATGAAGACGAAGACAGATTCACGACGAAGAGGGCTTATAGCGAGAGGTGTGGTTGTCTCACTGTTCTCGGTATTCTTGGTAGTTCCTGCCATGGGTGCCGATACTCTGGTCAACATTCAACCTCTCGTGCAGCCAGTGGACATCCCAGAAGTTGCGCCACTGCCTTATACGGGGGTAACTGCAGGTGCATTCACACTTCCTGCGACGATGGTCAATCTAAAGATGACTCCCAATCAAGGAGTTACTGGAGACGCCTTTGTAGTTAGTGGAACTGGGCTTCCTGCAAGTACTTCATTGCAGTTAACCTGGAGCACTTCCACTGGTACTTGGCTTACAGATATAGAGCCAAGCTCAGTTAACTACACCGGAATATCCTTTACCAAGCTCACCGTGAATATGGCAACCGTTACAACGGATGCAAGTGGCGCTTTCAGTTTTCCTTCGAAAGTTCCGGCAGACTTTGGCGGTATCCACGACATCTATGCGGTGGCTAACGGGGTTGCTCTTGCACACGCTGGTTACCAGGTCAATCGTACTTTGACAGTTTCTCCAACTAGTGGCCCAATTGGAACACCAATAACCGTAACTTATACGGGGATGGGTGCCAGTTTGTATACCGCTGGAGGAGCTGTTCATTACGACAACTTATACGCCGGTGAAATGCAAGCAATTTGGACTCGTGGAGTTGGAAAAGTTGTTATCTACGCATCTGGACCTCGTGGTACTCACTATGTAAACGTCGGAAACGCAATCGGCTTTACCTACCTAAACGTGATCCAATCACCAATTCCATTTACCAACGGAGGGTCCATTCCCTTCGAAGTAACTAAGGATGTCGGAATTGGAACTCCGATCGTTACTTACCCAGCAAAAGTCACTCCTACTTCTAATCTACACACCACTTTGACTAGTGTCGGTTTAGATCCAAATACAGTGGCGACAATGACGCTATCGAAGACCGAAGGTCCAATACTCACCAACGTAAACGTGAAGACCGCAAAAGTCGCGGTTGACGGAACATATCAACTCGTATGGTCGACAGTTGTTGGAAATAGAGTTAATTGCCCTACTAGTACTTGCTGGGCATTTAGCTCAATCCCACTAGGAACCGCAACTGTGACAAATGGGGTTTCATCTACGAATGTAACGATCCCCGACAACCTAGGTGGTTGGCACGTTATTCAGATGATGAAGGGAAATGTTATAGAGGCGCAGACCCCCTTCTATTTGAAGGAGAGCATCATGCCTTTCTTCGATGCAGCGGGAAAGCAAATCGGATTAGGTGTAGCTACATTTGATCCATCAACTGCACCTGATGTAATTGCTAAAGGCCAAGCTGGTGTGCCTGCGACATCGTTTAGAGCGGGCGAAGACTTCACAATCAGCATCAAGGGTGTCGGTTGGACCCAACTCGATAACACACTGGCCGTTACATATGACAACAGTTATATTGGTTACGGCTGTGGCTTTAACTCCAATGGATATATGGTCGTTCGATTGAAGGCTACTGGTGCTCCTGGTACGCACATCATCGATTTCCATCCAATCCTGTACACAAACCAGCCATCATTTGCTAACACACCTTATGGAATGCTCCCAGTTCTCTCATCGGATCGGGATTTCCCAGGGTTAGCACTTGGTTACCAAGTACCTTCTTTCCACTTTGCTATCAAGATTGTGCGATAAGAAGTAAATTAACTGAACTAGCCCCGGACCTCGTCAAGAGGTGTGGGGCTAGTTTTTATTATCCGAGCAATGAATGTGGGCAACCACCAGTTCCAGCGGCCCAGCAAGACCATAACGCTAGGCAATAACAAGCCACGAACGATCGTGGCATCGATCAAAACTCCAAAGACGAGGCCGATTCCGATCTCTTGCAGCCCGGCGAAGTGCCCGAGCGCTAATCCAGAGACAGCTCCAATAAATATGAGTGCGGCGGAAGTTACAACTATTCCCGTTTGCGTAACACCTTCGGTAATCGCATCTGCGTTTGATAGCCCACTATCCTTCGCCTCTTTGATTCGCGAGATGATGAAGATTTCGTAATCCATAGATACACCAAATAGCAACACCCCTAAGAAGACGGCGGCCCAGGCTTCGATCGCGTTGAGGTGGTAGATACCCAGAGCCTTCGCGAAGTTCTGGTGTCCAAATGCGAGTACGACGATTCCAAAGGTGACTGCAAGTGAGATTAAGTCCAGCGCGATTGCTTTGATCGGTAGAACTAGGGATTTAAAGGCGCGCAATAGGAGTAAAAAGGTAATGAGCAGAGCCAGGAGGCCGATCCAAGGGATGGTTCGAGAGAGGACGTGAATCAGATCTACACCCTGGGCGGCGGCCCCGCCGATATAGAGTCTTGCCGAACTAGGAAACCCATAGTGGGCTAACTTGAGCGCTCGCAGTTCCTGGACCAGCGCTTGTGATTCGGGGGCGCCAAAGCTGTGATGGCCGATGACGAAGATGCGCAGATACCGCCGCGTCGAATCCACGTAAGGTGGCTTTTCGCCGGCAGCCACTACTCCAACCTCTGGGTCTTTCAGGAGCTCGGCTGAGAGCGCAGAGCGCGCTTGGATGATGGCAGCGCTGGAAGCCAATCCTTGCGCCCCCAAATCAATAAGCAGTTGATTCGGCGTTATAACGCCTGTACCGACTACGGCGGTGGCCAAGGAAAGGGCCCTTTGCGACTCAATTTGGGCTGGTACGGCGGTGAATGAACTTGGGGTGATATGCAATGAATAGATAGGAAGCGCCAACCCCACAAGGGCTATGAGAGCGGAAATCGCAACAATTAGCGGTCTGCGCACAATCAGTTCGGGCAGTCGGCTGAAGAGTGCTGTACGCATTTTTGAATCTGCTTTGTGGAATTTCAATAGTGAGAGCAAGGCGGGCTGCAAGGTAAATGCGGCGGCGAGTGAAACCAGAGGAACTAGAGCTGATGCGACACCAAGAGAGCGAACAAAGGGGATCGGCACCAGCACCAAGGAGGCGAGCGTTATTGCAACAGTCATACTAGAAAGAGCGACGGTTCTTCCGGCGCTCGCCATTGTTTTAACAATGGAGCCATTTAAGTCATCAGGGGAGTCTGCGTACTCTCTTCGAAAGCGGAAGAGGATGAGCAACGAATAATCGATTGCAAGTCCAAGCCCAATAAGTTCCACAATATTTGGGATGTAAAGAACCACTAGAAATTTTTGCGCTACTAAAAAGATTAGTCCAACGGTGGCGGAAATGGATCCGGCGGCGAAGAGAAATGGTATGAGTATCTGTGTAGAAAACCCCAGCGCCACTATCAGTATTAGAAGTGCTACGAAAAGTCCCAAGAGCTCGCCGCGATGTAAATCATTTGCGAGGATTGGAGTTACATCGTTCTGGATCGCAGGTGGTCCGGTAACGAGAGCACCGGGCAGTCCCGCGCTCTTGAGCGCTGTGCGCAAGTTATCCGTATATCTTGCCGCTTTTGATAAAGCGAGGGAAGAATTTATATTTGCATAGAGCGTTCCACCGATGGCTTTCTCTTGCGTCACAACCCCTGTGGGAATTGCGGCGGCGGCTATTGCAATGCGATCTTCGAAGCCCTTTAACTCGGTAGCGCTGGCGTTTTTAAAGGGGTAGATAACCGTGAAAGTTCCTTCGATATTCTCATTGAACTGCCGAGCGAGCATCTCATCGCTTTGCGCTGAAGAGGAGCCCGGAATAGTCAACGCGATGGTGAGATGTGAATTCAATTGTGTACTGCTAATTGCTCCAAGAATCAGTGCAAGCAACCAGAGCGCAAAGACTAAATTGCGCCTTCTGATTATCAACTGCGTCCACTTATCTAGCACGCTTGAATTCTAAGGGAAACCCCCTACTATATAATTTACATAGGGGAAAACCCATCTCTGGCGTGGTTTGTGACCATTCCAATGCGCGCTATGTAACCCAATCATGTAACAATACATAGTGGACAAATTGTTTAGCGGTGATGTAGCGAGAACGCTTACGCCAAAGTTATCCACTGTCGAAATTGAACTGCTGAAGTACATCTCCGCAGGGCTTTCCAATCGTGAGATTGCCCGCCTAAAAGGAGTGAAGGTCAAGTCTTGTGAAAATGCGATTTCACGCGTAGCCAAGAAGCTAGATATTCGTCAGTCGCCTACTACTAACCAACGCGTGCTCTTAGTGAACCTATTCGCAACTCTTAATGTCGAATAGTTCTAACAAATTGAATTAGCAGCTTTAAGCTGCGTAAATATTCTCTTCCATCATTCTGGCGAGGGCCATCAATTCCCGTTTCGAAAGTCCGCTGGCATCAACATTGCTCACACTATGAATTTTTGTAGTTCCACGGTGCTGGCTTTTTGCCAAATGGTTCATGAATTGATTGAGAATGGCATTCTTACGCTTGCCTCGTCCGACGATATAAACCTCTTCGGCGCCTCTTAGGCTTCGGGAGATTCTTTGGCTGTAGTCAGAATCTAAATTCGCTGTGATCTTGTCAAAGAGCCTTTGTTGCATTTGGCGTGGGTTAAATCGACGGCCGGTAAAGGACGACGGGAAGGCGCTACGTTCGTAGATAGTCTGCGGAACGGAAGTGGAGCTAAAATCACCCTTCCAGACCTTGGTCTGGGTCCGCGAGATAACTACGAAAGCTTTACGCTCACCGCTCTCAATACGATTCATTTTTAACCCCTTTCGAATCCCACGCTGGGGAATAGGGGAATTATCCACGAAACTCTCAAAGAAAACAGAAAAAAGAGAGGTTAATGAGATGTTTTGACCAGTCAGAAGCTGGGGGGGCAGGATCCTCGCGAAGGTGGATGTTATGCGTCGGCTGGAAGTTGGGTAAAGATCTTCTCCAGCGTGGACTCTGGGAAATCGCTAAATCGAAAGTAGCGCTGCCAGCGAACTTTATTGGCAAAACCAGGGTGGAGGCCTTCGGCATAATCCATGAAATTGTTTACCCCACTCCATCTACCAATTCCCCCACCAACTAGGTAGATCCGGTCAAAGCCGGAAAGGTGCTGATAAATACGCTCGCAATAATGTTCGTTGAGGCTCGGCTTCATCCAACCCACCAATAAGTGGAAACCAACTTTGGAATCTCTAGAAGAATCTCTACTGTCGTAATTCGATGTCGATGCAGTTCCACCGGTTGCTCTGACAGTCGGCCGGGAGCGGGGGTCATAGATGACAAATGGTCTGGCATGTTTATTAAATTCCCCCTCCCAAATCTGGGTGCGGGTCTTGCCAATGACTACAAAGAGAGGCGCGCCTGGCGTGAAATCACTGTCCATCGATTATCTCCAAAGTATTCGTAACTCTATTTGGGCAATTCTCCCACTTCGTGAGGCACGTTACCGCGTAATACGCCGATAATGCGGGGGGCTAGCACTAGTTCGTACCCAGGTTGAGTTATCCCAGGGGGCTGACCTCTTAATTGCGGGCTCGCAAGGCACGGCAAGCCCACTGATCTGATTTTAGGCTCGATTTCTGCCAGTTGATCCGCTAAATCGAGGTGCCCAGCGGTGATAGTTCACGCCCCTGCTTAATCACTTTAGGATTGCGGCATGACAACCCGAATCTCACACTTTATCGATGGCCAAATTTGGACTGGAACGAGTGAGCGGACGGCTCCTGTCTATGACCCAGCGACCGGGGTAGCAGGCAAAGCGGTCGATCTCGCTTCTCGTGCTCTGGTTGATAGCGCCGTCGCGGTTGCAAACGGTGCATTTAAGGATTGGCGTGAAGTTTCGCTCACCAAGCGGATCCAGATCCTCTTCTCCTTTCGCGAGCTACTCAATGCGCGCAAAGGCGAGCTCGCTGAAATTATTACAGCCGAACATGGCAAAGTATTGAGCGATGCGCTTGGTGAGATTACCCGCGGTCAAGAAGTCGTCGAGTTTGCTTGCGGGCTGGGCCACCTACTTAAAGGTGGATTCTCAGAGCAAGTTTCCGGTGGAGTCGATGTGCACTCGGTTCGCCAGCCGCTAGGAGCAGTGGCGATCATCTCTCCATTCAACTTCCCTGCGATGGTACCGATGTGGTTCTTCCCAATTGCGCTCGCTGCTGGAAATACCGTAATTTTGAAGCCAAGTGAGAAGGACCCCTCTGCTGCAAACTTCATCGCACAGCTATTGAAAGAGGCTGGCCTACCAGATGGCGTCTTCAACGTGGTTCATGGAGATAAAGAAGCAGTGGATGCGCTACTGGAGCATCCTGATATTAAGAGCATCTCCTTTGTTGGCTCGACTCCAATCGCACAATATATTTATGAAACCGGCACCAAGAACAAGAAGCGAGTGCAAGCTCTTGGTGGAGCCAAGAACCACATGTTGGTCTTGCCGGATGCCGATCTGGATCTAGCGGCCGATCAAGCGATCAATGCTGGTTTTGGTTCCGCTGGTGAGCGTTGCATGGCGATCTCAGTAGTCCTAGCCGTTGAACCTATCGGAGACGAACTCGTCAAAAAGATTGCGGAGAAGATGCCACAACTTCGCACTGGTGATGGCCGCCGTGGTTGCGACATGGGACCACTTGTTACTGGTGCACATCGCGACAAGGTAAAAGGTTATGTTGATGCTGGAGTTGCTGATGGTGCGAGACTGGTTGTCGATGGCCGCAACCCCGTTGTCGATGGAGAGCCTGGTGGTTTCTGGCTCGGACCTACACTCTTTGATCACGTCAAAACCGATATGAGTATTTACACCGATGAAATCTTTGGACCAGTGCTATCTGTGGTTCGCGTTAAATCCTATGAAGAGGGTGTGGCTCTTATAAATGCCCACGAGTACGGAAACGGAACTGCGATCTTTACAAATGATGGAGGAGCGGCCCGTCGCTTCCAGAATGAGATTGAAGTGGGAATGATTGGAATTAACGTTCCGATTCCAGTTCCAGTTGCTTACTACTCATTTGGTGGCTGGAAATCATCACTCTTCGGCGACTCCCACGCCCATGGAAGTGAAGGCATTCACTTCTTTACCCGCGGCAAGGTCATCACGAGCCGTTGGCTCGATCCCAGCCACGGAGGAATCAACCTGGGCTTCCCGACCCAGAGTTAGACTAGATACGTAGCCCAATTTCAGGGCTCTCTCAGGGCTATCCCAGTTCCAAACCCTTTAATTCACCTATTGCAAGAAGAATCGAAGGAGTTTAAAAGTGGCAGTAAGTAAGTTGGTTAAGACCGCCGCGGTCTTTGGTATTGGTGCGGTCGCATCCTTTCTTCCAGCGGGAATCTCTGCTGCCGAGGCAGCAACACCTAAGAGTGCCAAAGCAGCTGCCAAGAAATCGGGAACTTTTCTCGGGTCTGCCTACATGACTCATTATGGTGCTGTTCAAGTTTCGGTGACCGTCAAGAGTGGCAAGATCACGAAGGTAAATGCTCCGGTCTATCCGGTTGGAACTTTTAGGGATCAACAGATCAATGCCCAAGCCATTCCAATGCTCGAGCAAGAGGTGCTGAAGGCACAATCTGCAAATATTAATAACATAAGTGGCGCCTCATTTACCGCGCAGGGATTTTATATGTCTTTGGTTTCGGCTCTGGGCAAGGCTGGACTTAAGTAAGAAAACCAACTCAGGTTGCCCGATTATTGCGCAGGATTCGGGCAAACTTCTTCCATGGAGCCCAGTCGTCTCGAAGCCTTTAGCGATGGCGTCTTTGCTGTAGCTATCACCTTGTTGGTCTTTAATTTGAAAATCCCAGATATCGCTGGGGGACATCTAGGTAGCGCGCTGGCACATCAGTGGCCCTCATATTTCGCTTATGTTATGAGCTTTCTTTCAATTGGAATTATTTGGGTAAATCACCATTCCATCTTTGATCGCGTTGTTATGGTCCATCGCAAAGTTCTCTTTGCAAATCTGGGATTATTACTGGGAATTGTTTCTATTCCCTTCTCAACTTCATTGGCAGCGACCTGGTACAACCAGGGCTCAAATGCAAAGTGGGCGATCTCCTTATATTGTGCCATCTGGGTTTATACCTCGGGTATGTTCATTTTAATTATCAGCCACTTAATGAGCCACGAACATCTCGCTCCTAATACCACCGGAGTCACTCTCAAATCATTGTTGCGTAAAGGGTATATCGGAATATCCGTCTACCTAATTGCCACCATCGTGGCACTCTTCTTCCCAATTGCCGCCTTCTTCATCTGCTTTGCCCTCGCCTTCTACTATGTAGTTGGCGTGCAAGAGGAAGTTACCGCGTAAAAGGCGCTATCCAAAGCTGGCCCAGCACTTCCCATTGGGTATTTCCAGGAGGATAATCTGCAAGGTGGAGAAGAACTTTATAAAGAAATTATCAAAGAACTCCCACAAGTACTCGCACGGCACGGTGGCAGTTATCGCCGGTAGCCCGGAGTACTCGGGAGCGGCACTACTCTGCGTTGGCGGCGCGCGCCGCGGTGGCTCGGGATATATCAACTACATCTCCCCTGACCAGTTCAACCGCAATCTTGTCGTGGGGGCATACCCCGATGTGGTTGTTCACAAGTCGATCAAAGGGATCACTGTTGATGCCTGGGTAATAGGTCCTGGTTCACCAAAATTAGGACGACGATTCGCAATTCCCTTTAGCAAATTTGCCGTCTTGGATTCGGCTGCGATGGATCTTGCCTACGGGATCCGCGCTGATTTTGTGGTCATCACCCCGCATGAGGGAGAAGCCAAAGAATTGGGCTTCGAGATAGGTATCGGCGAAGAGGGCCGCCAGAAGAGCGCATTGGCGATGGCGTCCGCTCTCAACTGTGTTGTTGTGCTTAAGGGGTATCACACCGTTGTTGCCTCACCCGAAGGACTAGTAGTTCAAGATGAACTCGGTGGCGCTGAATTGGCAACTGCCGGGACGGGAGATATCTTGGCAGGGTTGATCGGCTCCATGCTTGCCAGTTGGAATCCCAGCAATTTTAATGATGTGGTCGTGGTCGTATTTAAGGCAATTAGCGCCCATGCATTAGCTGCGCAGGCCGCCGCCAATAATCTGAGACCAATAACATCCTCAGACATCCTTAAGTACTTACCCATCACCTTGAAGCAATAGTTACACTAATAACATCACCGTCGAGGAGGGTTTTGTGAAAGCCAAGGTACTGAGTGCGATCGTTCTTACCCAACTCATTTTGTTGAGTTCTACAGCTTGGGCCGAGGAATCTTCGGAGCCGCGTCCACGGATTTCAAATATCGGTGGAGATGATCGCAGTCCTGGTGTGGTGCTGGTGGTAATTGCAACTGTGTTACTCATTGGATTTGGAATAGGCCTCACCGTGGGCCGTCGTACACGACGTAAATAAAATGGGAATGCATCTCACTTTCACACACGATGGAGTGACCGGTGAAGGTTATCTCGCGCTTCCGCAGAGCGAGAGTGGTCCCGCAGTAATTGTTATTCAAGAGTGGTGGGGTCTAGTCGGACACATCACTGATGTTGTCGATCGCTTCGCAGCTGCCGGCTTTGTTGCCTTTGCCCCAGATCTCTATCATGGCCAAGCCGCGGCTGAACCTGATACCGCCAAGAAGTTGATGATGGAACTGCAACTAGATCAGGCCGGCAGAGAAATAACCAACGCGGCTAATTACCTCCTCTCTTTGCCTGAAACTTCTTCGCAACATGTGGGTGTTGTTGGTTTTTGTATGGGCGGAAGTCTGGCGATTTGGAGCGGCACGCTCTCTCCACAAATCTTGGCGACAGTCGGTTTTTATCCGGGAGCATCATGGGAGCGTCATGCACCCAAGTGGGAAAACTATCTTGGAAAATCAGTTTTAATTCATTGTGCGCAGGGCGATGGAACTTCCAGTGCGCCCGGAATTCAAGAAGTACTACGTGAAGTTGAAGAAGCTGGTGGAAGCGCTACCGCTCTTGATTATGCGGGGACCAAACACGCTTTCTTTAACGACGACCGTCCTGAGGTTTTTGAGCCGCTCGCCGCCGCACTTGCCTGGGAGCGCACCCTTGACTTCTTCTTCACCACGCTCAACTAATACTCAGTTGTGTTGAGCCTCACCGTGAATTGGGTGGCAGCACTTTGACTACACAACATTCTCTCAGTCAAACCCCCTACTCTTAACTCATGAATGAGACCGTTAAACCACAGCGCTTTTCCACCAAATTTTATAGTCTGATTATCTCTGCCTTGATATTGGCATTCGGTACAGGATATGGACTTAGTTTGGTCGGTCAAGGTCTTGCAGCACGCGCCGGCAATTCAGTCACCGTCACCGGCCAAGCTCGCACCAACGCAACGGCCGACAATTCGGTATGGACCCTTAACGCGCAAGAGAGTTCTGCAAGCGCTGCGTCGGCGGTTTCAAAGGTGGGCAAGAGCGTTGATGCACTGACAAAATATTTGGTTGCAGGAGGAATCCCTGCCTCTGGAATTCAAAACGGTGGCGTAAACACCAATGCTGTGAACGAATATATAAACGGGAACCCCACGGGCCGCGTGCTTTCATACCAGGCTAGTCAGAGCGTCACCGTGCGCTCCAAAGATGTTAATCGTGTTTACTCATTAAGTAATGGCATAGGCGCCCTGCTGCAAACTGGGGTAAATATCAATAACTATGGACCGCAGTTCTATGTTTCAAACTTGGCTGCATTGCGTCCTGCCCTATTGGCACAAGCCATGGTCGATGCTAAAGCCCGCGGAATATCAATGACGAAGGCGGTTGGATCTAGCCTGGGCGGCGTAGTTGCCGTGTCAAGTGGTCCGGTTCAGGTAACTTCACCAGATTCAGTGGATACTTCCGGTGGTGGCATGTATGACACCACAACAATTCCAAAGACTGTGACCGTAACTGTTTCGGTAAGTTTTAAAGTTAATTAACTGCGGGGCGGATATTTCCGCGGGGTTGTAATCGTAGGTTTGGGAGTTCTGGTGCTGGAATACGGCCGCCGATCTTGTCCGCAAAGTGAGGGAAACTCTTGCTCTCGCCATTCCAATCCGCACGCATTTCTACTATTTCCTCGTGGCTGCGCCCAATAAAATTCCACCACATCACGATCTCCTCTAAAAATGGAGCTCCGCCTAAAAGTACAAACTTTGCGCCGCTAACTGTACTTATTTGTAGCGAGGATTTCCCAGGAGCGCTGTAGTACAGGTTGGTTAAAGGTACTGTTTCCTCGTCGATCACAATGTCGCCGGCTACGAGCAGTGCGCCATATTCAAAGTCCGTGCGCACGGGTAATTTATAGGAAGAGCCAGCCGCAAGATTAATTTCAGCTCCCACCAATGGTGAAAATATTCTCGCCTCCGATTCCTCCTTCATAAATTCACCTACGATTAGTCGAACCTTCAACCCCTTCTTCTTTATCACGGGAAGATCTGAGTAGTGGTCAAAGATAGGCGCAGTATTTCGAAA
>JBAXVT010000004.1:0-52924 GCA_037128715.1 Actinomycetes bacterium
GGAATCGGTGAGATTCCAGGTAACTCCGCTTTTGAAAAACGTGCCTACTTCATGGAGCACATGGATCATCTCCGCCAATGGTTGATGTTTGAACCACGCGGACACGGGGCGATGAGTGGAGCGATCATCCAAAAAAGTACGCGTGCCGATGCTGATATTGGCGTTGTTTACATCGAAGTATCGGGCTGTTTACCCATGTGTGGCCACGGAACGATTGGCTTAGCAACAGTTCTCATTGAAAAGAAATTGGTGCCCGTTATAGAACCAGTAACTACGGTGCGCTTAGATACCCCAGCGGGGCTTGTCGTTGTTGATGTGGCCGTCAAAGAGGGTCGAGCCCGCAGCGTGACAATCACCAACGTTCCCTCATTCCTCTTCCAACGTGATCAGGTTGTTTCCGTCCCCGGCTTCGGTGAAATCACCTACGACATGGCCTACGGTGGCAACTTCTATGCGATTGTGCCAATAGAGCGCGTGGGAATAACTTTTGAGCGGAAGAACGGCGCCAAATTTCTAGAAGCTGGGCTGGCGATCTCTGATGCGATCAATGAACAAAATCGCCCCGTACATCCAGAAAATCCGGAAATTGCGATCTGTCACCACATCGACTTTATAACGCCGGGCGATCATCGGCTGCATTGGAAGAATGCAATGGCTATCTACCCGGGCTGGTTTGATCGATCTCCTTGCGGTACAGGTACCAGCGCGCGGCTGGCACAGATGGTTGCCCGTGGCGAGTTCGCTGATGATGATGTCCTCATCAATGAATCCTGGATTGGTTCGCACTTTGAGGGTCGCGTTAAAGAACACACCACAGTCGCTGGTATTCCCGCAATCATCCCAACAATTACTGGCCGAGCGTGGGTGATGGGCGAAGCGACTTGGATTCTGGATTCGACTGATCCATTCCCCAATGGTTTCTTACTTTAAACCGCGAACTCCATTTACCAATCTTTCAATCTTCTCTGGATTGCTGCTCGCTAAAGCTGGGGGCAACAACTCATCGGGAAATCCTTGAAATGTAACGGGGCGCATGAAGCGATAGACCGCATCAGTGCCAACCGATGTTGTGTGAGTGGAAGATGAAGGCCAAGGCCCACCATGATTCTGTGCCGCAGAGACCGATACACCAGTTGGTGCGCCGTTAAGGATTACGCGACCAGCAATAGCGCCGAGCGATGTAACCAACTCCGGACGAAATTCACCTGTTCCTAGGTGCAAGGTAGCGGTTAATTGACCCTCAGCGTTCCTAATAATTTCTGCGAAATCTAGTTCTGTACATTTGATTACCACTGTGGTTGGTCCGAAGTGTTCGTGGCTAAATTCCGGATTGGCTTTATACAAATGGTAATCGAGAATGAAGATGGTGGGCTGCACGATAAATCCCTGGTCAGGAACATCTCCAACAATTGTCTCGACTCCAGGACTCTTGGAAAGCTCAGAGATGACACTGTTATAACGCTCGCTAATACCTTTGTTGAGCAACGGTTGAGTTCCCACAGAATTCATCTTGCCCCGCAGCGCAGCAACAAACGCCCCACTCTCACCACCCAGAAAAATTAAGCCGGGTTTGGTGCAGAATTGACCAGAACCTAGCGTGGCAGAATCAAAGAGGTTCTCCCCCATCGTCTCTCCGCGCTCACGCAACGCGGCGGCGGTAATGAAGATGGGATTAAGACTTCCCATCTCTGCAAAGACTGGAATTGGCACCGAGCGCGAATGACTCAGATCAACCAACAACCTTCCCACGAGTGTTGAACCAGTAAATCCAATAGCAGCGATATCTTCGGCAAGGGCGATCCAATGTGTGATTTCAGGATTGCGTCCTTGCACCATCATAAAAATATCTGGTGACAATCCTTGTGTGAGCAGTGCGCTTTGCACCGCTTGAAAAGTAAGGAGTGAAGTGCCTGGGTGCGAAGGATGAGCCTTTACTACGACAGGACACCCAGCAGCGAGCGCAGCAGCGCTATCTCCGCCAATAACGGAGTAGGCAAATGGAAAATTGGATGCTCCAAAGACCGCAACTACGCCAATAGGAAGATTAACTTTTCGCATATCGGGACGAGCAACCGGCTTGTAATCAGGATCAGCTAAATCAATGGTGGCGCCTAGATGCACACCGGTACGCACCATGGCGGCAAAGAGTTGGAGTTGCACAATGGTGCGGGAAATTTCGCCATTTATCCGCGCTTCTGGCAATCCCGTCTCTAAATTGGCAATCGCCACCAACTGGGAGCGCAGATTTTCGACTTCTGCAGCGATCGCTTCCAGTAGGTCCGCACGTGCTGAAAGTGTAAGTGCGGCAAACGACTCTCGTACTCCGGCGGCACGGTTGATGGTCGACGCTACCTCAGCGCGGCTCTGCTCTGGATATTCGGCTCCGAAGGCGAGACCATCTGCGGGATTAACTGCTTGAAAGGGCTGTAAGGACATACGCGAAGCCTAGTACCCTTACCAATGTGAATAAGATTCCCGATCGGGCACCTGGTACCCAATCACATGACATTCCCAAGGGTGAAGCGCTAGCAGAATTTATGTCCTTGGGGTGGTCAGATACCGCGCTACAGGGAGTTAAACCCGCCGAAGTTGTGAAGTTTGCTGCCGTTCGCCGTGCCAAGATATCAGCACTTTATCCTGGAGTGCGACTGGTTATCCCAGCAGGTACATTCAAGGTTCGTAGCAATGACACCGACTACAAATTCCGCGCACATAGCGCGTATGCATACTTCACTGGGATTACCGCCAGCGATTGCGTCCCAGATTCAGTACTCATACTTGAGCCGACCGCACAGGGACATGAAGCACTTCTATTAATTCACCCCCGTTCTCCGCGCGATACCGATGAATTCCACGCTGATCGGAGGCATGGTGAGTTCTGGGTTGGACGCAGACTCTCTGCCTCAGAGACTGAGCAGCGCTATGGGGTTTCGGTAATTCATATCGATAATCTCCCTGAAATGCTCGACGATGATGTCGACACCTTGGCTATTCATGGTGAAGATCCAGTTGTCGATGCCCTAGTGGAGCATCGCAAGAAACGCGAAGCAAGGTTGCTGGCTCAAATTTCGGCGCTGCGGTTGATTAAGGATCGTTATGAAATTGCCGAAATACAGAAGGCGATCGATGTCACTATTCGCGGATTTAGCGACATGGTGCAGGCGCTCCCCGCTGCGGTATCCGTTAAACGCGGCGAGCGCATCATCGAATCGGCTTTTTATGGCAGAGCGCGCCTCGAGGGCAATGATCTTGGATATGACACGATCGCAGCTGCTGGTTCACATGCCTGTGTTCTACATTGGATTAAGAATGATGGCGATGTCCTACCCGGAGATATGATTCTCATAGATGCCGGTGCTGAAGTTGATTCCATGTATACCGCTGACATCACAAGAACTATCCCCATCAATGGAAAGTTCTCACCAGCGCAACGCAAGATTTACTCTCTCGTCTATGCTGCGCAGCGCGCTGGTATTGAAGCGGTTAAGCCGGGAGCACCATGGACCGCCTTTCACGATGCCGCCAGCGCGGTCTTGGCAAAGGGCTTGGAAGAGTTAGGTGTACTTCCCGTTAGCGCTGCAGAGTCTTTAGAGGAGTACGCCGGGTTTCATCGGAGATGGACGGTGCATAGCACTGGGCATATGTTGGGGCTCGATGTTCACGACTGCGCACAAGCCCGTAAAGAGGATTATCGCGGCGGAGTTCTTGAAGTGGGAATGGTGCTTACGGTTGAACCCGGTCTTTATATTCAACCCGATGACTTACTCTTCCCGGCCGAGTACCGCGGTATTGGAGTTCGCATTGAGGACGATGTACTAGTTACTAAGACTGGTGTTCAAGTTTTAAGTCGTGCGCTTCCGAGCCATCCCGACGAGGTCGAAGTTTGGGTTGCTAACTTACTCCGTTAGATCGCATCTCCAGCGGCCGCAGCTGCAACTCCGAGCACCAGTGTCAAAGCGAGATAGCCCCAAGCTATCCCATGCTTTCTCGACTTGAAGAGATCGTGGGTTTCCAACGCAAAAGCCGACCAGGTAGTAAACGCTCCGGCGAAGCCCGTTCCAAAGAGAAATCCCATATTTGCGCCGCGGTGGACGGTGATTCCAAGTACAAACGAACCAAGTATGTTGATTAAAAGTGTTTCAAGGGGAATCGAGTTGATACGCGTCTTGCGCATGTTTTTGTCGATGAGATAACGAAGAGGTGCGCCAACCCCGGCTCCTAGAGAGATCAGAAGCACTCTCATTTATTAGACCAACGCTTATCGAGAAATTCATTGGTCGCAAAGACTAAGATAAAAGTTCCAACGAGAGATGCCAGCACATATGTTACGAGACCATGATAGTTATGGGAGTTCAGGTCATGATCAATCGTGACCGCAAAGGCAGAGTATGTCGTGAACCCTCCACAAAATCCGGTCCCAAGAGCAGGACGCCACCACCAGCGCGAATTCTCGTGATGCCGGGTATAAACAACAATAACTGTGAGTAAAACAGCGCCCAGATAGTTAACAGTAAGTGTGGCCCATGGAAAACCGGGGTCAACAATTAGGAGGGAGGCGCCCCATCTAGCGAGGGAGCCAACAATTCCGCCCAGTGATACAACAGAGAGTTGTTTTACTTCCAATTGCGTTTCGAAGTTAGGCGAGAACCCGCACCCGAAACCAAACTAATAATGACGGAGGCGAATACCGCTGACCAGAAAGAAGTAATCGTGAGTCTCTTCGTGATGTGCGTCGTCACTTCGAGCATCGCAGCATTAATGACGATCAAGAAGAGTCCCGCGCTAAGAATGACCGCTGGAAGGGTCATCAACTTCAGGAATGAACCTAAGAAGGTATTAATCAACGAGAAAATCAAGGCAACCAGCAGATACGACCATGCGCCTCCGTGGACCTTGATTCCTGGAACTAGACCGGTAGCCGCCCATACTGCGAGGGCCAATACTCCCCAACGAACAAATATCCTCATGGCTAAAGGATACCGTCTCTCTTTCTGATAACCGAGCCTAACCAGCGCAGTGGGTCGTACTTGACGTCTACAACGCGCTCCTTCATCGGGATGATCGCGTTGTCGGTGATTCGGATGTGCTCGGGGCAGACCTCGGTACAGCACTTGGTGATGTTGCACATTCCAAGGCCATGTTCGGATTGCGCCGTCTGTTTCCGGTTGCGCAGGGTATCTAGAGGATGCATATCGAGTTCGGCGATACGGATAAAGAATCTAGGACCGGCGAAGGATTTCTTATTCTCTTCGTGGTCACGAATAACGTGGCAGGTATCTTGGCAGAGGAAACATTCGATGCACTTGCGGAATTCCTGCGAGCGCTCGACGTCGACCTGCTGCATGCGAGCTGCACCGGGTTTGAGATCGGCTGGATGCTCGTAAGCGCGGACTTCCAGCGCCTTCTTGTAATTAAAAGAGACATCTGTAACGAGGTCCTTAATAACCGGAAAGGCGCGTAGCGGCGTAATCGTGATTACTTCATCATCGCCATAGGCAGAAATCTGTGTCATACATGCCAAGCGTGGCTTTCCGTTGATCTCCATGGAGCACGAGCCACATTTACCCGCTTTGCAATTCCAGCGAACTGCCAGGTCACCCATCTGAGTCGCTTGTACGCGGTGAATGATGTCGAGAACTACCTCGCCGTTATTTCCTTCCACGGTGACATCTTGTAGGGCCCCATCTTCATCGTTACCACGCCAGATGCGAAGTTTGAGTGTGCGCGCCATTAGTTTGATCCGCCTTTCGCAATTTCCTGCGGGGTCATGTACTTCTCTAATTCGTGAACATCAAAGAGATCGAAGAGCTCTTTCGGTAGCGCTGGCAACGCTTGGACCTTGATATTGACATGTGCACCATCAAAACTGGAGATGTGATTGACCTGACGCCAGGTGGGATTCATTCCAGGGAAGTCATCGCGGGTATGCCCACCGCGTGACTCTTCACGGAGCAGGGCGGACTTTGCAGTACTTTCCGCAACAAGCAACATATTGTCGAGATCGAAAGCCAAGTGGAAGCCCGGATTGAACATCCGATCTCCAGTGACAGAGATATTGGCGCTGCGCTGGCGAATGTCAGCGATCTTTTCGATCGCTTCCGTGAGTTCTACTCTGGTACGAATAATTCCCACCAAGTTGTGCGTGATCTCCTGCAGCTCTTGATGCAGCGAATAAGCATTTTCGCCGCCTACTCGTGTGAAAGGAGCGGCAATTCTTGTAGCTGCCTTCTCAATGGCGGAATCACTCACTGGATTGACTCCGTGTGACTTCACATAAGCAACAGCACCCATTCCGGCGCGCCGACCAAAGACCAGCAGATCCGTCAGCGAGTTACCACCGAGGCGATTTGAACCATGCATTCCACCAGCAACTTCACCAGCGGCGAAGAGACCATCGACTCCAACCGCTGCAGCCGTATCTGGATTGACCTCTACACCGCCCATAACATAGTGACAGGTTGGTCCAACTTCCATCGCCTCTTTAGTGATATCTACTCCAGCAAGTTCATAGAACTGGTGCCACATGGATGGTAGACGTTTCTTAATTACTTCGGCAGAGAGTCGCTTGGAAACGTCGAGGAATACTCCACCGTGCTCGGTTCCGCGTCCAGCTTTAACTTCGGAGTTAATTGCGCGCGCGACCTCATCGCGCGGTAGAAGTTCTGGGGGACGGCGATTGTTATCTTGATCGATATACCAACGATCCGCTTCCGCTTCATTATCTGCATATTGATTCTTAAATACATCGGGAATGTACTTGAACATAAAGCGTTCGCCCAGACTATTGGTCAAGATTCCACCTTCACCGCGTACCGACTCAGTGACAAGAATTCCTTTTACCGAGAGCGGCCAGACCATACCCGTAGGGTGGAATTGCAAGAATTCCATATCGACCAGGTTGGCTCCCGCCTTGAGCGCGAGTGCATGACCATCGCCAGTGCCCTCCCAAGAGTTAGAGGTGATTTTAAATGTCTTACCAACGCCACCCGTTGCAATAACGACTGCTGGTGCTTCAAAGAGCACCTCTGCACCATTTTCACGGCGGTACCCGTAGGCACCCGCAACCTTGCCATTCTCATTGAGAATTTCCGTGATGGTTACTTCGGCAAATACTCGTATATTGGTTTCAGGGTTGCCGGTCTCGCGCGCGTCTATCTGTTGCAAGGCAACGATGCGTTGCTGCATAGTGCGGATCAATTCCAAGCCGGTGCGGTCACCAACGTGAGCCAGACGTGGATATTCGTGCCCTCCAAAGTTACGCTGTGAAATTTTGCCCTCTTTAGTGCGATCAAAGAGCGCGCCCCAAGTTTCTAGCTCCCAGATGCGATCGGGCGCCTCTTTGGCATGTAATTCAGCCATCCGATAATGATTGAGAAACTTACCGCCGCGCATGGTGTCGCGGAAGTGCACCATCCAGTTATCTTTATCATTCACATTACCCATAGAGGCAGCAGCGCCACCTTCGGCCATAACGGTGTGCGCCTTGCCAAATAGTGATTTACAAACGATCGCTACCGTGAGTCCCGCTTCGCGTGCTTCGACAGCTGCGCGCAGGCCAGCGCCACCAGCACCGATAACGACGATGTCGTACTTATGACGTTCAATATTTGCAGTCATGGTCAGCGCCCTTAGAAGAAGTAGAGATTGCGGATGGAGTGACCAGATACCTGGCGAACATAGAGATCGGCGAGCGCAACACCGAAGAGCGAGATCCACGCAAAATTTTGATGCTTATGATTCAAGATGGAGACCCAGGTCCACAACTTGTAGCGAACTGGGTGCTTCGAGAAGTTACGTAGTCGACCACCTATTGTGTGGCGGCAGGTATGGCAAGAGAGCGAGTAAAGCCAGAGGAAGGTTGCATTGGCCAGGAGAACCAATGTGCCTATAGACATATGGCCCCATTGACCCTTCTCATTTCTAAAAGCTCCGACCGCATCAATACTTAGAAATACATTAAGAACTAGTCCGGCATAGAAAGCGTAGCGGTGACCATTTTGCAATATAAGTGGAGCGCGTGTCTCGCCGGTGTACTTGGCATGAGGCTCTGCAACTGCACATGCAGGTGGTGACATCCAGAAAGAGCGGTAGTACGCCTTGCGGTAGTAATAACAGGTAAGTCGAAAGGCGAGTGGGAAGATCAAGATGAATAGCGAAGGTGAGACTGTCATTCCAAAGATGTGATACGTACCGAAGATTGTTCCGACGAATGACGGGGAATCTTTCACGCAATCAGTGGAGAGACAGGGAGAATAGAAAGGAGAGATCAAAGGTTGGGCAAAGTACTTTCCATTTTCGAAGGCACGAAATGTGGCGTAGACGATGAACGAGAAAAGTACGAGAAAGGTAACGAATGGCGTCAGCCACCACTTGTCGGTGCGCAGCGTGCGAGCAGTTAATTTCGCTCGTCCTTGAGAGAAGACGCCGGTGCCTGGGGTATCAATTGCCATGGGAGAAGTTTCGTCCCCGAGCCCCTATAACGCTAGGCAAGGTCCAACCTTGAAGGGGTGAAATCGCACACAAGCCTGTGTGGTTTAAGCAAATCTGGCGGAGGGCGTGGGATTTGAACCCACGAAGGTTTCCCTTGCCGGTTTTCAAGACCGGTGCACTCGGCCGCTATGCGAGCCCTCCGTGGGCAAACTTAGTGGCACACCTAGGGAGAGGCAAAATCGCCGCTTTTTACTCGGGTAGGGTCAAAAGCCCTTCAATCACAATTGCCACACCATCCATATGGTGGGGTTCTGCTACAAACTTTGCATTCTTTGGAGCGTCAACGTGGCCATCGGCCATGGCCCATGATCGATCAGCCCAGTTCAACATGGAGAAATCATTGGGATTGTCTCCAAATGTCACAACATCCTTTGCGGTAAAACCTAAGCGAGCAGTGAGTTTGGCCAAGGTCTCACCTTTACTAACTCCAAGAGCAGAAATCTCTAATAGCGCTTCATCGGCATTGGAATGCGTAATAGTTACAAGATCCCCAACTTCCTTTAGGGCGATCTCCAGAAGCTCATCAGATGTAAAATCATAATCAGAACAGCGCGCTAACATTTTAAAAGCAGGTTTCAGCAACTTCTCTTCGATTCGCAATACTGGCGCCATATCGACTCCGACATCCCAGCGCGGGACATAGGCACTTTCATGATGAAAATCATCACCGTACTCGGTAGCAAAGGAGATTGATGGAACAGCAGCGCGCATTCTCTTCACAAATTCAAATTGATTGTCGAGTGGAATCAACCACTCTTCGATCACTTCCTCTTTTATCAAGTCGTAGTGCATCGCTCCATTGGCGCAGATGGCATTGCCAAATCCAAAGGTATCTTTGATCTCGCGCATCCAGCGTGGTGGTCTTCCTGTAACAAAGAAGATTTCTACGCCAGCTTCGCGAGCAGCGGTAAAGGCCTCGACAGTGCGCGTGGTGATCCGCTCATATGAGGAGACAATGGTGCCATCTAGATCTGTTGCAATGACCTTAGGTCGATTGCCAGTTATGCCGGAAGTAATCGGTCGACTCCTAAGAAGGGGCGAAGGGCTGCGGGAACGATGACCGAACCATCTTCTTGTTGATGATTTTCTAGAATTGCAACGAGCATACGCGGAATTGCAACGAGCGTTCCGTTAAGAGTTGCTACTGGTTTAGTAGCTTCTCCATCACGATAGCGAATGTTCAGGCGGCGTGCTTGAAATTCGGTGCAATTAGATGTGCTGGTGACTTCACGATATGCGTCCTGGGTAGGAATCCAAGCCTCAATATCGAATTTACGAATAGCGCTGGCTCCAAGGTCCCCGGATGCAACATCGATAACACGGTAAGGAATCTCCATCGCGTCCATGAAATCTTTCTCCCACTGCAACAACTTCTGATGTTCGGCGAGCGCATCCTTTGGTTCACAGAAGATGAACATTTCCACCTTATCGAATTGATGCACTCGGATAATGCCGCGCGTATCTTTGCCATACGTACCCGCTTCGCGGCGGAAACATGTTGAATATCCGGCGTAGCGCAATGGCAATCCATCGATGACTTCATCCATGTGATACGCAGCTAGAGGTACTTCGCTGGTACCCACGAGGTACACATCATCTTCTTCCAGGTGATAAACATTCTCTGCCGCTTGACCTAAAAATCCCGTGCCTTCCATCGCTGGTGGATTCACCAAGACCGGCGGTATAACAGGCGTAAAACCCGCTTTGGTTGCCGAGGAAATTGCGTAATTGACGAGTGCAAATTCTAAGAGCGCGCCTACTCCTGTTAAGTAATATGAGCGTGATCCTGCGACCTTAGCTCCGCGTTCGGTATCAATAGCTTTCAGAATTTTACCGAGTTCTACATGATCTTTTGGTTCGAAGCCTGCAGCAGAAAAGTCGCGGGGCGTGCCTACATGCTCGAGAACAACGAAGTCAGACTCACCACCCACTGGTGCATCTGGGCTAATCACATTGTGAATCTGTAACAAAGCTGCATCGGCGGCGGCTTCCGCAACGGCGCGAGCGGCATCGGCCTCTTTAACCTTTGCAGAGAGCGCTTTCGCATTCTCCAAGAGCGCACTTTTCTCTTCGCCTTTAGCTGCGCCGACAGACTTTGAAAGCAGATTCTGCTCCGCTCGCAGCGTTTCAAAGGTTGTGATCGCAGTACGGCGCGCTTCATCCAAAAGTAATAGCTGGTCGACAATTTCGATGTTCTCTCCGCGCACCTTTTGGGATTGGCGAACACGTTCTGGATCTTCACGAAGTATCTTTAAATCAATCACGGGATTAGCCTACCTACTCGCCGCACGGGGGTATGAACCTAGAACGCGAATATCTTCGCAGATCGAGCGTAAGCCAATAATTGAGCGGGCGACTGCCGCATCGCTCTGGTGGCCCTCAACGTCGATAATGAAGTGATAGTGCCCTAATTCACGACCAGTGGGACGGCTCTGAATGAAAGAGAGATTCACCTCATTCTTTGCAAATTCGGTGAGAATTTCTAAGAGCGCTCCCACATGATCAATATCTATATAGGCGACAAGGGAGGTTCGATCATTACCACTTGGAGTTGGAATTGCTCCGGGCTTACGGGCCAACACAAAGCGCGTAACAGCTGCATCGTTGTCGCCGATATTCTCGGCGATCACTGCTAGACCATACTTGTCAGCGGCAATCTTCGCCGCAATTGCCCCATCCCAATTGCCATCCTTTAGCCCCTCTGCGGCTGCTGCAGTGGAAGGCGTTGTTATAACTTCAGCACCTGGATATTCCCGCGCGATAAATATTCGGCATTGCGATTCAGCATGTGGGTGAGTAGCGATTCGAGTGATCGTACTGGTCGCATTTGAGGGCAGAGTCATCAAGGCAAAACTCACGGGAATCGTCGTCTCGGCAACAATCTCCAAAGCAGCACCAGTAGCCAATTCATCAAGCGTCCGGGCGACAACGCCTTCAACCGAGTTTTCAATAGGGACGAGTGCAAATTCGGCACGACCTTCGCGAACAGCATCCAGAGCGGCCGTTACATTGGAATACGGGATCAACTGATCTGAATCTGTGGTGATGCCAATCAGAGCCGCCTCAGTAAATGTTCCAGAGGGTCCCAGGTAGGCATATGTACTCACCTGCGAACTCTACCTAAGGCAGATGTGTGCTCGGGCAACGATTTGACGCAGGCGTTACCTTTTGCAGGCGATCTCGCCTGGAAGCACCGGGCGCCAGGTTAAATTGATTATGTCGCCGTTTGGCAATAACCACGGCTTGCTCCCAGCATTTCGGAGCAGTGCTTGGAAGGGTTGTGCTGTAACGCCAACACAATTTGTGGTCGGTGGCGCAATGTCGTTGGGCCAAAGAATTCCCGTTGCCGTTCCATTAGAAATATTTCCCTGCGGCCAAACTTCATACTTGGTCGGACTGTAAATCGTCTTCTTCCCCCCTAGCGCAATCAAATGTTCGATTGCGAGAGAAAGTTTTTTTCGAGCGGCGCTGGCATCTTTAAGCGAGCTATTCAAAGCAAAACCCAGGGCATACACCTCAACAATCCTCTCTTTACCATTTTGCATGAGAGAGACCCTGGTCGATGGGACGTCGGCAACCCCAGGCAAGCCCCAACCTCCAATGGGTGTTTTCATCGCTTTTATAAAGGCAGTTATTTCCGACTGCAGGATAATTTTGCTCACAGAGCCCTGAAACATTTGCCGGACTGAATCGGAGAGATTGCGCGGGGTTAGAATCCGACCATCTGAATAGAGGACCACATCAGGAAGTCGAGCACTTTTAAAATTTGGCCCAACAAATCCACCAACGTGCTCCACCTTGATAACCGCGGTCGACTTTTCTGTGGCGGCAAAACTACTAGCGGGAGAGACCATTGCCCATGTGATCAATAGTGCTGTGAATAATCCAGCAGCGATTGCACGTCTCATAAATAAATCCCTTCTACCGATCCTTTTAGGGAATTCTGCCTAATTTAGGGTATCCGCCTAGATAGGAGTGCCCGAGAGGGGATTTGAACCCCTACACCCTTACGAGTACACGAACCTGAATCGTGCGCGTCTGCCGTTCCGCCACTCGGGCTTACTTATAAGAGGTTATCACCGTTAGGCTAAAACTATGAATCGCTCATTCAAGGTTATTGCTCGCAGTGAGCTTGGCCTTGTAAGAGATGGCAATGAGGATTCCGCTCTCGTCTCACCCCGCTTGATTGCCGTTGCCGACGGGATGGGCGGACACGCCGGCGGTGAAGTCGCCTCCCGAATTGCAATTACCTCCGTCAAAGAGTTAAGCGATGTGCTAAATGACGCTGCCCTGGATTCGGAATCACGAGAAGATCTGCTTCTTAACATCTCTTTTTCAATTGATCATGAGATCGCCGAAGTTGCTGGCAATGATCGCAGCCTCCAGGGTATGGGCACGACACTTACAGCACTCCACCTGAACGGAGATCGAGTTGAACTCCTCCACATCGGTGATTCGCGTTGCTACCAATGGAATGGAAAGAAACTGGTGCAATTAAGTTACGACCACACCGTTATGCAAGAGTTGTTGGATCAGGGCCGTTTAACTCCTGATGAAGTCATTAACCATCCGCAGAGATCGCTCCTCACCCAAGCCTTGATCGGCGATTCAGGTATCGACCCAATACTGAATCTCTTTGAGGCCAAGGTGGGCGACCAATTTCTTCTCTGTAGCGACGGCTTAAGTTCTGTCCTATCTGATCATGAAATTGCCAATGTTATTAAGAAAGCCGACCCAACCGAAGTAGTTGACCAACTTATTGCCGCAGTGCTTGAAAAAGGGGCGCCGGATAATGTGACGGTTCTCTGGGCTGAGATCGTGGAAACTCGAGACGAAACACCAAGTGAACTCCTTGGGGCGGCGCGCAAATGAATAAGAAGATATTTAATAGTCGCTACGAACTCGGCGCCATGATTGGTACTGGTGGCATGGCCGATGTTTACATCGCGGAAGACCTACGTTTACATCGTAAAGTTGCAGTGAAGATTCTGCGCAGTGACCTAGCGCGCGATCCCGCCTTTGTTGCTCGCTTTAAGAAAGAAGCGCTCGCTGCTGGTGGTTTGAATAATCCGGGAATCGTTGCGGTCTTTGACTCTGGAGAAGATGGTCCAAATTCATATATCGTGATGGAACTTGTTAAAGGACATACCTTGCGTCAAGTTCTGCAATCAGATGCAGAAATCTCTCAAGCCGAAGCGGTAGAGATCGTCGCTGAAATTCTGGAAGCGCTGGAATACTCGCATACGCAGGGCATTATCCATCGTGATATCAAACCTGGAAATATTATGATTACCGATTCGGGCAAGGTCAAGGTGATGGATTTTGGAATTGCCAGGGCCCTTGACGATATCGGCGCGACGATGACTAACACTTGGAATGTCGTAGGTACGGCACAGTATCTCTCCCCAGAACAAGCCACGGGCGAATATGCCGATGCGCGCAGTGACATTTATTCCGTCGGTTGTTTGATGTATGAATTATTAGTTGGAAGGCCGCCTTTTATTGGCGATACGCCCGTATCTATCGCTTTCCAACATGTATCGGCCCCACTTCCGGCTCCCTCTGATATCAACCCTGATATCGATCCCAATCTTGAAACCATCATTCAGGTCGCTCTCCACAAAGATCCCAATGACCGCTACCAAGATGCTGGTGCGATGTTGGAAGATTTAAAGCGTGCCATGCGCGGAGAACAGGTAACAACAAAGATTCGCCGCTCTAAATCACGCCGCCGCCTCTTCCTCGTTGGGGGTATAGCTGTGGCGATAGCGCTTATTGCTGGATCCACTCTATACACCCAGGTGAAGAATCCCAACGCCCCGACCTTGCAGGTTCCCAATGTTGTGGGCCTCACAGAAGCACAGGCAAGAGCGCTGCTTCCTGACTTCACCATTAATATTCAAGATGGGCCATCATCATCGATTCCCAAGGGTCGCATCTCAAGTCAACTTCCGTTGGCCGATGCCAAGGTAATTCCGGGGAGCAGTATCACGCTGACGGAATCAACTGGCGCGGGGAATACTGCTATCCCAATTAATTTGGTAGGACTATCACTTGCCGACGCAAGAAGTGCACTTACTGCGGTCGGTTTATTAGTAGCACAAACGATTCCCACAGATTCAAATCAGGCTCCTGGAACAGTGCTCGGAGTTAATCCATCGCCAGGAAGTATCTTGCCGGCAGGTGCGGGAGTTGTACTGCAAATTGCAAGTGGGAGTTTGCAAGTACCAAACTTGGTTGGCTTAAGTGAAGTACAGGCAATTACGACTCTTACCCAGGCGGGATTCTTAGTGCGCACCGCTAATGCATATGATGCAACTCAGGCGGCCCAAATTATTTTGGCGCAAGCACCTGTTGCAGGGACGACACAAAATATCGGTTCCGCAGTAACGATTACCGTAAATACTCCACCGACTAATTAAACGGAAGAAACTTCACGCTCTATTAACTACCGGCGAGAGCCCTTCGGAGCGAGCGCGGGCACCGACATCCCCGCAACGTTCTAACCAATTGCCGAGCATCTGGTGGCCGTGTTCCGTGAGTACCGATTCCGGATGAAATTGCACGCCAGATATTGGAAGAGTTTTATGTTCGATCGCCATGACCACACCAGAATCTGTCTTACCGGTAACTTCCAATTCATCAGGAAGTGTTGCGGGTTCGATAGCTAGTGAGTGGTAACGCGTAGCAATAAATGGTGATGGTAGATCTACTAGTAAACCTTTATTTGTATGGTGCACGATTGAAGTTTTGCCATGCAACAACTCAGGCGCCCGCGAGACGGTGGCTCCGAAGGCAACACCAATGGCCTGATGGCCTAAACAAACCCCAAGGAGAGGGATCTGCTTTGCGGCGGCATACTTAACGAGTTCAATGCTCTGCCCCGCAGCTTCTGGAGTTCCAGGGCCGGGGGAGATCAAGATGCCATCGAAGCTATCGAGGGTTGAGAAATCGACCTCATCGTTCCGGCGGACCGTTACCTCGGCGCCGAGTTGGCCCAGATACTGGACCAGGTTGTAGACAAAAGAGTCATAATTATCGACGACAAGCACGCGGGTCATGGACTAAGGCTACCGACTGTAATGACCCTGACATTTTTAATATTGGTGTACCTTTTACCTATGCCTAAATCGCACAGTCGTAAGAAGGATCCGGTCTATATTCCGGATGAGGTAGCCCAGAAGGCTCCACTTCCCACGGAGAGTCCTAAATGGCTCGCTCCCCTAATGCTCGCCGGCTTCCTCATCGGCCTGGTCTGGATCGTCATTTACTACGTCAGCAACACCACCTATCCCATCCCGCATCTGGGAGCCTGGAATATGGTTATTGGCTTCGGTTTTATCGCTGCGGGTTTCACCCTGGCGACAAAATGGCGTTAATTTAACCCCCTAATTACACCCCTGTAATTCTCCACACCGTGGATAAACCCTGTGGAAAACTTCGGTTATTTCTCAGGAAATCCCCAGCCAATGGGAGAATCCTCTCTCCTATGCCCCGCACCGGGGATCTAAAAACGCATCCGTGGAGGATCAAGAAATGACCGCACTCAAAGAGAGAGTTACCGTGGCAGATACCCAGAGCAGCAATTTGCAGAGAATTCTCGTTGTTGATGATGAGAGTTCCATCAGCGAACTTATTGCGACCAGCCTGCGTTTTGTGGGCTTTGATGTCCGCACCGCCGCCACCGGATCACAGGCTCTCACCATCGCCGAAGAATTTAAACCCCATGCCCTCATTCTCGATGTGATGTTGCCAGACCAAGATGGCTTTGAAGTCTGCCGCCAACTCCGCTCTGAAGGCCATAGCGTCGGCGTTCTCTTTCTTACTGCCAAAGATACCGTCGATGACAAGATTGCCGGCCTCACCATCGGTGGCGATGACTATGTAACCAAGCCCTTCTCACTCGAAGAGTTAGTTGCTCGCCTGCGCGCTCTGCTTCGCCGAATCGGAGCTGTCGAAGCTACCGTTGATGAAGAGAAAGTTCGCTTTGCAGATCTCGAACTCGATGAGGCAACTCATGAAGTTCGTCGCGCTGGACACTTGATTGACCTCTCGCCAACCGAGTTCCTTCTTCTACGCTATTTAATGATCAACGCTGACCGCGTTGTTAGCAAGTCACAGATCCTCGATCACGTTTGGCAATATGACTTCCGCGGCGATGCAGGAATCGTTGAAACTTATGTCTCCTACCTCCGCAAGAAGATCGACATTTATGAGCCTGCCCTTATTCATACTGTGCGTGGCGTCGGCTACCGAATGCGTATTCCGGCAGGAAACTAAGATAATTCTTCAATGAATCGGAGAGTCCCCGGCTTTAGACAATGGAGTCTGCGCAATCGCTTGTTGCTGGCGACCGTTGTTGTCGCGGCGATAGGAATCGCTGCCTCTGATTTTGCGGCAAATGCCCAGCTGCGGGGATATCTCATTCGTCAAGTTGATAGTCAACTTGCCAGCGTGGCAAGTTCCACTATTGATCGTTTAATTCGTGCCGGTATTGCTCCCACCAGCGAGGAGAGTTCGGATAGTTCCAAAACCGCTAGCCCTTTCCAAGCCGTCAGTCCACTGCGCGGAGTTCCAACTGCAACCTCGTTAACGCTCTTAGATCCCAGTGGAGTTGTCTTGGGCCAAGTGGGTGGAGAAATCTCCACTGGAGGATCACAAGCAACTTTTGCCGGGATGAAACTTGCGCAGGTCGCAGCCACCAAGGGCAAGGCATTCACTATTCATACAGAACACCCGCAGACTTCGACCCGCGCAGTCGCCTACGTTCTTCCATCCAATTTGGGATCAGTAGTAATTGCCGTTTCGTTGACGAGTGTTGATAGAACACTGCACGAGTTGGGCTTCTACTTCCTCTTGATAAGCCTGGTTGTTCTGTTGTTAATTGGCTTGATTTCCCGATGGTTAATCACCTTGAGTCTTAAACCGCTCCTTGAAGTTGAAGTAATTGCTGCTGCAATCGCCGGCGGTGATCTCACCGCTCGTCTGCCAGAGATACATCCGGCAACTGAGATAGGGCGACTTACCAAATCCCTCAACACTATGTTGGGGAGAATTGAGGAATCCTTCGCGCAGAAGAATGCCTCTGAATCAAAGCTACGTCGCTTCGTTGCAGATGCTTCTCACGAATTGCGCACTCCACTCACCGCGATTCGCGGTTTCGCAGAACTCCATCGCCAGGGTGCGGTAACTGGTGAAGAGAAGACCAGGGAATTAGTAGGCAGAATCGAGAAAGAGTCGATTCGGATGGGATCGCTCGTAGAAGATCTGCTACTTCTGGCACGTATGGATGAGGCAAGACCACATCTCCTAGAACCCGTTGATCTCACACACCTTGTTGAAGAGAGCGTCGCCTCTGCTCGTGCTGCCGGACCCGCTCACCCCATTGAAGTAGATGTTCCCTCAGATCTCTATGTCCTCGGTGACACCAAGAGAATCCATCAGGCTTTGGGAAACTTGCTCGCAAATGCGCGAACACATACACCAGATGGCACACACATAAAAGTTTCGGCTACTACCAATGAGATTGAAACCACGCTTTCCGTAAAGGATTCTGGAGCAGGGTTATCCGAGAGTGATCAACTTCGTATCTTTGAGCGTTTCTTCCGCGTTGATCCATCCCGGGCGCGACATGCAGGTGAAGGCAGTGGACTTGGGTTATCAATCGTTGATGCTGTTATGAAAGCCCATGGTGGCTCTGTAACAGTTGCATCAGAGATAGGCAAGGGTTCAACCTTTACCCTGCACTTCCCAATTAATTCTGAAGCTTAAAGGTAAATGAACCGGTCACAATGTGACCATCTTGCGCCGAGACTCGATAGCTGACCTTATAGATGCCTGTTACTGGTGTGATGTTCATCAACGGGGCGGTAAGGATGGCTCCTTTTGTGGAAGTCACACCTGTCGTAACTAAGAAATTCTCTGGATTTGTTACTACTACCTTATTTATAGCCCGCTTTCCCAGAGTGAGAAGCGGCTCGGCGAACTTTAATGTTATTTTGGCGGGCAACACCCTGACCGTAGCGCCCTTACTTGGGTTTGAAAATATTAAGACGGTATGAGCGGAGGCAGTGGAAATTCCGGCGAGAGTGAGTGAAAAGGTTAAAGCGCCAATAATTACTCTCTTCACTACTTTCCGATCTTGACCTTGAATATCTCATTAAGCGCACCGTAGACAGCGCTCGTTGACCAAGATGGCTCTTCAGGCTTTACCAAATTACTCTTACCATTGCTCGATAGGTAGGTATATAACTTCGAAGGCACAATATTTTTCGCCTTTGGGTTACTCACTGCCGGGGACCCCAGATCAAGCCAACGCCAATGCAGGTCTGGTCCAATAATGACAATCACATCTGCATGATTGACGTCATAGGTGATCTGCTTTCCAGTCATCCAATCAATAACACCTTTTTCGGCTGGCACTACCTTTGTATAGGCGCCAAACCAAGACCAGAGGGCACTTACTCCTTTTACTGTTCCCGTTGCCAGGGTCCAGCTTGGATCATTAAATAGCGCCTGATAACTCTTCAGCCGCGCAGGTGTATCGCGCTTGGGATCAACGGTCAGTTCTAAACTCACCATCGATCCCGTGAGCTTCGCCCGGGAAATAGCATCTCCGATTTCGCGCATGTTGACAGTTGTCATAGGACAAATCTCGTTACAGAGAGTTAAGAAGTCGGTTAATACAATGGTCTTGCCTTTTAGGGAGGCCAAGGTGAAGTTCTTTCCTTGTGAATCAATCAGTGGAATGGAGAGTATCTCGGCTGGGATAGGAGCGTCGAGTACCGTTCCGCCGGCTTTAGCTGCATGTCCGATCAGAGGTGGTGTAGTTGCCGCATAACTTGGAACCCCAAGAATCACAGCAAGTGCAGTTGCGAGAACGGGAATCAACTTACGCACTAGGCGTTACCTTCCATGGCACGTAGAGTAGCAATTCTCGTTGCTAATGGTGGGTGTGTAGAGAAGAGTTTTGAAGTCTTACTGTCATCGAGCGGGGATTCAATCCAAATATGTGCCACCGCGGTGGATCTTTGATGAACAACAGTGCTATCCGCTGCTAAAACTTCCAGCGCCCTTCGCAGACCTGTTGGGTTGCGTGTAAAAGCGACTGCGGTGACATCAGCCAGCGCCTCCCGCTTGCGAGAGATTGCCAAGCGCAACATGAGCGCTGCAAGTGGAGCAAGAAATAGAACCACGAGTGATGCAATCAAGGCGAGTGGATTCTGGTCGTTGTTGTTACGGTCGCGACGTTCACCACCGCCAAAGATCATCATGCGCAGCATGAAGTCACTTAGCAGCGCGAGCGCCCCTGCAGTCGTTGCCGCGATAGCCGAAACCAAGGTGTCGCGGTTAGCTACATGCGCCATCTCGTGCGCGGTTACTCCCTGCAGCTCTTCGCGATCCATCGCTCCTAAAATCCCCGTTGTAAATGCGATAACCGCATGCTCGGGGTTGCGACCGGTGGCGAATGCATTGGGAGCGCTATCTTCGACGATAGCAATCTTTGGAACGGGTAAGCCGGCTGCAATACAAACCTCAGTTACCAAGTCATATAACTGCTTGTTATCAGCTTCGGTGACGATCTTGGCACCGGTCATTGTGAGAACAATTTTGTCCGAGGTCCAATAGGAGCCCCAGACCGAGAGCAGCGCAATTCCAACGGCAAAGGGGACAACTCCTACCCCGGTCTTACCAAAATAGGTCATTAACGCCCAAATTACTACTCCGACGAGCAGAGCCATGCCGAAGAGAAGTTCGGTCGTCTTTAATTTATTAGCGGATTGAAGTTTTCGAAAATCCATATTTAGAACTTGACCTGCGGTGCCTTGCGATCTTGTGGATCATCAACTTCGTAAAACGGCCGAGAAGAGACGCCAGCTGATTTTACGAAGAGGCTGCTAGGAAAAGTTTGTACTGCAGAGTTAAGGGTACGCACGTTGTCGTTGTAGAACTGACGGGCGAAGGAGACTTTATTCTCTGTTGAAGACAACTCCTCTTGAAGTGCCAAGAAATTTGTTGATGCCTTTAGATCTGGATAATTCTCGGTCACCATTAGCAACCCACGGAGAGCCTGGGTCAATTGACCGTCAGCAGCGGCAACGTCAGCAACGGTGGTGGCTGTCGTTGCCTTGGCACGTGCTGCGACTACCGCTTCGAGGGTGCTGGATTCATGCGACGCATAACCTTTGACCGTCTCGACCAAGTTTGGGATTAAGTCAGAGCGGCGCTTGAGTTGAACTTCAATCTGCGCAAAAGCCTCATCAACTGAGATATTGGCCCGCACCAAGCGGTTGCGCGACATGATTGCATAGAGGGCGAGGATAAGAAGGATTGCAATAATTAGAACTACGGTTTTCATGGCCTGCTCCTTAGTGCGTAATTAAATTAACTTGACGAATTACTGAATCTTTGTTTGATGAAAGTTTAACCAAGACTTGCTCGGTGTTGGACCGCGTTGGCCTTGATACCTAGAACCGTACAGCGCCGAACCATATGGATGCTCAGCGGGAGATGTGAGTTTGATGAGACAGAGTTGCCCAATCTTCATACCGGGAAAGAGTTTCACGGGAAGGTTGGCGACATTGGAGAGTTCGAGGGTGATGTGCCCGGAGAAGCCTGGATCGATAAATCCAGCGGTGGAGTGAGTGAGTAGCCCCAAACGCCCGAGTGAGGATTTTCCTTCGAGCCGTCCAGCGATATCGTCGGGAAGGGTTATCACCTCGTAGGTGCTGGCGAGAACAAATTCTCCTGGGTGCAATATGAAGTGCTCATCGGGGGCGACTGCCACCTCGCGGGTGAGCTCTGCTTGTTCGATCGAGGGGTCAATCACTGAATACTTATGGTTTTCGAAGACCCGGAAGAAGCGGTCGAGGCGCACATCCACGCTCGAAGGCTGAATCATCCCCTCGCTAAAGGGCTCAACTTTTACCCGTCCGGCGGAGACTTCTGCGGCAATATCACGATCACTAAGTAGCACGGTCAAAACCCTATCGCACCTGCCGATATTCAACTGTGGCCATGCAGGTGACGGTGAGCCGATAAGTTTGGCCAATGACCAATCGCCGTGCCTATCTCCTCCTCGTAAGTGCGGCGCTCCTTTATTCGATCAACGGAATCGTCTCCAAGTGGGTCATGGAGGCTGGCCTCTCCCCGTGGCGGCTTACTGAAATCAGAACCACTGGTTCCCTACTCGCCCTACTTATCTATTTAGGAGTTAAGGGGCGGCTCCACCTTCTGCGACCCGCCAAGGGAGAACTCCCCCTCTTAATACTCTTCGGAGTGATCGGAATAGCGGCTGTTCAATCCTTCTATTTCTTCTCGATCCTAAAGCTGCATGTTTCAATTGCACTCATCATTGAATTCACTGCACCAATTTGGATTGTCCTCTACCTGCGCTTCGTCAAGAAGACGAAGATTGCAAACACTATGTGGCTCGGTCTAGTTGCCGCCTTCATCGGCTTGATTTTAGTTGGCGAGGTCTGGAACGGATTAACCCTTAACGGTTTAGGTGTCATCTCCTCCTTCTTTGATGCGTTGAGTCTGGCGGCTTACTTTTTATTGGGTCGCAAACTTGGAAGGAGCCGCAGTACCGACACCATGTTGGTCTGGGGTTTTGGTATTACCACAGCGCTCTATGCGGTTGTTCAACCCTGGTGGTCCTTTCCATTCCATATCTTTAAAACTCAAGTAAATCTCAATGGCCATTTTGCCGGACACCATTTGCCGGGTTGGCTGCTGCTTACATTTGTAATCTTGATCGGAACTGTCCTTCCCTATCTCTTCACGCTCGCCGGAATTAATGCGCTCTCCCCACAAGTCGCCAGCATCATAGGAATGCTAGAACCCGTGCTCGCAGGTGTCTTTGGGTGGATACTCTTGCGGGAAACTTTCACTACGATTCAACTCATTGGAGCCGCCGTGGTACTTATCGGAATCTTTATTGCCAATGAGAAGATTCCTGAGGGCGGAATTGTCGAAGGGTGAGCAATGGATAGATTTGACGACATACTCAGCGCCAATAAAAGCTTTGTTTCCACCTTCACCTCAGAAGATCTCACCGGTACTGCAGTAAAAGGCTTGGCCATTGTTACCTGTATGGACTCGCGTATAGACCCACTTCGTATCGTTGGAATGCACGCCGGTGATGCCAAGATCCTCCGTAACGCTGGTGCCCGTGTAACAGATGACGTATTACGTACCCTGGTTCTTGCCACTCACCTGCTTGGAGTTAATCGCGTCTTGGTTATGCCTCATACCGATTGCCGAATGGCGAGTACAGATGAAGCGGGTATTCACGCTGACATATCTAAAAAGAGTGGCGTGGACACCCGAAGTCTGGATTTCCAGACGACCACCGACCAGCTCGGCGCCCTCCTAAAAGATATCGTGAAGATTGAAAGCTATCCACTGCTTCATGATGAAGTTCGCGTAATGGGAGCTATCTATGATGTTACGAGTGGCCTGCTCACCGCAATAAATTAAATCAACGACCTATTGTGAAGTCGTAATCGCCTCTCTACCCTTTAATTCCGTGCTCTTTTTATTGAGAGGGATTTACGTATGGCGCATGATGTGATCACAGAAAAACCAGGTGAGTTCAAAATCATTCCAACCAGCGCAATACCGCTGGTTGCCATTGTTTATATAGGTCTCTTAGTAGCGGTCGCAAGTAATCGTCTCTGGGCACTGGACTTCTTTCATGTGGTAGGCGGTGCATGTTGGACCGCTGTCGACCTCTTCTTGGGATTTGTAATCGGACCCATCATCGGAAAGATGAGTATTCCGGCGCGGATGGAATTTTCCAAAAAGTTTATGCCGAAGATGGTCCTCTTGATGCCGACCTTGGTAATTGCAACGCTAGCTGGTGGATGGCAGTTAGCCAGACACCAAGGTTTCATTCTCTCTTCAGATAAGCACCACCCATGGGTAGTCGCTTCCATGATCGTTGTTGGTGTACTGGCTGTTGTTGCGCTCGGTTTTCTCGAACCGGCAAATATTGGTGTTCTCTTTGAGTTGAAGAAGGAGCATCCAAATGGCGAGGTGATAGGAAAGCTGATGAAACGTTTTCTCTATACCGCCGGAATTACAGGAGTCATGCAAGTTGCAACCCTGATTATCATGACAAGGATCGCGACGCTATGAAGAAGAAACTGCCTCCAATTTCAGAGCTCTCTGTTCTTGTCTTAGCAGTTATTGTTGCCGGGGGCGTCTACCTTGCAGCACATCTTCCAAAGCACACCACTTTGGTACCGACGACCATTGCGGTGGTCGTCGCTGGAGCAATCGTGCTGGTCAATATCTTCTTGCTCCTGCAGATAAAAGAGTTTGATTGGAAGGTCTTCACCACGGTCGCCAAATGGACCTTGGTGGCCTACGGCCTCTTTGCTGCAGCGCTGGAGTACATCTTTATTAAAGATGGCTCTCGCGGTGGGGTATTAGTTCTTATGACAGCGACCCTGATTATCTTTGCGATTAACTTACCGATTCACTTCGGTTTTACTGTGGCACGGTATTCAGATAAAACGAGTTAATCCTTCACAAAGCTCTCGCCACCGCTAAATGCAGGTGCAATATCGGCAAAGCGGGCAAAGTGGAGTTGGGCGGCAACGGTAATGGTTCGAGTTGGACCATTACGGTGTTTAGCGACGATTAAATCTGCCTCTCCAGAGCGATTCTGATTGTCGTAGAGATCGTCGCGGTGCAAGAGAATAACCATATCTGCATCCTGCTCAATCGATCCTGATTCACGAAGATCAGAGAGCATTGGCTTCTTATCGGCGCGCTGTTCGGGTGAACGGTTGAGCTGGGAGATAGCGATGATTGGAACGTTGAGCTCTTTAGCGAGGAGTTTCAAATTACGCGAAAACTCGGAGACTTCTTGTTGGCGACTCTCAACGCGCTTGCCGGAAGTCATCAGCTGTAGATAGTCGATGACGATCAACTTCAGATTGTGACGCTGCTTGAGTCGGCGCGCTTTAGAGCGAATCTCCATAAGGGAGAGGTTGGGTGAATCATCAATAAATAGCGGGGCTTGTGAGATCTCACCCATACGTTTTGCCAGGCGTCCCCACTCATCATCGGAGAGAGAACCGGAGCGAATGTTATTGAGTCCAACTTTGGCCTCTGCGGAGAGCATACGCATCGTGATCTCAGAGCGGCTCATTTCTAGAGAGAAGATCACTGAAGTATCACCATTATGAATAGATGCATGCCGTGCAATATCTAAGCCCAGCGTGGATTTACCGACAGCAGGACGTGCCGCCAGAACGATCATGTTGCCGGGGTGGAAACCATTGGTTAATGCATCGAGATCGCGGAAGCCACTCTTCACTCCTTCATCTGCAATGCCGGAGGAGATAGCTTCGATCTCATCGAGAGCAGCAGGGAGAAGTTCGGAGAGTTGAATGTAATCTTCGCTCATCCGTGATTCGGTTACTTGATAGACCTCGGCCTGCGCCGCATCTACTGCATCATCAACATCGCCAGCCTCGGAATATCCCAATTGAACAATCTTGGTTCCCGCTTCAACAAGCCTGCGCAAAATAGCACGGTCTCGCACAATGCGGGCGTAGTAGCCAGCATTAGCAGCAGTTGGAACAGATGAGATAAGGGTATGCAGATATGGAGCACCACCGGCGCGCGTGATATCACCGCGCTTGGTGAGTTCGGCGGAGACGGTTACTGGATCGGCAGGGTCGCCACGGCCATAGAGATCGAGAATTGCATCGTAGATAAGTTCGTGCGCTGGACGATAAAAGTCGCGCTCTTTAATAATTTCGACAACATCGGCGATGGCATCTTTGGAGAGAAGCATTCCGCCGAGGACGGATTGCTCGGCGAGAAGGTCTTGCGGAGGTGTCCGTTCGAATTCAACGGGGCGAGCTTGCAAACCATTATTTCCGCGGCTTGGAAGTTCAGCGATGCTCATGTGGCAATCCTCTTATGAGCCACCGACATTCCATACATTCGCGGCGAGAGCATGTGCGCTCTCTGTGGGAAAGGTGCGATTTACTGGGGATAACCTGAGTTTTGCTGTGGAGGGGTTGTGGGTAACTCGACCCATACTGGGGATAGAGCGGCGAATTGCCGCCAATTCACGCTCAAGTTGGGAGCCTGGTCTGGGGATAAAGATAAATCTGGAAATCTCACCATATGAGAAAACCCCGCCCAGTAGATCGGGCGGGGTCTCTTAAGTGCCGTTAATTAAGCAGCGACAACCTCGACCGCGATATTGGCAGCGACCTGAGGGTGCAGGGTTACCTTGGCAGCATAGTTGCCTAGCTTCTTCATAACAGGTGCCTTCAAGCGATGACGATCGATATCGATTCCAACTGATGATTTGATCGCAGCAATGAGATCCTTATCGGTTACTGAACCGAATAGGGAGCCAGTAGCGCCAACCTTTGCTTTAACAACGATTGGGTTCGCTTCTAGAGTCGCTTTGATCTCGCGAGCATGGTCGAGATCGCGGATCTCGCGAGCGCTACGCGCACGACGAATTCCCTCGATCTGCTTCTCTCCGCCGACCGACCAGGCAATTGCATTGCCATTTGGAAGGAGGGAGTTGCGGGCATAACCATCTTTAACGGTTACAACATCGCCGGCTTGACCTAGTCCTGCAACTTCGCGCGTAAGGATGAGTTTCATATTTATCCTCTCCTTATCTAGCTGTTGAGGTGTAAGGCAAGAGCGCCATCTCGCGGGAGTTCTTAACCGCGGCAGCAATTGCACGTTGATGTTGGGTGCATGCACCCGTTACTCGGCGAGCGCGGATCTTGCCGCGATCGGAGATGAACTTACGAAGAGTGGCGATATCCTTATAATCAATATAAGAGACTTTCTGCTGACAGAAAGAACATGGCTTCTTCTTAAATTTCTTTAAAGCCGCAGCCGACATCTTCGGCGCGACCTTCTTTGGCTTTAAGGTCTTATTACTTCTTGCTCCCACTGTGGTGCTCCTTTATGAGGGCCCTGTTTATTAAAACAGGAATGGTTGGTTTAAATGAATTAGAACGGAGGCTGATCGTCGGATGCTCCGGTTGCCCAACCGCCACCTACTGGTGCGGCTGACCAAGGGTCATCTGTCGATGCAGTTTCAGTTGTTGCGGTGAAACCGCCAGTACCAGCACCGCGAGTTGTCTTGGTGACCTTTGCGGTTGCGTTACGAAGTGATGGACCTACCTCGTCAACTTCAACCTCAAATACTGTGCGCTTTTCGCCTTCTTTAGTCTCATAAGAACGCTGCTTGAGTCGCCCAGAGACAATGACGCGCATTCCGCGAGTCAATGATTCTGCAACGTTCTCTGCAGCTTGACGCCAGATTTGGCAATTCAGAAAGAGACTGTCGCCATCTTTCCACTCGTTCGTTGCCTTATCGAGATAACGAGGAGTTGATGCAACGGTGAACTTTGCGACAGCAGCACCAGATGGTGTGAAGCGCAGTTCAGGATCGCTTGTTAAGTTACCGATCATTGTGATTGTTGTATCGCCAGCTGCCATTTTTCTCTCGCTTAACTATTGACTGATTATGAGTTGAGTTGATCTGGACGAACGACCTTGGTGCGAAGCACGGCCTCGTTCAAATTGAGTTGGCGATCAAGTTCTTTGATCGCATCTGGACCACAGTGCAGGTCAGCAACAGCGTAGATGCCTTCGGCCTTCTTATTGATTTCGAAGGTCATACGGCGACGGCCCCAAATATCGAGCTTGTCGACGGTTCCACCACTGTCTTTGATGATCTTGAGATATGTCTCAAGACTTGGTGCGACTGTGCGTTCTTCTAGGTCTGGATCGAGAATGACCATGATTTCATAATGACGCATGCGTTAACCCCACCTCCTCTGGACTAAAGCGGCCGTGGGATTTCCACGACAGGAGGGTTACTGCTCCTAAAGCGGAAAGGACGGGTGCCCTGATCGTGAAGGAAGGATAAGCCTAACTCTCCGCGCCCGATAGGAGAAATTCCTCCTCTGGGGGAGCCTGAAGGGGTGTGGATAAGAGGATTTTTAGGGCGAAGAAGAGGCTGGCTCCGACGCGTAGAAAGATCGCCCCCGCATACCAGCGAGCAGGGAGGGAGAATTTGTCCCCCGCGTAGCTGGCGAGGTACTCCCAGATGGCAAAGTGGTAGATCGCTTCGCTCGCCTGCCAGATCCAGAAAGCGGAGCGGTCTCGGTTATTAACTAGGGCTATCACACCAAGTGGGGCCAACCAGAGGACATACTGTGGCGAGTAAACCTTGTTGAAGACGGTGAAGAGCACAACAAATATAAAAGCGATCTCGGCCAAGGTCGGAGTGGTTGCCCGGCGCAGCAGAACCCCGCAGGCGGCCGCCGAAGCGAGGATGAATAGCACGCCCCACAATAAATTGATACCGGGTGGGTTAATTTTGAAGATATTTAACGCCTGCCATATTGAACCGAGATCAGCGGGCCGAGAACTATTTAACTTGAAGAATCTCCACCATCCTGCTGGCGTTGTAATCGCAAAGGGTAGATTGATGACTATCCAAAGAAGCAGCGTCAGTGCCAAATATCTAACTCCGCGCCGCACCTCTCTCTGCCGAATAAAGATGAGCGCGATTGGAATAAGTAGGACGATGGGGAAAAATTTAGTTGCGATAGAGATCGCCAATGTGACGGCACTTAACTCATACCGCTTTCGATCAAACCAGTAAATAGATGCAACTGCGCTCAATACCGCCCAGAGATCCCAGTTGATGTAAAGCGATGCAATCACCGCAGGTAGAACGGGAAGGAGATACCACTTCTTCGGATTGATCTTTGAAACTAGATATGAAACGCCGATAAAGAGGAGTGCCAATAGCGCAACGTTAATAAGAAAATAATATTTATCGGAATGTAGGCCACCGGGTGTTACTAACGCTGTTGCCCACATTACAACTGCCGTAAGTGGCGGGTACTCGACTGAATTAGTGGCACTGGAAAAAGGCCAAAGATGTTGCGCCAAGCCACGCGCATCGAAGAGGGCTGGGAGGTCGCTATAACATTCATGCGCATTAACCCCGGGACCAGACCAATTTACGTTGTAACAGTGATCAAATTTCGCAAAGGAGAGCAAGGCCGCGAATAAAGAAAGGGCGAGAACCGCCTTTGTTAAGAAAGAAAGCCGCATCGATTCTCTGCTTTTTATTTCTTCTTTGTAGGCGCTGGTGCTGGCTTTGGAGTCGGCTTAGGAGAGACAGCGAGTGCGGGGTCCATCGTCGGAACCGCGCTCTGCATTGGAACCGGATCAACGCCGCCGATATCGGAAGCTGGGGGGAAGTCCATAATCGGAACATGAGCTAGAGCTACTTTCATATACAAATCCCAGATGCGCGCCGGGAAAGTTCCGCCGGTAACGGCATTCAAGCCACCTATGCCATTTAGAGATTGCGAAGCGTTATCTCTAAAGAATGCAACACTTGTTGCCATCTGTGGAACATAGCCCGAGAACCAAGCGCTCGCGTTGTCCGTAGTGGTGCCAGTCTTTCCAGCACTAGGGCGACCTAAATCGGCGACCGCTCCGGAGGCAGTTCCATACGTGGTTACTGTTTGAAGTGCTGTGGTGAGATCGGCCATAACATCGCTGGCAAAGACCTGACTTGATTGTGGTTGAGCTTGATACAAGATCCCACCATTGTTGCCAAGAACTTGAGAGACGATATACGGCTTGGCATAGATGCCCTGTGCCGCAAAGGTGGCATAAGCCGACGCGACATCAATTACATGCGGGCTGGCTACTCCTAGAGTTACCGAGGGACCCGAAACCATTTGTACCGAAGCTGGGATACCGGCCCTTCTGGCAACATCAATAACTTTATCGGGACCCACTTTGATTCCAAGAGGTACAAATACCGTATTAATTGATTCGGCGATCGCATCTAAAAGATTAACGTTTTTAAACTGTTCGTTGCCGTAATTGAATACTGGGTAAGGTCCTTGTGAACCTGGGTCGTAGAAGACTTGGGGGGAGCGGCCACTCCACACTGAATGCAAACTAATTCCCGCTTCCAAGGCCGCCGTGAGCGCAAATGGTTTAAAAGATGAGCCGGCCTGGGTTGTCGCTTGTGTGGCATTGTTGAATTGGCTCTTTAAATAATCTTGCCCGCCGTAAAGTGCTAAAACCGCTCCGGTGCCGGGTTGTATTGATACCAAGGCGATGCGTAAATTTGCAAAAGGTGCTTTAGGAGTTCGTTTTGATACCGCATCAACTGCAGCCTCCTGATCCTTCTTCACGAGAGTAGTTTTTACTACCAGGCCACCCTGCATCAGTTGATCTTGCGAAAATCCAAATTGCGCTAATTGATTTTCGATCCAGGAGACTACATAACCCTTCGGTCCAGATAATGATCCTGGCGAAACTCGAGGTTGAATAAATGGGAAGACTTGCTTAGCCTCTTGAGCGGGAGTCAACCACTTTGCTTTGACCATCCCATCTAAGACATATTTCCATCGCGCTTTTAAGCGAGCTAAATACTTGGGGCCGTTAGCGGGATCGTAGTAACCCGGTGCGTTCAACACGCTGGCGAGTACGGCGGCCTGCGAGATGCTTAATTGGTCAACCGTTCTCCCAAAGAAGACTTGCGAACCTGTTTGAACACCATAGGCGCCGCGGCCAAAGTAAATTGTATTGAGATAATCTTCCAGGATCTGATCTTTTGATAGTTGTTGCTCCAACTTGACGGCAATAACAATCTCTTTGATCTTTCGCTGAACGCTCCTTTGTGGTGAGAGAAATGCTGTCTTTGCATACTGTTGCGTGATTGTTGAGCCACCCTGAAGTGATCCACCGCGCAGATTGTGCCACAGCGCACGCATGATCCCAGTGGGACTAAAGGCATGCTCTGTGTAGAAGTTACGATCTTCGGCGGCCATGATGGCATGACGTACATTAATTGGAACGGTAGCCAATTGAACGCTAGTGCGATCCTGTGCCCCTACACGACCAATTTCAGAACCATCTGCATACTGAATGATCGTTGCTTGGCTATTTACATATTGGTTGGGGTCGGGAATCTTTACTGTGAAATATGCATAGGAGAAGAGATAGGTGCCGATGACGAAGCCGCCACCGATGGTGAAGATTGCACCCCGAATAAACCAGGTTCGCAGGTTCTCGCGGGTGGGTTTTTCCATGCGGAAAGGTTACCGCCCCACGCTACGGGCGTAATCCTCATCTTCCAGGGTCCGCACCTTGCGCGGAGGTTTGCGATATTTGCCATCGCCCAACCTAAAAGAATAGATCAGATGGTGCCAGCCGCACCCCCGGCATACCTCGACGGTGTAGACGCGAAATTCCCCATATTCGTTCTGCATCTCTGCAATTTCATCTGAAGTCTTAATACGACCTGAGTACTGACCGAGTTGATCTCCAAAGGTATAACGAAGTTCTACCATCTCCTCTTTCCGGCAAACTGGACAGAGTCGCTCCACACTTTCGCCGTGATACTTTGCCGCGCTCTTGAGGTAAGGGTCGGCATCGCAGGCATCCAAAGCTGAAGTTGTCCCTTTAAAGAGTGCTATCAGAGTAGCTCTGCGTTTGAGTGAATAGTCAATCGCATCACGACGACTCCATAAGACGGCCAACATAGTTGCTAAGAATAAACCTTTATTACTAACTACGCTTGGCGTTATGAAAAGGGTTGGGATGAGCGCGAAGTGGAGATTCCACCCTGGGAGTAAATTGCCGCAGATTCTGCGGATCCGTTGGTTGGGTCAAGTGGGGGATGGAATATTTCAGTCGGCCCTAGCCTCCTTCGTTCTCTTTTCACCAGAACGACAACCGAATGCCGTTAGCGCTGCCACCGCCTTTGCCGTCGTCCTCCTTCCCTACTCTCTCGTAGGACCATATGCCGGCATCTTCCTCGATCGCTTCTCCAGAGCGCGGATAGTCCAAATTGCAAACCTGGTTCGAGCTCTGGACTTAATACTGATTACATTATTGATTAAGTCAGGAGCGACTGGAGTTCCATTAACTCTCATTGTCCTTGTCGCCTTTGGTATTAACAGATTGATTCTCTCGGGGTTATCCGCCGGCCTACCTCTTGTAGTCACAAAGGATGAGTTGATCTCAGCCAATGCCCTCGCCGTAACAGGTGGAAGTATTGGTGTGGTTATTGGTGGTGGCTTTGGTATCGGAGTTAAGAAATTATTAGATGCCCACGGAAAGAGTGATCTCGCCGATGCAAAGGTGATCCTGATCGCTATGTGCTTCTACCTGGCAAGTTCCTACTTCACGCGCCGGCTATCACGAATGGAGATAGGTCCTGCGGAACATGAAACTCCCGCTCAATTTCGTGGACTTGGAGAGTTACAGGAAGGGTGGCGTATTCTAAAAAATCATCCTGACGCGCTTCGCGGTATTTTTACTACAGCCATCCAAAGAGGTGGGCTTACGGCTTTGACTTTGATGGGTCTCTTGCTGGAGCGCAACACATTTAACCCATCCAACAATCCAGATGCAGGGCTCGCCGGTTTCGGCTTTGCGTTGGGTGTCGCCGGCGTTGGGTTTGGAGTCGGATCATTTATCACGCCCTACTTTGTTTCATATTTTGGTAGACATCGATGGATCCGAATAATGATGGTCGCTCCGATTATCTTCTTGATCTTCTTCGCCTTCGTACCCCAGGAGTGGTTGCTTATAACCACGGCGTTCTTCATCGCAGCCTGTGGGCAGGCTGTTAAGGTGACAAATGATGCCTTGGTGCAATCTCAGATAGCGGATGAGTATCGCGGTCGAGTCTTTGCATTTTATGATGTTGCCGTCAATGCAATTATTGTTCTCGGTGCGCTCCTTGCAGCGATTGTGCTGCCTAGAAGCGGCAAGTCAGTTGAATTACCGTTGATTACCGCGGCACTCTTCGCAGTAACTTCACTGCTCTTATTGAGACCGTCCAAGTTTTTTATCGCTCGCCCAAGAGAGTAACTCCGCAGTCGCTTGCTCTTCGCCTAATGGCCCGCGCTCCATGCGTAACTCCAAGAGATATTCGTAGGCTTCACCAACTAGTCGTGATGGTTTGATATCGAGAATCTCCATAATTTTCTGACCATCAAGATCGGGTCGGATGCGATCTAACTCCTCCTGCGCCTTGAGTTCCTCGATGCGCGTCTCCAGAGAATCGTAGGTCCGAGCTAATTGATCGGCTTTGCGTTGATTTCGCGTGGTGCAATCCGCGCGGGTGAGAACATGAAGATGTGTAAGTAACTCTCCGGCATCTCGAATATAGCGGCGAACCGCAGAATTGGTCCATTCTCCGCCGCCATATCCATGGAAGCGCAGGTGCAAGAAAACTAGGTTCGAAACCTCATCAACCGTCTTGCTGTCGAACCGCAACTCCACCAAGCGCTTCTTCGTCATTTTGGCGCCGACAACTTCATGATGGTGGAAAGAAACTCCGCCGCCAGGGATTAATTCGCGGGTGCGTGGCTTGCCAATGTCATGCATCAGCGCCGCCAACCTGATGGTTAGATTCGGACCACCCAAACGGTCTTCATGTGCAATCGCTTGTTCTAAAACAGTGAGTGTATGTTCGTATACATCTTTGTGGTGATGATGCTCATCAATTTCAAGTTTAAGTTTGGGTAGTTCAGGAAGAAATATGGCTGCCAAGCCAGTTTCAACTAAAAGTTGTAAGCCGAGTCGAGGATTTTGCGACATAAGTGTTTTAATGAACTCATCGCGAATCCGTTCCATCGAAATAATCGATAAGCGACCTGACATCTCATTAATTGCATTCATGACTTCGGGATCTACTGAAAAATCTAATTGGGCCACAAATCGTGCCGCTCTCATCATTCGGAGTGGATCATCAGTGAAAGAGGTCTGGGCGCTTCCCGGAGTTCTTAGAATCTTCTTTGCTAAATCTCCAGCGCCGTCAAATAGGTCAATGAAGAGTGGAGCTTCACCAGTTAGTTCTAGGGCCATGGCGTTAACCGTGAAATCTCGTCGAGAGAGATCTCCCTCTATTGAATCACCGAAGTTAACTTCGGGCTTACGTGAATCACGATCGTAACTTTCGCTACGATAAGTAGTAACTTCAACAGTTACATCGCCACTTTTTGCCGCGATTGTTCCAAATGCCGCGCCGGTCTCCCAGATTGAATCTCCCCACTTCTTCAGGATCTTGCTAGAAGCCGCGGGGCGCGCATTTGTTGTGAAATCGAGATCATTTCCCAATCGGCCCAAGATCGCATCGCGAACTGGACCCCCAACGAGAGCCAGAGTAAATCCGGCCTCCTTGAAAGCCTGCGCCAGAGATGTAATAAGTGCGCCGTGCAGGCGCAGCGCGTCCAGGGCCAGATCGGCGGCGATCGCACTGGGATTGGGTTTCGGGGTACTCACAATGAGTAAGGCTAGAGCAGTACCCTTCTCTTATGACCCCGGCACCTGGTGCGGGTGGCGAAGCGAAACGGAAAAAACGTCGGAGACGGCGTCCTGCGGGCCCACACACACCTACTAACTCTTCTTCTGCTGTTAAAACCGACCCTGGTACTCCCCCTGTCAAAAAAGCGCCGCCCCGTAAACGCTCGGTATACGCCAAACGCGTCGATGAAGTGAGCGCAGGCGGATTGGTTATTGATGGAACGGGGACCAAGGGGCTTTTAATCGGAAGGCGCGACCTTAAAGATGCCACCCGCGAACGCTTGCTTTGGTCTTTACCCAAAGGGCATATCGAAGCTGGTGAGACGCCAGAGCAGGCAGCTATAAGAGAGGTTGCCGAAGAGACCGGGATTCAGAGTGAGATCTCACGCGAATTAGGTGTTATTGATTTCTGGTTCATGGCGGGTGGAAAGAGAATTCATAAGACAGTGCATCACTATCTCTTTCGCGAAGTCGGCGGAACTCTCTCACCGCAGGTGAGCGAAGTTGATGATGTTGGATGGTTTCCGCTCGACGAAATTATCTCTCTCTTGGCCTATCCCGATGAGAAGAAGTTAATTGCAAAATCAGGTGAGCTAAAAGTATGAAGCGCATCGTAACTCTCACTGCCGCATTAATCCTCACCTTTATTTCGATTCCTATTGCGCAGGCCAGTTCTACAATCATGCTCACAGAACCAACTCATCGTCAGATCAATGGAGAATTTATTGATGATGTTCTAGCAACATCACTTGGTGTAACAGGTCGTTTAGGGCAACTGGTATTCAATCCACCACCAGGTACCCGAAATTGGATAATTGATCCCGCGCTTATTGAGGATGTCGAAGCAATGAGCAAGGGATACACCCTCACCTCTGGTGCGGCCGGCATCGGGCAACTCTTTGCAAAATCTTGGTTAGCACAATTAAACACCGACACCAGGTTTGCCAACGTTGCGGCGATGGCTTACGGGAATCCATCTGCTTACTGGGTACATCGGCTCTCACCTCACGAAGTCAATTATGTGTTGACTATCTCGCGCAGTCGACTCGAGGCGTTGCTGGGTCTTACATTGACAACTCCTGCTTACTATCAATCGCATAGCGGGTTTGGAATTGCCAGTTCCGATATAGCCGCCATTGCGGATGCAGCTTCGAATTTCTCGCTCACCGCTAAATATGTTGATCCAAGTGCGATTGATACTTATCGCTTGGCCCTTATAAAAATTCTCAATCCATATCTCACCAAAGACCGGCGCGCTTATTTGATCCGCGATCTCACCGCGACCGCGTATAGCCAGATCCATCTAGTGCATTTAAGCCCGGGAAAATTCACCGTGACTTCTACTCATGAGAAACTTCCCATCACTTTAACCAACGGCTTCCCCAGCGCCATAAAGGTGAATCTGACGGTAATCCCGAGCAATTTCAAGGTAGTAATAGGAGACCTGCCACAGTTTCTCATCCCGGCAAAATCAAAGATACAAGTACTGGTCCCGATAACTGTTCTCACCTCAGGTGCCTCCGAACTCACGGTAGAACTCACGACTACTTCTGGCGAGGTTTTGGGAGACCCGGTTACCTACCGCGTCGCCCTTGCTGTTATCAGCCCTGTCGCGACCTGGTTCACAACGGGAGCGGCTATCGTCCTCTTTATTGCTGCAACAATTCAAAGTATTCGTCGAATTAGAAGAAGGCAGAGATGAGCGATAACTCGATCGTTCGATCATCCGCCATAATGGCGGCAGGAACATTTGTTTCACGCATAACCGGATTGATCCGTGGGCTGCTTCTTGTTGCGGTACTTGGTACAACTCTCTTAGGAGATACTTACAACGTCGCTAATACAATGCCGAATATTTTGTACAACCTTATTATTGGAGGAGCGCTAACCGCCGTCTTTGTTCCGCAATTGGTCCGGGCTATCCGCCAGCCGGATGGTGGCTCTGCATTTATCTCGCGCTTAGTTACCGCAACCTCTGTTCTTCTTGCTCTGCTTGTTCTTGTTTCCATACTTGGTGCCCCTCTCTTGGTTCGAATCTTCGCTAGTAGTTATGTCGGGAGACCAGAGTTCAACCTCACCGTTCTCTTTATGAGATATTGCTTGCCGCAGATCTTCTTTATGGGGTTATTTGCTCTCCTGGGTCAGGTTGCCAATGCCAAAGGAAAATTTGGACCCATGATGTGGGCTCCGGTTTTTAACAACATTGTTGGTATTGGAGTCTTTGGCTATTTCTTACATATTTCAAAGGGCTGGAAGGTCTCCACAATCTCCGATGGTCAAGCCACTTGGCTTGGAATCGGAACCACCGCGGGATTTGTGGTGCAATTAGCCTGTCTTATTCCGGTTTTGCGGCAGACGAAGATAAAGATTCGCCCGCGCTTTGATTGGCGAGATCCTGAAATTAAGAAATCGCTCCGTCTGGCATCTTGGACCTTGGCCTTTGCAGCATTCTCGCAATTAAGTTATCTCGTGACAGTGAACCTATCTACTGGGGCAGCGGTTCGAGCCTTAAAAGAAGGTATAACAACTGGCGTCGGTTACACACCATATGGAAATGCTTTCTTGATCCTTATGCTGCCGCACTCAGTCATTACCATCTCTGTGGTTACTGCAATCTTGCCTTTACTCTCCAGCCACGCCATTGACCGAAAAATCAAAGAGATCCACCTCGAATTGGTACGAGCTATTCGGCTAGTTGGAATCATCACTGTTCCTAGCGCCATCGCTTTTCTGCTCTTTGGACCATTAATTACCAGAACTTTGTTCTTTGGCATCTCTAATGCAGACGCCCATTACTTGGGTCTCGTGCTCTCTGCTTTTGCCCTGGGATTACTACCGCTCAGTGTTAATTTGATTGCTCTGCGTGGGCTTAACGCATTTGAAAATGTGAAACTCCAGGTACTCAGCAATGCAATTATGAATATTGTCGCTAGCCTCATCGCCATTCTTCTGGCTATGACGCTTCCCGCTAAGTGGGTAACCGTGGGTCTCGCTGGTGCTCTTGCCCTGAGCTACTACATAGGGGCCTGGACTTCAGTGCGATTATTGCGCAGATACGAGATCGTAATTCGAACCAGTGAGATCACTGGTCTATATCTGCGCTTAGCCGCCATTTATGGTGTGATCGCGGTTCCGCTCTATCTAGTGATGGGGCATATACCTGGGGGGAATAGTTTTAAGTTATTAGTTGTTCTGTGCACTAGCGGGTTGGGCTACCTGGGCCTAGCCAAGACCTTTAAGATCGTAGAAGTGAACGCCGCCTTCTCGCTCTTGTTAAAACCTCGGCGTTAATAGCAATTCCAGAGATGCTTAAGAGAGAGATGGTGCGGTAGTGAGTGACACAATCCACGACCTAGTTATCGTAGGTTCTGGTCCCGCTGGATACACCGCAGGCATCTACGCCGCCCGGGCCCAACTCGCCCCTGTGCTCTACGAGGGTTCAGTGACCGCAGGTGGCGCACTAATGAACACCACAGAGGTAGAAAATTTTCCGGGGTTCCCAGAGGGAATCATTGGCCCTGATTTGATGGATAACCTCAAAGCGCAATGTGAAAAATTTGGTACCAAGTTGGTGCGCGATGACATTGTTGAGATGAATCTTGTCGGAGATATCAAGGTACTTACTGATGGCAGTGGAAACGTTCTCAGAGCTAAGTCGGTAATTCTGGCTACCGGATCTGCTTATAAAGAGATTGGTTTAGTGAATGAGAAGCGGTTATCAGGGCGCGGTGTTTCTTGGTGTGCAACGTGTGATGGATTCTTCTTTCGCGAGCAAGAGATTGCCGTTGTGGGTGGCGGAGATTCCGCTATGGAAGAGGCAACCTTCCTAACTCGCTTTGCATCTAAGGTTGTTGTAATTCACCGTAGAGATTCATTGCGCGCATCAAAGATTATGATCGACAGAGCAACTGCCAATCCTAAAATTGAATTCGTCTGGAACACCGAGGTCATTGACGTTCTGGGCGACCAAAATGTCTCAGGGCTTAAATTGCGCAGCACTATTGATGGCACTGAGAGTGAGCGCGCTTTCACTGGGCTCTTCGTTGCAATCGGCCACTCGCCACGCTCTGAACTACTTCTCGGGCAGGTCGAGTTGGATTCCGAAGGGTATGTAAAGGTTGCAGGCCGCTCCACGCGGACCAATCTGCCAGGGGTGTTTGCCTGCGGAGATCTTGTTGACCATACCTATCGCCAGGCAATCACGGCGGCCGGAACTGGCTGTGAAGCCGCGTTAGACGCTGAAAGATTCTTGGCTGGACACTAGAATCCGTACTCTGAATTTGTAAAACGTAGTCGTTTAATTTAAATAATCGAGGGAGAGATATGAGTAATACACCGCCAGTAACAGCTGCCACCTTTGAAGAGGTAGTTCTAAAGAGCACTACGCCCGTCCTTGTTGATTTCTGGGCCGAGTGGTGTGGCCCTTGCCGCGCCGTTGGTCCAATTTTGGAAGAGATCGCTGGCGAACACGCGGGGAAGATCAAAATTGTAAAACTTAATACCGATGAAGAAGCATCCATTGCAATGAAATATGGAATTACTTCTATCCCGACAATGAATGTATTTGTTGGCGGTCAAGTGGTAAAAAGTATTGTTGGAGCCAAGCCGAAGCCTGCTCTCCTCAAAGATCTAGCCGCGTACATTCAGTAGTTTATTAAGCATCGAAGTAAAGAGTCATCATGACGCCCGATCTAACCTTTGGTGGGTCGGGCGATCTTGTTTTACAGGTAACTAATTATCTGACTCGCCTTAATTTGTTGAAGGCGGAGAGTTCACACTTTGATGCCAGCGTTGCCGCGGCAGTTAAAGAGTTCCAACAATCGCGCGGGTTAACCATTTCGGGAATAGTTGACGCAATCACATTGCGCGCTCTCGATGAGGCGCGATGGAAATTAGGAGATCGGGTTCTCTCTCTCACCTCACCTCCAATGCGCGGGGATGATGTCGCTGCGCTGCAATCACAATTAAGCGAAATGGGATTTAACTGCGGCCGCGTCGATGGGATCTTCGGTCAAGATAGTGAAGATGCCGTTATGGAATTCCAAAAATCGGTAGGAGTAAAGGTTGATGGTCGCTGTGGACCCGCCACAATCATGGCTATGTTGCGCTTGAAAAAAATTGTCTCCGGGGGAGCTCCCACGCAACTGCGCGATGCGGCGATTCGAGCCGAACGCGGTCCGGCGCTCTCTGGGAAAGTTATTGTGATTGATCCTTCCGACTCTCCAGATATCTTCGATCTTACGCAGCGGTTAGAGGGGCGTTTGATTGCGTTGGGGGTAAATGTCTTTCTTACACGAACACTCGCATCTAGCCCCGCCGAATCCGACCGCATTGAGATTGCAAATGCGGCTAACGCTGATCTTGTGATCTCACTGCGCCAAGATCGTTATATGAATGAGAGCGCTCATGGGGTTGCCACGTATTACTACGGCAGCGACTCTCATGGAGTGCATTCGATAGTTGGAGAACGATTTGCAACGTTGGCGCAACGAGAAATCTGCGCCCGCACCGACCTGCTTAATTGTCGAATTCATGCCAAAACCTGGGATCTGCTCCGCCTTACTAAATCTCCTACTGTTCGTATCGATTTGGGGTATCAAACCAATTCCGGAGATGCCAAACGAATCGCAGACCCCGCTTTCCGTGAAACAGTCGTAGAAGCCTTAATGGTTGCCATTCAACGCCTCTACTTAAGTGCAGAGAATGATGCGAAGACCGGAACTCTGAAGATCTCTGATCTGCGTAGAGCTGGCCTGCGTAAATAAAGGCGGCCCGTACCACCTCATAGGTGTGGCAGAATTGTCTAATGTCTAATGAGGTAAAGCGTTTTCGCACAGGTGAAGATCAACAACTCACACAGCGCTTCGCTCATCGCGCTGAGTTGATGCAGGCCAGCGAGATTCGCGCCCTCTTTGCCGTCGCCTCCCGCCCTGAGATCGTCTCCCTCGCGGGTGGCATGCCCAACCTCTCCGCCCTGCCTATGGAGATGATGGCTGAAGTCGTAGAAAAACTCATTAAAGAGAATGGCAGTGAAGCCCTGCAGTATGGCAGCGGCCAAGGCCATCCCAAGTTACGCGAACAGATTTGTGACGTTATGGCGCTAGAGGGAATCCGGGCGCATCCCGATGACATCATCGTCACCACTGGTTCGCAACAGGCCTTGGATCTCATCTCTCGTATCTTTATCAATCCTGGCGATGTAGTTCTCGTCGAAGCTCCATCCTATGTTGGAGCGCTTGGAACTTTCAAACAATATGAAGCTAACGTTGTTCACGTACAGATGGATGATGATGGAATGATTCCGGAGGCGCTGCGGGCCGCAATTGAATCTGTGCGCCAGGCCGGCCATGAAATTAAATTCCTCTACCTCATTCCTAATTACCAGAATCCTGCTGGAGTACTTCTGCCGGCGGAGCGACGTACCGAGATTCTCGAGATCTGCGCCGCCGAGAAGATCTTTATTGTGGAAGATAATCCTTATGGACTTTTGGGATTCGATAAGCCATCACCAAACGCGATGCGCGCGCAAGACTCTGAAAATGTTATCTACCTCGGCTCCTTCTCCAAGACCATCGCTCCCGGTTTTCGAGTCGGTTGGGCTTTAGTTCCACAAGCTCTCAAAGAGAAGTTAGTAATCGCTGCAGAGAGTTCAATCCTCTGTCCCTCCAATTTCACTCAACTCTCCATTAGTGGTTATTTGGCAGATCAACCATGGCGCGATCAGATCGCCTCATTCTGCAAACTTTATAAAATTCGCCGCGATGCCATGTTAGAAAGTCTGGACGAATATTTTCCTGAGGGAGCAATTTGGACTAAGCCGCATGGTGGCTTTTATATCTGGGTGACACTACCTCCAGAAATCGACACGACCGCGCTGATGCCCAAGGCAATTGCAGCGAAGGTTGCTTACGTCCCGGGTACCGCTTTCTATGCCGATGGTTTTGGAAGTTGGTCGATGCGTCTGGCTTATTGCTACCCCACTCCAGAGAGAATTCGTGAGGGTGTAAAAGCCTTGGGTGGAGTTATCCGCACCGAGATGGAGAACCGCGCACTTATTTAAACAATTGCGTAATTCGTTTTAAATCCTCTTCATCGGCAAATTCGATGGTTATCTTGCCCTTCTGTTTACCTAGTTCGATAGTTACTCGAGTATCGAACCTATTTCCGAGTTGATCGGCCAACTCTTTGTGTTGCGGGCTAAGAGATGCGTGGCGCTTTGCTTTTTCGCCCCGCTCTTTTCCATCACTTGTTGCGACGATCTCTTCAACGGCGCGAACACTTAGCCCCTCGGCAACGATGCGATTAGCGAGGGCTTCAATCTCTGCGGCGTTTGTTAAGGAGAGTAATGCGCGCGCATGTCCTGCAGAGAGAATTCCTATTGCAACTCTTCTCTGCACGGCGGCTGGAAGATTTAAGAGACGCAAAGTATTTGTAATAACCGGTCGAGATTTTCCAACCTTCAGCGCTAACTCATCATGGGTGTATCCGAAGTCATTGAGTAAATTCTGATAAGCAGCGGCCTCTTCGAGGGGATTGAGTTCGCTGCGATGAATATTTTCTAGTAGCGCTTCGCGTAACATCTCATTATCTGATGATGCGCGCAAAATGACAGGAATTGTTTTAAGTCCAGCTAACTTAGCGGCACGTAAGCGGCGCTCACCCATAATTAATTCATAGTGACCATCACCCAAATCACGCACAACTGGGGGTTGCATAACGCCGACCTCTTTGATTGAGGCAGCTAATTCAGCAAGAGCGCGTTCATCAAAATATGTACGTGGTTGTTTACTATTAGGTTGTACAGAATTGATATCAACTTCCAGAGCGGTACCTGCAATAACTCCAGAACTATTTACGACATCTCCAATAGTTGTCGTTGGGATCAGTGCATCTAAGCCACGTCCCAAGCCTCCCTTGCGTGCTGCACTCATGCTGCAGATCCTCTCCGTGCTATCTCGCGCGCTGCTCCCATATAGGCAATAGCGCCGGGTGAAGCCGCGTCATATGTCATTACCGTTTGATTAAAAGATGGCGCTTCAGAAACTCGCACTGCACGTGGAATGGGAATATCAATTAATTCATTAGGAAAGTGGCGCCTGACATCATCTGCAACATCGTTTGCTAAACGAGTGCGTGAATCAAACATTGTTAAGAGAATTGTGCTGACCCGAACTAAAGGGTTGAGCGCTCTTTGAATCTTTCCTAACGTCTCCATCAGTAGCGAGATTCCCTCCAATGAGTAGTACTCACATTGAATAGGGACAAGTACTTCTTCCGCAGCTGTCAGCGCATTAATAGTGAGCAGACCTAAACTTGGTGGGCAATCGATAATTACATAATCCAAGCGATCTCCACGGGATTCTCTTTCATGGAGATACTTCAAGAGTGCGGCTTTAAGAATGCTTTCGCGGGCAACGAATGTAACGAGAGCAATCTCTGCCCCCGCCAGCTCTCGGTTCGCCGGTGCGCATTCCAAGCTGGGAAAACCAGCGACCTTTTGGATCGTCTGGGAGAGATCAACCTCGTCAACCAAGACCTCGTACATGCCCGGCGTTCTATTGCGGTCGACCCCCAGTGCGGTACAGGCGTTTCCTTGTGGGTCGAGATCAATAACCAGGACTTTTAGTCCTCCCATCGCCATGGCGGCGGCGAGATTTACCGCTGAGGTGGTCTTCCCCACCCCGCCCTTCTGATTTGCAACGGTAAAGATCCGGGTTTTGATGGGTTGGGGCATCGGCTCTTTTAAGCGACGGATCCCGATGAGCTTGCGCTCCTCCACCTTTGGTGTTTCACGTGAATCACTCATAGGCGTAGTTAAGCAGTCTTTCTGACCTCAATGACACGGGAGATATCAAATCCGGGCAATTCAAGGGTGTGGAGCGTGGTTATGGAGTGTCTCTTTGGCTCAGTGGAGTCAATCTCCGCCTGTGCCCCCTCACCCTTCATCGCCAGCAGCGCTCCGTTGGCCTTAACTAAATGCCACGAAATATCCAACAACTTAGGAAGTGGCGCAACGGCTCGGGCGGTAACAACTTCAAAGCTCTTCTTAATGCTCTCCGACTTGCCCCGCATGACAGTTATAGGTAGATCAAGTAGCCCAATCACCTCGAGCAAGAAATCCACCCGCCGTTGTAGCGGCTCGATAAGCACCACTTCCAAATCAGGGCGAGATAGCGCGATTACTATTCCCGGCAGTCCCGCGCCAGAGCCAATATCAGCCACCTTTACCCCTTCAGGAATCAAGGTCGTCACCGGGAGGCAATTTGCAATGTGGCGCTCCCAGATGCGCTCACCCTCTTTAGGCCCAATCAATCCGCGCTCGATCCCCCAACTTCCGAGGATCTGCGCATACCTATCGGCCTTATCAGGGCTCTCTTTAAAGTAGCTCCCTAAGAGGGTTTCACGTGAAACGGTCAAGCTGGTAGAACAACCACACAGCGGTTTGGTTCTTCGCCCTCTGACTCGCTGGTTAATCCAATCTCTTGGATTGTGTCGTGGATCACTTTTCTCTCAAAGGCGTTCATTGGCTTGAGTTTTACCTGCTCGCCGGAGGATTTAACCTCATCTGCAATCTCATGTGCCAATTTGGTCAATTCGATCTTCTTATTGCTACGGAAGTTATCGATATCCAACATCAGGCGCGAGCGTTCTCCGAGGGAGGTTTGAACCGCTAAGCGGGTGAGCTCCTGGAGCGCGTCGAGCACCTCTCCACTATCCCCGACCAGGTGGGAGAGGGCGCCGCCGGCGATGGCCAGCGAGGCACGCTCGTTCTCTACATCAATATCAATATCCCCATCGAGGTCGGCGATATCGAGTAGCCCTTCCAGATAGTCTGCCGCCACATCACCCTCTTCTTCCAGACGGGCAATCAGAGACTTTTTAGGGGTCTCTGCCACCGTCTCGGTCTCACCCTCGGTCTCTATCTCAGTCTCGTTATCTATCTCAGTCTCGTTCTCGGTCATTATGCTGCCTTTCTGTCGGATTTAAACCTTTTATCATATTTTGTTAGCATTTGAGAGTTACTTACGCGGCTTCTTCTTCTTGGGCTGCTGGCGCTGGCGACTCTTAGCTGCCTCGGCCTCGCGCTGCGCCTCTGTCATACCTTCGGGCGTTTGCGGGGTTTCAGTCAGGCCGCGCTTACGTTGTAACTCCTCATAAGCCGGTGAACCCGGTGTTGGGTTTCTCTTGATGACGTAGTACTGCTGACCAAAGGTCCAGAGGTTTGTCGTTGACCAGTAGATCAGAACACCAATGGGAAAGTTCACACCAGAGATAGCAAAGATGAATGGGAACACATACAACATAATTTTTTGTTGTTGCGCCATCATATTGTTGGATGGGTCGAGCTTCGGCATTCCTTTGACCATCAATTGGCGTTGGGTGATAAATGTCGTGGCCGACATAAATGCAATGAGGCAGACCGTAACAATCTTCGTTCCTGTTGTTGCGTTGTGGCTTAGGAAACTATCTGCGATTGGGGCGCTGAAGAATTTTGCATCGTGAGCAGTAGTTAAAAGTTTTGCGGTTAATACGTTGGGGACATATGACTTGTTACTGGCAATTCCACTCAACACTCTAAAGAGGGCGAAGAAAATTGGGGCTTGAGCGAGCAATGGCAGGCAGGGAGCAAGCGGGTTGGTCTTATGCTCTTTATAGAGCTTCATCATCTCTTCAGATTGCTTCTGACGATCATCCTTGTGTTTCTTTTGAATCTCTTTCATATGTGGTTGCAGCGCGGTCATAGCCCGCTGCGATTTAATTTGTTTTACAAAGAGCGGAATAAGAATTACTCGAATTAAGACAACGAGAAGAACAATTGAAAGGGTCCACTTAAGGGATTCGTGTGAATCTCTGCCGAGTACCCAGCCCAGCATCGTATGGAAGGTGACCATAACCCACGTAACGGCGTAGTACAGGGGGTGCAGTATCGCGTTCATTATTTAGCTCCCTTTAGGTGTTCGTATACAACTCGCTTGCCGCCGGCATAATCCACGCCGCCATGTGACCAGGGGTTACAGCGGAGAATCCGCCATGCGCCCATTACTAAACCTTTTAAACCATATTCATTAATGGCATCAATTGTGTATTGCGAACATGATGGAAAATATTTGCAGCGAGGCGACATATTTGATGAGATGAAGATCTGCCAAAATCGAATAGGTGCGATCAGGATCTTCCTCATTGATGTGCGCCGGTTCTCTTTATAACTTTCGCAATTAAGGCGGATAGATCGGAGCGATAATCGCGCTGGTTTTTTAGAACTCTGATAACAATCTGGGTGTGGGGTTGTAAATCTTTTAGGTGTTCCGTCATTGCATGCCGTAGTTGACGGGCGATGCGGTGTCGCGTCACTGATCCGCCGACGCTCTTATTAATAATTAAGCCAACTTGTGGCTCGCTCGGCAACTGCTCATGCGTCAAAAAGTAGATAACTAATAAATCGGAGGTTGCCCGATGCCCAGTCTTGGTAGTTCTAGAAAAATCTTGGCCTCGGCGCATACGGTTGGATGCTGGAAGCACGATTTAGGCTGAGATGTGGGTGCGACCCTTTGCGCGGCGTGACGAAAGTACTGCTCGTCCACCACGAGTGGCCATGCGGGCACGGAAGCCGTGCTTTTTGGCGCGCTTACGGTTATTTGGCTGATAGGTGCGCTTGCTCATAAGTTCCTCTTTTTCTCCTAGCTGTTAAAGACGGTTTCGGGGTTGGCACCAGCTAGGGCCACAACGGAAGGGCAAGATTAGCCGAATTGGTGTGGATAAACCACTTGCGCTTTTCCCTAGGTAGCCATAGGTTCGCGCTCTATCCACAGGTTTCGCGCCTCCCGACCCTAAAGGCGGGGTTTAGACCACAGGCTGTGGATAACTTTGGGGATAACTCTTTGAAGTTATAGTTTTTTGAGGTTTTACTAGTGATTGGTCTGGGGCAGGAATGGCTTTATTAGAAGAGGTTGACCTTAATACCCTCTGGGCGCTGGTTGTTGAAGCGATGGCCTCCGAGTCCCCCCAGCATCGAGCTTTCTTGGCTTTGACTAAGCCTCTAGGTCTGCTGCAAAGCGAAGGTGGCGCCACCCTCCTCCTCAATACCCCGAACCAATTTGCTAAAGACTTCTTAGAGTTGCGGGTTAAATCGGCTCTGAATGAAATTCTTACCAATCAACTTGGACAGAAAATTAATATCGCAGTTACCGTCGATGAAAATTTAGAGGTAGTTGTGCCGGTGGAAGATTTGATTGATGAAAGTACGCCTGAAGTGCAACCTAAGAGCGGCACCGGTCGTGACCTAGGATCAAAATCTCCGGCTGAACAATCTCAACTCAATCCAAGATATATATTTGAAACTTTTGTTATCGGCGCATCGAATAGATTTGCACACGCTGCAGCTGTAGCGGTCGCTGAAGCGCCGGCTAAAGCTTATAACCCATTATTTATTTACGGGGAGTCAGGACTTGGTAAAACCCATCTCCTGCACGCTATTGGGGCCTATGCCAAAGAGTTATATGGGTCAGTTCGAGTCCGTTACGTCTCATCAGAAGAGTTCACCAACGATTTCATCAACTCCATCCGTGACGACAAAGCTGCAGTCTTTCAAAGGCGTTATCGCGACCTCGATGTCCTACTCGTTGATGATATTCAATTCTTAGAAAATAAAGAGCGGACCCAGGAAGAGTTCTTCCACACCTTCAACACTCTTTATAATGCGAATAAGCAGATCGTTATTTCAAGTGACCGTCCACCAAAACAACTGACAACTTTGGAAGATCGTCTGCGCTCTCGTTTTGAATGGGGTTTAATTACAGATATTCAACCTCCAGAGTTGGAAACTCGCATTGCAATTTTGCGCAAGAAGGCCGCACAGGACAAACTGAATGCCCCAGATGATGTCTTGGAATATATCGCCTCTAAAATTTCATCGAATATCCGTGAGTTGGAAGGGGCTTTGATTCGGGTCACCGCCTTTGCCTCCCTCAACCGCCAACCAGTGGATATGGGCTTAGCTGAGATCGTCCTAAAAGACCTGATTCCAGACCAGGCAGGCCCAGAGATCACCTCTTCGACGATTATGGCCCAGACCGCCTCCTACTTCAGCCTTACCTTGGAAGATCTCTGTGGAACGAGCAGGAGCCGAGTTTTGGTTAATGCCCGCCAGATTGCCATGTACCTCTGCCGTGAGTTGACTGAGTTATCGCTTCCTAAGATCGGGCAGACCTTTGGGGGTAGGGATCACACCACTGTGATGCATGCCGACCGGAAGATCCGCCAGTTGATGGCTGAACGGCGCTCTATTTATAACCAGGTCACCGAATTGACCAACCGGATAAAACTGCAATCTAAAAATTAGGTGAACAATTAACCCCAGTTGTGGGTAAGTTGTGGATAACTGTGGATAACTTGGGGGTATATGTGGGTGGAGGCGGGATAACTTCTTAAATTAAGGCAGATTATGGGGTGGGAGGGTGGTTTTGGTTAGTTCTCCACACGGTTACCCACAACTGTAGAGAAGATTATCTAGAGGGTGACCAGCACTTTTCCTCTTATCCACAAGAAAGCGCTCTGGTTACTACGAATAACTTTATATAGAGAGAAAAGCACGGAGAAGCAATAACTTGTATCCATCTAAGGCGTCAGCATGAAACCTTAGACTCAGGCGGTAGAGAAAGAGGCGAGAGATGAAATTTATAGTTGAACCAACAGAGCTGGTCGATGCAGTTAATTGGGTGGCGCGCAGCCTCTCCTCCCGCCCTATTAAAGCCGAACTCCTAGGCATCATGATCGATGTAGATACCTCAATCACCCTCACTGGTTCAGATCTAGAAACTTCAACAAAAGCCATCTTGAAAGCCGAGATAAGCGCTAAAGGAAAAGTCTTAGTTCCTGGCCGCTTACTCGCAGAAATTGCTCGCTCCCTTCCTAATAAACCAATTACTTTTACTCTCGATGGCAGCAGAGTGCTCGTAACTGCAGGCACCGCGAAATTTACCCTCCCTACTCTCTCGGTCAACGAGTACCCAACCCTTCCCGAGCTACCAGAAACAGCTGGCGTAATCCCAAGCGATGTCTTCGCTCACGCTGTAAACCAAGTCGCTATCGCCGCCGGTAAAGACGACTCCCTTCCAACCCTTACCGGCGTACATATCGAAATCCACCAAAATAAAATTATCTTGGCAGCGACAGACCGTTACCGCCTAGCCGTACGCGAACTAAATTGGCAGGCAAAAGACAACGAGATAGAAGTAAATACCTTGGTGCGCGCTAGAACTCTGGCAGATGCCGCCAAATCTTTAACAGCACACTCCCAAGTCACCCTGGCGCTTTCACCAACAACCTCAAATGAACGCCTGATCGGCTTTCTCTCTGAATTAAAAACAATGACCTCCCGCACACTTGATGGCACCTTCCCACCTTTTAAACATTTACTCCCCTCTGAATCGGTCGCAGAAGCCACAATTGAAGTAGCGCCATTTTTGGATTCTGTCCGCCGGGTTGCTTTAGTTACAGATAAAACAGTTCCCTTGCGTTTAATCTTTGCTGACAATTCGCTCCAGTTAGAAGCTGGCGCCGGCGAGGAAGCACAGGCGACTGAAGAGCTAGAGATTATTTACTCCGGGGAGCCAATTAATATTGCATTCAATCCGCAGTACCTCACCGACGGACTACAAGCCATCGGAACACCTTTCGTCCAAATCAACTTTACCGGAGCAAGCAAGCCGGCTGTTCTTACCGGGAAACACGAACTATCAGGTACGCGCGACATCAGTTATCAATACTTACTAATGCCGATGCGCTATAGCGCGTAAAAAGAGTGCACCTAAAACACCTTTCGCTTAAGAACTTTCGTTCTTATAGTGAGTTGGAACTACCCCTCACGCCCGGCATCACAATATTCCTAGGCCGCAACGGTGAAGGTAAGACAAATATCGTTGAAGCAATTCTCTATTTAGCTTTTCTCTCTTCACACCGCACCGCCGGCGATCTCCCTTTAATAAAACTTGGAGAGAGCGCTGCATATACGCGCGCCCTTATCCAACACCCCGATAGAGAGATTTTAGTAGAACTAGAAATTAATGCAGATAAAGCGAACCGTGCCCGTATTAACCAAAACCCCATTCGAAGTCAGAAAGATCTCTTCGGGTTAATTCAATGCATCTACTTTTCCCCGGAAGATATGGATTTAGTGCGCGGAGATCCCTCCGAGCGCCGCCGCTTCATCGATCAAATCCTCATTCTCCGCTCCCCCAGGATGGCTGGAGTTATTACAGATTACGAGAGAGCGGTGCGGCAACGAAACACGCTTTTAAAAACACGAACTAACCAAGCCTCTCTAGAGCCCTGGAATCAGCAAGTCGCCAAATTTGGCGCTGAGATAATCGCCGCTCGCGTCTCACTCTTAACCGAGTTCGAACCTTTCTTTACCGAGAGATACGCCATTATTTCAGCGGATAAACCCGCCCACATCACCTACAAAAGTTCGATCGAAAATCCTTCGACAGATCCAGACGAAAATTACAGAACAATAGTTACTAAAATGGAAGAAATCCAAAGACAAGAGTTGGATCGCGGCCTTACCCTTGTGGGGCCCCACCGCGATGACCTGTTACTTCACCTTGGAAAACATTTAGTTAAAGGCTATGCATCGCATGGAGAATCCTGGTCAATCGCGCTATCTCTCAAGCTTGCTGCTTACAACCTCTTAGTACATGAAGGAGTGAAGCCGATTTTAATTCTGGATGATGTTTTCTCTGAGTTAGATGAAGAACGTCGCCACCAACTAATTGAATTGGCTAAATCTGCAGAACAAACATTTATTACAGTGGCGGTAGAAGGAGATTTACCAAAAGATTTACAAGGAACCACCTTCCATGTAAAAAACGGAAGTGTTAAGTTAAAGCATGAAAGTTGATCTAGCGCGAGAGCTTTATAAAACTTGGCGCGACAACTCTCGCAAAAGCCGACAGAATGAAAACCAAGAGGTCCTACGTTTAAAAATTGATGACCCACAACCTTTAAATGCCGCTCTCTCGGAGTTAGTTTCAAATCGAGATTGGCGCCAAGGAATTGCAGAGGGCTCACTCTTTATTGAATGGCTGCAAGTAGTCGGTCCTGAGATTGGTTCCCACTCCACCCCCATCTCACTCGTTGACGGGTTGTTGACGATCCAGGCGACCTCTTCCGCTTGGGCCACCCAGTTAACACTGATGAGTTCTAACCTCTTATCCACAATCTCCAACTCGGCCCCGGGGGCTCTAGTGGAGGAGATTGTGGTCCTTCCACCCCATGCGCCAAGTTGGAAGAAGGGTATTAGGACGATCCGAAATTCTCGGGGTCCTAGGGATACCTACGGCTAATCGCTAAAAGGCTCTCAGAGGTTCACCCAAGCCTTTTTATGGCTGGTTCTATCCTCGCTTTACCACTAGGATTTGAGGCTGTAGGAGCCATATTCGCCTAAGAATTGGTTTTAACAGATTTCCCTCAAGTGGGCCAGAAAGGCGGGGCAATGGCTGAGAGTTCATATAACGCCAGCGCCATCACCGTCCTGGAAGGGCTAGATGCCGTCCGTAAGCGCCCTGGCATGTATATCGGCTCCACTGGCGAGCGTGGATTACACCACCTGGTCTATGAGGTTGTAGATAACTCAGTCGATGAGGCTTTGGCCGGCTATTGCGACACTATTAACGTAACTTTGATGCCCGACGGTGCGCTGCGCGTTATCGATAATGGACGCGGAATCCCGGTAGATCTCCACCCGATCGAAAAACGTCCAGCTTTAGAGATTGTGTTGACCGTTCTACACGCCGGCGGAAAATTTGGCGACAGCGGGTACTCGGTCTCTGGCGGATTGCATGGCGTGGGAATCTCCGTCGTAAACGCTCTCTCCACCGATTTAGCGGTCGAAGTCCGTCGCGACGGCTTTCACTGGTTCCAAGAATACAAATTAGGTGTGCCCCAAGCCCCAGTCCGTAAAGGCGACGCCGCGACTACAACCGGCACAACCGTCACATTCTGGCCTTCGGTAGATATCTTCGAAACGACAGATTTCTCCTTTGAAACCCTCTCGGCTCGTTTTCGCGAGATGGCATTTCTCAATAAAGGTTTAACCCTAACGCTGACCGATGAGCGACCTGGTCGGGTGGATGAAAACGGAAATACATTGACCGCTACCTATCATTATGAAGGCGGCATCGTAGATTTCGTAAAACATTTAAACCTTACCAAAGGCGAACAACACAAGACCATCATCTCTTTTGAAGCTGAAGAGAAGAACACGAAGATGTCACTTGAAGTTGCAATGCAATGGAACAATGGATTTTCTGAGAGCGTGTACACCTTCGCAAATACCATCAACACTCAGGAGGGCGGAACACATGAAGAGGGTTTTAGAACCGCACTCACTTCAATTGTAAATAAGTTCGGCGAGGAGTGGGGCTTTATCCGTAAGAAAGAGGATCGCCTTACCGGCGATGATGTGCGCGAAGGACTAACTGCCATCGTCTCTATCAAAATTGGCGAGCCACAATTTGAAGGTCAGACCAAGACCAAACTCGGTAACACTGAAGCGAAATCATTTACCCAAAAAGCTATGAACGAACATCTCACCGCCTGGTTTGAAAAGAATCCGGGTGAAGGAAAGGATATCGTTCGCAAGAGCATTGACGCAGCGTCGGCTCGTGTAGCAGCTCGCAAGGCTCGCGACTTAAGTCGCTCACGCAAAGGTTTGCTTGAAGGACGCGGCATGCCAGGCAAACTAGCTGATTGCCAATGGACCGAACCGGAAAAATGCGAGTTGTACATTGTCGAGGGAGATTCTGCTGGTGGTTCTACCAAGGGCGGTCGCGATTCTCGCTACCAGGCAGTGCTTCCGATCCGCGGGAAAATTCTCAACGTCGAGAAAGCACGAATCGACCGCGTGCTACAGAACAATGAAGTGCAGGCGCTGATTACTGCGTTGGGTACTGGAATTCACGATGACTTTGATATTGCTAAATTGCGTTACCACAAGATTATTTTGATGGCCGATGCCGATGTCGACGGTCAACACATCCGTACCCTTCTTCTCACCTTGCTCTTCCGTTTCATGCGTCCATTGATTGAAAATGGTTTTGTTTATCTCGCTCAACCACCTCTCTATAAATTGAAGTGGGGCGGCAAAGAGCCAGTCCAGTACGCCTTTAGTGATCGTGAACGCGATGGGTTTATCAAAATTGGAATTGATGCCGGAAAGCGCCTACCTAAAGAGGATGGAATTCAACGCTTTAAAGGGTTGGGGGAGATGCCAGCTAAAGAGTTGTGGGATACCACCATGGACCCAACTCACCGCATCTTGACGCAAATTACGCTCGATGATGCAGCAGCAGCCGATGATCTCTTCTCAGTACTAATGGGTGAAGATGTCGATCTGCGCCGTAGCTTTATTCAGCGCAACGCTAAAGACGTTCGATTCTTGGATATCTGATGGAAGATAGATTTCAAGAGGGTATGGAAGGCTCAAAGATTGAGTCGATCGATCTCCAAGTGGAAATGGCGCGCAGCTATCTTGATTACGCCATGTCTGTCATTGTTGGACGAGCTCTTCCCGATGTACGCGACGGGTTAAAGCCAGTTCACCGCCGCGTTCTCTACGCGATGTTTGATGCGGGATATCGTCCGGACAAGGGTTATTACAAATCTTCTCGTATCGTCGGTGACGTCATGGGTAATTACCACCCACATGGCGACGGCGCGATTTACGACGCAGTTGTTCGTTTGGCACAGTTCTGGTCACTGCGCTATCCATTGATTGACGGAAACGGAAACTTCGGTTCGCCTGGAAATGATCCCGCTGCAGCGATGCGCTACACCGAGGCAAAACTTGCTCCATTAGCGATGGAGATGATGCGCGATATTGATGAAGATACCGTCAACTTTATCCCTAACTACGATGGTCGCTCGCAAGAGCCAACCGTTCTTCCTTCGCGTTTCCCTAATCTTCTCGTTAATGGATCTGCTGGTATCGCGGTTGGAATGGCGACCAATATTCCGCCACACAACCTCACTGAAATTATTGAGGCAACATCCTGGGCACTAGAAAATCCAGATGCTT